>VGYC01000197.1 GCA_016873095.1 Planctomycetota bacterium | reverse complement strand
GGCGCAAGCGCGTCACCGCCGCCGCGAGCGGAACCTGAACTTGGAGCAAGGAACCTTACCCTACGCCGCGGCCGGAACTGTCGCTACAACCTGACCGGTTTTGTGCCATTGTGGCTGAAACAAATCATGGCTTGTTCACAGGATCGTCGGCTGGTAAAGCGTATACGTGGTGATACCATTCGTCCCGTCCGCATTCCGCAGGACGGTACAACAGCGCTATCCGCGAGTGTTTGGGACATCTCTGTGTGCGGAATCGGATTGCTGCTGGACCGCGAGTTCGAAGTGGGAGCCGTGATTAGCATTGAACCCGCAAATGCCTCGAAGTCAACTCCCAACCTGGTAGTGGAAGTCCGGCACACCAGATTGCTTCCCGATGGCCGCTGGTTTCTGGGCTGCCGTCTTGCCAGTTTCCCAACGGCTGATCAGTTTCTGGCATTGGGATGACGGCGCTGCTCCGGGCTGATTTGTCAGCAATGGTTTACACATTCTCTTTACACTGGACGACGGCAGGATCGTCGAAAAGTGAGGGACAAATCGGTTGACGGCGGCCCGTTTCGTTCGCACCGGGAGCAAGAACAAAACGGCGCGTCGCCCAATCGGCAGGGGGCGTTTTGACCGGGCGCCGGCCAGGCCGCTATCGCGCTATCGAACCAGGTATTTCAACCAGACCGATAGCGTTGCGCGTACACCTTCAACAACTCGTCGCGCATCGGTGCGAAGGCAGCGCGCGCGTTGAGAAAGGCCTGCTTGCTGAGGGTATAGCATTCCAGGTGGTTGCGTGCCGTGACGGTGGCGTTGCGCGGCTGGTTTTCCAGCAGGGCCATCTCGCCGAAGAACTGGCCTGGGCCGAGCGTTGCCACTTGCATGCCCGTCGAGCCTTCAGCCACGCGGACCTCGACCGTGCCTTCCTTGATCAGGTAAAACTTGTCGCCTGCCTCGCCCTGGCGGATGATGCAGGCGTCCGCCGCGTGCGTCTCCTTGCGCAGCTGTTCTGCCACATCCACGAGCTGGCCAGGAGGCAAGCCGGAGAACAGCGGCACGCTCTGCAGGAACACGCACACACGGATGCTCTCGTCAATCATGACGTTTGACTGGATCCGGCCATCCTTCATGGTGATGACGCGGTCGCCCTGATCCATGATCCGGCTGTCGTGTGTGACAATCAGAATAGTCGAGCCGCTGCGTGTCAGCCTCTTGAACAGGTCGATGACGATCTCGCTGGAAGCCTTGTCGAGGGCGGCCGTGGGTTCGTCGGCGAGGACCAGGCGGGGATGATTGACCAGGGCCCGGGCGATGGCAACGCGTTGTTTTTGCCCGACCGACAGCTGGTGCGGCTTGTGATCGACGCGCTCGCCAAGCCTCAGGTGTTCGAGCAAGCCGATAGTGAGCGTGCGTGCGAGAGCATCCACACGCCGGGGGACAGCGTCGAGCCGCTCGTTACGGGCATCCGGCTGCATGATACCAAGGAGGTTGCTCGCGTGTTCGCGCAGGCGGTCCGGCTTGTAGGTCTTGAGGTCGAGCGCCAGGCTGACGTTCTCGCCGGCTGTCAAGGCGTCGAGCAAGTTATGCGACTGAAAGATGAAGCCGATGTCCCGGCGGGTCTCGACCTGGTCTTGCCGGGCGAGGCCACGCATGTTGCGGCCCAGTACTTCGAGATTACCGTCCTGAATGGAGCGCAGGCCACCGATCAACGTTATCAGTGTCGTCTTGCCGCAACCGGACGGCCCGGTCAGCAGGACAAGCTCGCCCGGCTTAATGTCGAGGTCGATGTCGAACAAAACCTGCTGGCTGATGTCTCCCCTGCCAAAGCGGTGATTCAGTCCGTGGATGCTGACGACCGGCTCATTGCCTAGCTCAGGGCGCGCAAGCGCCATGGTCGGAGGGCATGGCTCCCGCCGAGCCGTTTGATCACCGTCAAAATAGGCTCGACCGGAGCCTCGTTCTCCCGTCGCGTGAAAAGTGCAGTTGTCGGTTGTCATTTGAATACCTCCGCCGGGTCGGTGTGCATGACGCGGCGGACAGCGATGATGCCGGACACCGCGCACATCGCCACCGCCAGGACCAGAATGAATGCGATTCGCCAGGGCGTCAGCAGCATCAAGAGCCCGGTCAGGCCGCCGACGATCCAGAACAAACCTTGCGCCGCCGCCAGAGCCGGAAGGAACGCCAGCCCGGCCAGGAAGATTGACTGCTGCATGACGATGCCGACCAGATAGCGACTGGTGAACCCCATCGCTTTCAAGGTCGCAAACTGCGGCAGATAGTGGGACACATTGGAATAAAGGATCTGATAACAGATCACGATGCCAATGAAGAAGCCGACGACGGTTCCCAGCGTGAAGATCAGCACGATGGCCGTGTTTTCCTCCCAGTATCGAATCTCCATGTTGACGAGTTCCTGCTTGGTGAGCACCTTGACATCCGCGGGGAGCGACCTGCTCAGGTTCTGCCGAACCGCATGGACGTCAGTGTCCTTCGCCACCTGCACGACACCGACGGCCACGCCTGGCAGATGTGATGCCGCATGACCGGGGGCGATGGGAAAGAATTTGGCGAAGTTGCGGCTGCTCATGATCAGGTTGCCATCGCTGAGAAAGTCGGTGCCCAGGCGGAAGGTGCCGACGACATTGACCTTGTGCTGGGATAGTTCGGTCACCGTCCCGGTTTGCGGTCGGCCAAAATAGTCGCGGGCCTGACGATCGAACAGCACCGTGTCCGGCCTTTTGAGGGCTGCGCTGTGGACCTGCACGTCGGGCATGTCGAACACCGGATCGTCTGGATCGAACGCCAGGACACGAATGACGCGCATGCTGCCGTCGCTGGGGTTCCGCCACACGGGACGCTGGATTTCGATGTACAGCGGGAAGACGGCGTGAACGCCGGGGCAGATGCGTGCCTGGTGAAGTCGCCGGCTCGGGAACAGCTCATCGACGTACATCTGCGACTTCTGCCGGCCGAGAATGAACAGGTCGCCGTTTAGCCGCTGGATCAACCCGGCCTGGCTGTCGAGGACGCCATGGCGGAAGCCTGCTTGCGAGAACATCAGCACGATGGCCAGCCCGACACCGGCGAGCGACACCGCGAGCCGGCCCGGCGTGTGAGTCAGGATTCGCAGTCCCACAGGTATTCGCCGCAAACGCATGTCAACCTCAATGAAAGAGCTCCACGGGGTCGGCACGTCGCAGGATGCGCAAAGCCAGCACGCCTGAGACGCAGCACAGCAACAGATTCAGGACAAACACAGCAAGCGCTCGACTGACCGTCATGCCCATCGGCAAGCCGGTCATGGCCGCACCGGTGGCGTAGATCACCACGGCGATGAAAAAGCCGGGAATGTAGCTGACGATCGCAAAGATGATTGCTTGCTTGAGCACGATGCCGTTCAGGTACACGTCGCTGAAGCCCATCGCCTTGAGCGTGGCGTACTCGGGCAAGCGCTGGTTCACCTCCAGGGACAGCACCTGATAGGTGATGACCACGCCGAAAAGGAGTGCGATCGTCACGCCGGAGATGAAGATCACGCCGGTGCTGGTGCTGATGAGCCAGTAGTGGATTTCCTTATCGGCCAGCTCGCGCCGCGTCAGGACACGCACATCCGCGGGCAAGTTGCGGCGCAGGTCGGCGACGACCTGTTCAGGGTCCGCGCTGGGCCGGAGTTTCACCAGCCCGACGTTGACGGCGGAAAGGGGCCGGCCGCCAAAGATGCGCGAGAAGGTCTGGTCGCCGACCACGATCAAGCCGGCCTCGAAGCCTGGGCCGGTCGTGAACTGACCGATGATGTGCAGGTTATGCGAGCCGACCTCGACCTCCGTGCCGGACTCCTGCGGCCCGAGCACCTCCTTGGAAAGCGTGTCGATCAGCAGCGTATCGGGCCTGGCCAGGGCGAGAAGCTGCTGCGCCAGCTCGGCCCGGTGGCTTACCGGATCGCGCGGGTTGACGCCGAGAACCACGGTCGGCCAGTGAAAACGGGTTTGCGGATTCCGCCACACGTGCCGGCTCACGTACAGCGGCATGACGTGTTCCACCTGCGGGTGGGCATGTACCTGATGCAGTCGCGAGCGTGGAAACGTGCTCGCCTGGGTGAGCACCACGTAATTGGGCGAAGTTAGCACGACATCGAAATCCAGGCCGTCGTAGATCAGCGTCGCCGACCGCGACACCGTCGCGAAGAACCCCAGCTGCATGAATAGCAAGGTCACGGCAAAGCACACACCCCCGATTGCCACCAGCGTCCGCACCTTGCTATGCTTCAGATTTTTTGTCGCTATTGAGCTCATTGCAGTGTTCAGTTTTCAGTGTTCAGCTTTCAGTGTTCAGCTTCGACTGATGGTTTTCTTCTTTCTTGCTGAACACTGAAAACTGAACACTGAAAACTACTCCGAAATAACCACATCCACTTGCAGATTCGTCATCCGGCCCGCCAGTTCCGATGGATCGAGGCGAATGGTCACCTCAATCACGCGGGCGTCGGCGCTGGCGGCGGGGTCGATGTGGTGAATATCGTTCTTGTAGATCATGCGGCCGATCTTCTCGACCGTGCCGGTCAACGCATCGGGAAGGGCGGAGCTGGTGATGCGCGCACGCTGGCCGAGCTTCACCAGGATGATGTCGGTTTCATAGACTTCGGCGATGGCGAGCATGTTGCGGGTGTCGCCCATCTTCAGAATCGGTTTCTGATCGACACGTTCACCCGGTCGCGACATTATTCGCAGGATCTCGCCGGCGCGTGGCGCCCGCAGCACCGTCCGCTGCAGGCGGACCTCGGCCAGAGCCAGATTCTTGACGAGCGCATCGATGCCGGACGTGGCTTCGGCCTTCTTTCTCGCAGCGCGGGCCGCCTCCAGCACGGCCTGCGCCCGCTGCAGATTCAGCAGCTTGGCGGCGGCGCTCTTGGCCAGCATCGCCTCGGCCGCCTCCAGTTCCTGGCGATAGCGGCTGACAAGCTGCAACTGTTGCCCAAGCTTCTGTGCGGAAATCGCCCCCGGTGTCGTCAAGCTTTGCATGCGCTCCAGGTCCGCCCGCGCGGTCGCCAGCTCGGTTTCCAGCAGATGTGTCTTCGCCTTCTGGGCAGCGATGTCGAGCGGAGCTAGCTCCCTGGCCTGACGAACGCCAACCAAGGCTTCCTTGATCTGAGCGTCGAGGAACGTCAGTTCCGCCGCCAGCCGACTCCGAGCTTCAGTCAACTGGGTAGCGATGGCATCCCGCTCCGCCTTGCGTTCGTCATGACTGTCGAGATAACCGAGGATGGCGCCTTGCTGAAACCAGATGCCTTGCTCGGCGACCAGCTTGTGCAGGCGGTCGCCCATGAGTCCGCCGATCTCGATGATCTCACCTTGCGGCGTGAGCCGGCCCAGCGCGGCAACCGAATGCGTCCCCGATGTTCGTGACTTCCCAAATGAAGGGAGCTGCGTGCGGTCGCGCGGCGGCGCTGGCTGCATGACGAGCAGCAAGAGCAATCCGCAGCCGGCCGCCCCCAGACCAAGTATGGCCAGGCTTATGATCATGCCGAAGCGTGGTTTGAGTTTCATGACAGCTTCCCTCGTAGCGGAACTCGCAAGAGTTCCGACAGCCAGCGTTCGTGTCCCCGTTGCTTCAGCGGAGTTCTTGCGAATTCCGCCACGCGTCTACGCGCTGACCAGGTACGTCGGCGCTGTGGCCGGCAGAAACGGCGTGAACGGCGGCACTTGCTCCCAGCACAAACGCAGTTCGAGCACGCCCGGACGGTCGGCGCGATAGTCCCGCAGCAACTCGCTCAGCTCGGCGCTGCTACTCGCGGAACCCACCCAAAGGTGGTCGGCATCACCCAACCCGCGCGCCATGTCGGCGACGCTGGTTGCTGGATACCGCGAGCCTTCGATGCGGCCATCGAAGTAGAGTTGCTGCCGGGTGACGCACATGCCGTGCATGCCGTTGTTGAAGACCACGAACAGGATCGGCAGCCGGTAGTGCACGGCCGTATTCACCTCGGTACCGAGCATCAGGAAGGCTCCATCACCGCAAATCACCATCGTCCGCGCGCCGCGCGGCGAACCGAGTTGTGCGCCGACGGCGGCGGGAATCGCGTAGCCCATTCCGCCCATGCCCAGCGCGATCGTACTGCTGACGGTCCGCGGCATACGCAGGTAGTGCAGCGCTGCAGCCGCGCAGTTGCCGGCGTCGAACAGCACGTGGCCCGACTCCGGCAGGAACTGCTGAAGCAGCCCAACGGCATCGCTTTGCAGCAGGTCTCCGCCCAGCGACTCGTGCGACGATTCGAAGTCCACCGGCGGCAGGTCGGCCGCCAGCGACGGTGTGTACCGCGTGCTCGGCGACTGCGCCGTGGACCGGGGAACGACCCCGGTCTGTGCGCACATCCGATTCAACTCGGCGAAGACCACGCCCGCATCCGCCTCGACGAACACCGCCGGTTTCACGATCCGCAATACCTCGCCCATGTCGATGTTGACGACCGCCAGGCGCTCCGGCTGAATGGCCTTCTGGATCGGCTGGCAGGTCATCACGTTCAGGCCGGTGCCCACGGCGATGATGAGATCAGCCTCTTCCTGGAAGAAACGATGCACCGAGGGTTCGCCGGCCATGCCCACCATGCCAAGGTAAAGGGGATCATCGTTGGGAAACGAGTTCTTGCTCGACAATGTCGTGGCCGCCGGGATGCCCATTCGCCGCGCGAATTCGATCACGGCGGCCGGGTCGCTGCAGCGGTCGACGCCGCTGCCCACCAGAAGCACCGGCGACTCGGCGGCGCGGATGGCTGAGAACAGCTTGGCGATCGCCTCCAGCGACGCACTGCGGGCGCCGAACATGTCTGAGAAGTCATCGGGCAGCCAGGCCGGCCGGTCGCCAACCTCGCAATCGAACAGGTCACGGGGAATGAGCAGCACGCTGGGCCCCGGCCGGCCACCCAGGGCGGCGCGAACGGCCGACTCCAGGCACGTCCAGAACTGACCGGGATCGCGAACCGTGACATGATACTTCGTGATGGCTGACCAGAGCTTGTCCGCATTGACCGATCGGCCGATGCCCGACGAATCCTGAAAAGCTCCCCGTCCCTCGAACCGGGTGGGCGGCTGGCCGACGATGGCGAGCACCGGCACCGATTCGGCAAAAGATTCCGCGATGCCGACGGCCAGATTCATCATGCCGCCGCCGGAAGTGGCGCAACAAACACCGAGCGTGCGCTGCACCCGGGCCCGGCCGTCGGCCATGAACGCGGCACCGATCTCCGACTTGGCCAGCACGGTGCGAAATCGCCCCTGGCCCAGCCGATGAACGGCGTCGAACAGGTGCTCGATGTTGGCGCCCCCGACACCGAACAGATACTCAAGGCCCCAGTCGCGCAGCGTCGTCACCAATGCGTCTGCCAGTTTCATGGGTCGAGCCTTTCAAGTTCGAAGCGGCAAGGCGCTTGCTCCCCTTCCTTCCGGGTGGGTTGGCGGTGAGGCAAAAACCTCCACCAAACTATGTCACCGGTCCACGGTTCCAAAATCCGCCGAACGAACGGGCAGCATCCAGCCATTGCTCGTCGCCGCGGGGGCTTGCCAGTGAATCACGGCGGCGGCGGCGAAGTCGCCGGCGTGGGCGAAGCCGCCCAGCACGAGGTGGCTGTCCTTCTTGAGCTGCCCGCTGTCGATGGCTTCTTCGAGGCACAGCGGCAGGGCGGCGCCGAACAGGTTCCCATGTCGCTCGAAGGTCGACACATGTCGGTCGCGCGGCACTTGCAGCGCCTCGCGCCAGTTGCGCATGAAGATGCGGTTGGGCTGGTTGGTGATGAGCGTGTCGATCTCGCCGGTGGGCAAGTCCGCCCGGCGGCACGCTTCGCGGATCACCTCGGGCACGATGCGATTGGCCCGGCCCATGACCGCGGCGAGCTTGGTCTCGTTGAAATCCACGTAGGCGCAGGCCGTGCTCGGCTCCCACCAGGCGGTACCGTCGGCGCGAACCGCCGCCATGTCGCCCGCATATTCGCAGTAGTTCCGCTGCACGATGGTCTTGACCGGCGATTCATTCGAGGCGACCAGGTAGGCCACGCCGCAGCCGTCGCCGGGAATACGTGCCTGCTTCAACTTCCGCGTTTCCGGATGCGCGAAGTGTCGCCCGGCGGCGTTCTGCACGTTGCACAGGAGCGCGGTCCTGGCCCCGTGGCACGTCATCAGTGCCTGTGCCTGGGCCATCATCTGAATGAAGGAGACGCAGCCGCCGTTGTGCAGATCGACGACCCAGTCCGGACGGCAGCCCAGCGCCTTGCCGACGTCGGCCCCGCAGCCGGTAAACGGTTGATCCGGCGACGTGACGTTGGTCATCAGGATGTCAACGTCCTTCGCCAGGTTGATGTTCAGGCGCTCCGCGAGCTTGCGGGCTGCCTGGACGATCATCATCTGGGCCGATTCATCCGCTTCGACATGATGCCGCAGCTTCACTCCGCGGAACATGACGTGCGTTTGTTCTTCATCACCGTTCTGGAAGAATGAGTTCTCAACGATGCGTCGCGGCAGGTAACTCGCGGCGCCGACCAGGCTAACTGTCTTCATCGGGAGCCTCCCATCGTCGTGGGCAAGCCGTTGGAAAAGCAATTATTGGCGTGCCGGTATTCGAGGATGTGCTTGAGGTTGTCGAGCTCGATCTTGTGGCCGGCATAGAAGAAGGGCCACATATCGCCCACCCAGACCTTGCGTCCGACCGGAGCGGTTTCGGGGTACGGGTTGCAGTCGTAGTTTGGATGCCGGCAGTTGGTCCACGTGACCACGCAACCGGGCTTACCCAGCACCAGCTCGGCCGGCACCACGCGCATCAGGTAGATCATCCACAGGTGCTTGCCCTGGTCCCAGGCGCAGTGATAATCGACGGTCATGGCCTGGCGATTGGCAAGCACCCGGACGTAGATTTTCGTCGCGCTGCCGAGGCGATCCATGCCGACATAAAGCCCGTCTTCGCCCGCTGGCTCGAAGTCGCGCGTGCTGTAGGTCCATTCCCCCAGTGTGTGGATATCAGCCAGGTACTCGAAGGCCTTTTCCGCCGGGCAGTTGATGTAATCCTGGATCGGACAGTACTGGCCGTAGACCTCGTCGTGGCCATAGACGGCGTGGGTCATCTCCATGGCCAGGCTGGTCATCTTGTCCTTGGAGCAATTCTCGATTCGATGGACGCCGGGGAGCCCATCAATCACGTTAAGGTGGGGATTCATTCGCTCTCCAATCTTTGGCGTCATGGGTAACGGTTGCCGCGTTTTCGGTTCTGCCGAGTCCATTGCAAATGGATGGCCCAGAAAGTGAAGGCGAGAAGTGATTCGGACATATGCAAATACAGCCACAGGAGTTGTGTCGACAAACTCCTGTCAGGCCGGTGAGGCATCTGGCAAGCACGCATCAATAAATGACATCATTGTGAAGACAAAGCGGCTTCTGCGCCGCGATCTTTCGCGCCGGCAGCGTGATTGTGCCGAGGGGGTATGTGTCAGTTTCTGGACGAAATGTTGGACGGATTCGTCAGCGGCAGGATGGATGCAGGATGGAATTGAAACTCGGTTATCGCTCAATGATGGTCCTGGGCCGTGGCAGGACTTCGATTTCGGGGTCGGCCGGCGGCGAACTGCTTGCAGGATTGGCCGGGGCGGACGAACACTCCAGAGGCAAGATGCCCTGGGCCTGACGCAACTGTACCCAGGCTCTCTGCATGTTGATGAATTCCTCGGCAATGGCTCGACGAGCCTTGAGCCAGTTCACTCTGGCGTCGGTGGTGTCGGCGAACGAGCCGAGGCCCTTGCTCTGCTTTTCCTCGGCCTCCTTGACCTTGTCGTGCCAGCTTTCAGCCTTTTGCAATGCTAGAAGCAACGCCTCTTTCTGCGTCTGAATCGCCAGCACTGCGTGGCGGATGTCCTCCACCACCTCGCGTTCTCGATCCGTGCGGTACAGGGCCAGCTGCTGCCGGCGCAGGGCGCGCTCTTCTGCCGTGCCGCACAGAATGGCGAGCAGCTTCTTGAGGCAGGGGCAACTGCCCCCCTGGCCGAGCGCATTGTTGACCATGCCGAGCATGCGTCGAACCGTGGCCGGATCGCCCTCGGCCAGCTCAGTTTCCAGCAGGTTCAGCAGGAGCAAGATCGGGCGGTTCTCCAGGCCCACGGCGATTGCCTGAGGTGTCTCGACGCAGCCGATGGCGATGTGAAAGGCCTGAGCCGGCCAGAATCGCCAGTCAACCT
Organism: Planctomycetota bacterium; assembly: GCA_016873095.1. Lineage (GTDB taxonomy): Bacteria > Planctomycetota > Planctomycetia > Gemmatales > Gemmataceae > VGYC01. The sequence goes on along the minus strand of VGYC01000197.1, from coordinate 3,448 downwards.
CACACGGCGCCAGGGCAAGCCGACGGCGAAGCTCGCCACTGAACTGCTCAATCTGCAATTGTAACTTCACTGCTTGAGATTCCAGGTCGAGCTTCTGGCGGTGCAACGCGGTTTCATCGACCTTGACCTCGAGTCCCTTGCCCTTGAGCTCGCGCGCCTTGTTCAGGGCATCACCAACCTGGAGCAAGGTCTCTCGCAGGATGTCGGCGCTTGCTTCCGCCTCGCCGAGGCGATAGTAAAAGTCCAGGGCGCTGGCCGCGTCCTTGTTGCGCTCTTCCATGGCCAGAAAATTCAGCACGTCCGCCATGAGAGACGGTTTTCCGTGGCCGAACTTCTTCGCCTCCGCTTTCTGCGTGGCGGCCTGCCCTTCCAGGTCGAGAATGTTGGCCTTCGCGGACGCGTCCACTGCCAGACACTGGCACTGAAGAGCTAGAAGCTGTCGGTAGGCGCTGGGGGCAGCCGTCGTGTCCGAGGATGGGAGAGCGTTGGCGCTCGGGGCTTGCATTTCGGCGGAAAAATCGCCACGCCCCACGGCCGGCAACAATTCCGGCTCAAACCCCGGCGCCACCGAGCAAGAGCTCCGCCCTGCACAGCCAGAGAGCATGAGCAACACAGCGGCCGACATCCAGACATGCCGCCGAACCATGCGGACTCCCTGAAAAGGATCTGCGAACGCTATCAGTCATATCGACATTGCCGCGTGGTGAAGTTTTGACGATTTTCCGGACTCGGAACGAAATCTGCCACGACCGCGCCAGGCTCCCAGGCTGCCGAAAATTCGGCGACTGCCAAAGCCTCCGGGTCGGTTGTTCTTTACGTCCTGCCGACGTGCTGTCGTTGGAGTTTGCCGGCCACACGGCGGTCGTCTGGTTGGCCGGAACTTCACGCCTGAAGACGACTACGTCCGGCCAATCGAGTAGTATGTGAACCCGTGCTTGCGAACGGCAGCCGGCGCGTAGACATTGCGTCCGTCGAATATGACCGGCTCACGCATCAGTGAGCGCATCCTGGCGAAATCGGGGCGACGAAATTCTTGCCATTCGGTGACCACTGCCAGGCCGTCGGCGCCGGCCAGGGCGTCATATGGGCGATCGTGAAACTTCACATGGTCGCCGAAGACAGCGCTGGCGTTGGCGCGTGCCTCGGGATCGTAGGCGCGCACGGCCACTCCCTCGGCCAGGAGCGCGTTGATGAGGCTGAGCGACGGTGCTTCGCGAATGTCGTCGGTCTGCGGCTTGAACGCGAGTCCCCACAGCGCGAGATTCTTTCCTTTGAGTGCCGGACCATAGTGCTTGCGAATCTTTGCCGCCAGCACCTCTTTTTGCGCCTTGTTCACTTCTTCCACCGAGTCTGTGAGCCGCATCGGCAGGCCGAAGGACTTGCCGAGGTGAATGAGAGCCTGGATGTCCTTGGGGAAGCAGCTACCGCCGTAGCCAACGCCGGGGAACAGGAATTGAAAGCCAATGCGGGCATCGTGGCCGATGCCGCGGCGGACGTCGTTGATGTCGGCGCCGACGCATTCGCTCAGGTTGGCCATCTCGTTGATGAAGCTGATCTTGGTCGCGAGCATGGCGTTGGCGACGTACTTGGTCATCTCGGCACTTTCCGGGCTCATGACCAAAAACGGCCGCTCGGTGCGCAAGAATGGCAAGTACAGCTCGCGAAGCGTGTCGCCCAGGTCGGCGCGGCGCACGCCGACGACGACACGGTCTGGCTTCATGAAATCATCGACGGCTGCTCCCTCTTTCAAGAACTCCGGATTGGAGACGATATCCACCTCCGGCTTGCCGCTATCCGCAAACAGCTTCGCCAGCGCCCGGTTGGTGCCGACCGGGACTGTGCTCTTGATGGCGATGATCTTTGGCCCGATGCAATGTCGAAGGATGTCTTGAGCCGCTTTCCAGAGAAACGTCAAATCCGGCTCGCCACTGGGCTTGGGCGGCGTGCCGACCGCCAGGAAGACCAACTCGGCATCGGCCACGGCTGCCATGTCGGTGGTAAATGAGAGACGCTGCTCCTTCACGTTGCGCAGCACGAGTTCCAGCAGGCCCGGCTCATAGATGGGCAGTTTGCTGGAGTTGAGCAGATCAATCTTGCGCGGATCCTTGTCGATGCCAACGATGAAGTTGCCGGTCTCTGCCAGGCACGTACCCGTGACCAGACCCGCGTAACCGACGCCGACAACTGCAATTTTCAAGGCGCTCTCCCGTCGAGGGCTTTCGATTCTTCCTCCTTGATTCCGACAGCTTACTTATGTACGTCAGTCTCCTCAGGCCACATGGCCGCTGTGCAGGCCTGGACTTCTAGAGATCTTGCTCCCCGAGGAATGCATCATGAACGCGAAGAAGGTAGCCCTTGTGACCGGTTCGGCGACGGGCATTGGCCGAGCGGTTGCTGTGCGTTTTGCGAAGGAAGGTTTCGCCGTTGCCGTGAATTATTCACGCTCGGCGAAGGAAGCCGAAGAAACTCTCGGCGAGGTCAAGAAGCACGGCGTGCCCGGAATTCTTTGCCAGGCGAATGTCGCGGACGAGGCCGCGGTCAAAAGCATGATCGAGCGCTGCCGTTCGGAACTGGGCGGCCTGGACGCGCTCGTCAACAACGCCGGCACCACGCACTTTATTGAACATGCCAACCTGCAAGCGCTCACGGCCGAGGTCTGGGACGACATTCTGGGAGTGAACCTGAAAGGTACGTTCTTCTGCTGCCGGGAGGCGATGCCGCTGTTACAGGAGCGCAGCGGTTCTATCGTGAATGTGACGTCGGTGGCTGGCCTGGTCGGACTCGGCAGTTCGATTCCTTATGCTGCCAGCAAGGCAGCGATCAATTGCATGACCAAGTCACTGGCGCGGGCGTTCGCGCCGAAGGTGCGGGTCAATGCCGTCGCCCCTGGCCCGGTGCTGACACGCTGGCTGGCCGAGCACATGGACCATGTTGAAAAATCGCTGCAGATCACGCCGATGCGCCGGGCCGCCGACCCCGAAGACATCGCCGACGCCGTCGCCTTTCTCTCGCTGGGCACCACCCTAGTAACGGGCCAGATCCTGGTAGTGGACGGCGGCCGCACCATGTAGCGGATGGAATTCGTGGAATAGGAATCTGGCAATAGCGGACCGGAGCGAAGCCCCGCCCCATGTCCGATCATTTCCGATGGCGAATCTTGGCACGCATGCGCCGTTTCTTGCGTCCCACCTTGCGCCGTCCCGAGCCTCGCCGCCGGCTACCCATGCCTGCCTCCTTCGTTCGCAACCTTCTGCATGACCTATCCTTTCAATTTGAGTAAGAGGAAGGGGATCATTATAAACGTCCTGCCTCGCCAGGCAAGCGCGATGTGCGCCGTGGGAGCCCGTTGCGATGTACGACGAGCCAGTCTTTTTTCGGTTCTCACCAAGGGGGCAAAAATCTCTTCCCCCGCAGAACTCTCGACTTCGTAAGAATAAGCCCGCGGTTG
>VGYC01000196.1 GCA_016873095.1 Planctomycetota bacterium | reverse complement strand
GTCTCCTCACAGTGATCGAAACCTGCCGTCGCCAGTCACAAAACGCTTTCGCATGGCTGGTGACTGCCGTCGAGGCCCAACTTGCCGGAAAGCCAGCGCCATCGCTGGCCAAGGCGTGAACGGTTACCCCAAGCCGGATCCTAGCATTACAGGGCGGGCAACAGGGGCCTTTCGTGGCAGATCCGGTGGAGGCTTGGGCTTTTCCTTGTCGACAAGTATGGGCGGCGCTTCTCCGGAAGGTTTGGGGCCGCCCTTCTTGGGAATAATGACTGGATCCGGCGGTGGCTCTTTCGTCGCCTTGGCCTGAGCGCCCACCGGCAAGCCTTTTTCCGGCGCCTCGCCCCTGGTGAGGAAAAAAATGGCCGCGGCTGCGGCAATCACAACTCCGGCTGCCACGCCGCCCACGATCAGCGCCTTGGGACGGGCTATGGCCGACGTCGCTGGTCCCGTCAACTTTTTGCCCGTGCGCAAATCGAAACCACAATGCACACAAAGCACCGCACGCGGCGGCAAGACCGTCTGGCAAGAAGGACATGCTTTCTCAACCGGGGAAAGCTGGGGCGCCGGTTCCTTCGCCTGTTCATTCGACGGCGTCTTGGCAACCGGCGGAGATGGATCGAACAATCCCTTCACCCTCTCCGCCCAGAGCCACTTGCCGTCAGCGCCATTGCGAACATACGTGTCCGTGGCGATTCTACCTTCCTGGGCATACTTGCGCAGCGTGTTCGCCGAAACCGGCCCAACCTCTTCGCCCATTTCCTTGAAGTACCAGTCCGCAGCCATGTATCACCTCAGCATCAAAAGGTCCGGGTAGATTCACTCCGCCAGCTTCCATACGCGCAAGGTCTTATCGCGACTGCCCGAAACGATGCGGTGCCCCTGCGAAGTCACGGCCACGCAGGTCACATCATCGTCATGCCCTTCCAGCTTGGCCAGCTCCTTTCCCGTGGCCACCTCCCATATCCGCAACGTCTTGTCGCGACTGGCCGACACCGCCCAGGTCCCGGCCGGACCGAAGGCCACGGCCGTCACCTGGTCCTTGTGCCCTTTCAGTTCCCCGACGGACTTGACCATGTTCAGGTCCCAAAGCTGCAAGTCGTTGTCCTGGCTGATCAAGGCCTGTTTGGCGTCCGGCGACAACGCGATAACTCTTTTTCTGGTTGCGGAAAATGGGGGCAGCTTCTTGAGTTCGTCGGCGGTGCTGCTGTTCCAAAGCCGGACGGTGTTGTCATCGCCGCTGGACAGGATCTTTTCCCCATCGCCGGAAAAGCATATTTGTGGGGCGGGACGAACTCGAAGGTCCGATCTATGGCCCAAGAACGTGCGCAGCACTTCTCCGCCCGGCCAATCGCATAGGTAGATGCCCCCGTAGTTGTCGGCGATCAGATAGCGCCGGCCATCCGCTGAAAAGAAGAGCCCACCGGCGCCATAATGCCGGCCCCCCCGCCTATCTTTCATTTCCTCGGTTTGGGTATTCAGTTGAGACAACTTTGAGTTGCCGCCGATGCCGAGCAACGCCTGGCTGCCGGTGGGGTCGAGGGCCAAGCTTTGGACTCTTTCCACTCTTTTCTTCCAGGCTGGTGTGAACTTGCCCTTCTCCGCATCCAACTCCCAAAACCACAGGAACTTGTCGCTGGAATGAGTTAGCACCTTGGTCCCGTCCCGCGACACCGCCAGATGCGTCACCGCATCCGTGTGCTCTGCCCCTGTCGCCAGCAAATGAACCGCGGGCGTCTCTTTCTTCGACTTCGGGTTGTCATCGCTTCCTGGTAGCTTTTCGGGCTTGATAGGCGCCGGATTGGGCCTCTTCTCCTCAGTCGTGATGTCGCTCCCTTTGTTCACCTCCGTCAGTTTCCATACGCGCAAGGTCTTATCGCGGCTGCCCGAAATGATGCGCCGCCCCTGCGAAGTCACGGCCACGCAGGTCACATCATCGGTATGTCCTTCCAGCTTGGCCAGCTCCTTTCCCGTGGCCACCTCCCATATCCGCAACGTCTTGTCGCGACTGGCCGACACCGCCCAGGTCCCGGTCGGACCGAAGGCCACGGCCGTCACCTGGTCCTTGTGCCCCTTCAGTTCCCCGACGGACTTGACCATGTTCAGGTCCCAAAGCTGCAAGTCGTTGTCCTGGCTGATCAAGGCCTGCTTGGCGTCCGGCGACAACGCGATAACTCTTTTTCTAGCGGCGGAAAATGAGGGCAGCTTCTTGAGTTCGTCGGCGGTGCTGCTGTTCCAAAGCCGGACGGTGTTGTCATCGCCGCTGGACAGGATCTTTTCCCCATCGCCGGAAAAGCATAATTGTGGGGCGGGACGAACGCGAAGGCTCGACATGTCCAAGAACGTGCGCAGCACTTCGCCGCCCTGCCAATCGCATATGCTGAAGCCCCCGTGCCGGTAGGCGACCAAATAGCGCCGACCATCCGCTGAAAACACCACCCCACCGGCGGGAAAAAAGACCCGGTCCCGCGGCCTATCTTTCATTTCCTCGGTTAAGGTGTTCACCTGAGTTAAGTTCGAGTTGCCTCCGATGGCGAGCAGCGCCTGGCTGCCGGTGGGATGGAGGGCCAGGTCTTGGACCCTGTCTACCTTCTTCTTCCAGACTGGCGTGAACTTGCCTTTCTCCGCATCCAATTCAAAAAACCATAGAAAGCTGTCGCCGGAATGAGTTAGCACCTTGGTCCCATCGCGGGACACGGCCAGATGCGTCACCGTATCCGTGTGCTCTGCCCCTGTTGCCAGCAAATGAACCGCGGACGTCTCTTTCTTCGACTTCGGCTTGTCATCGCTTCCTGGTAGCTTCACTTCGACGATCTTCTCGTTTTCTTGCGGATCTCGATTGCGGATCATGATTTGGGGGATCAGCAGGCCTCCCCCGACCAGCAAGAGCACCGCAGCGGCGACGACCATGCCGACTTGACTCCAGCTTCGGCTTTTCGGAGCCGTTTTTGGTGGGGAGCGGTTATCGGTAACCGGGTGGTGCGAGATGGTTACGGGCAGCCGCCCGGGCCAACCTTGCAGGGCGCTGGCAAATTCGCGAGCTGTCTGAAAACGGTGCTCGGGCCGGCGCGCCATCGCTTTCAGCACGATGGCTTCCAGAGCCGGGGCCAGTTCCGGCTGCAGGCTGGAAGGCGGCGGCACCGGTTCATGCACGATCTTGTAGAGGATCGACAGCGGCGGCCCCTCGAAGGGCAATCGACCTGTGAGCAGCTGGTAGAGCACCACGCCCAGGCTATAGATGTCGGTCCAGGCACCGATTCGTCCAGTCTCACTGCGAGCCTGTTCCGGGGCCATGTACGCCGGCGTCCCCACTACGGCGCCTTCCTGGGTCAAGTGTTCGGCATCTTTTTCCGGGCGGGCCAGGCCGAAATCGGTCAGTAGCGGCTCGCCAGCCCGATCAAGCAGGATATTTCCGGGCTTCAAATCGCGATGGATGATGCCCTTCTCGTGGACCGCTTCGAGGCCGAGCGCCACCTTGCGAACCAGTTCGACGGCGCGCGTCGGGTCCAGACGCTCTCGTTTCAAGAGATCGGCCAGGCTTGTCCCTTCGACGTACGCCATGACTGCAAAGGGAGTGCCGTCCTGTTCGCCGACGTCGTGAATGGGGCAAATATGCGGATGACAAACCTGGGCGGCGGCGCGGGCCTCGCGCAGGAAGCGCTGCACGGCCACGGACTTGTCGGGGCGGGACGGGTTGAAATGCGGCACTTTCACGGCAACGGCGCGGTGCAACTGCGTATCCTCGGCCTTGTAGACTGTGCCCATGCCGCCGGCGCCCAGCCGAGACAGGATACGGTAGCGGCCAATCATTTCGGGCGGCGCTTCGTCGGCCACCGCTGGATGACTCGCGGGCGCATGTGTGCCCGTGGCCGCCTCGAATTCGTCCAGCGTGCAGCCCGACTTCCAGTTCTCCGCGGCGGTATCCAGAGCGTGCGCCGTTTCCAGGAGTGCCGGTAATTCGTTCGCCAGATCGGGGTAGCGCGCATGCAACGCCGCCATGTCGATTGGCTTCCCGTCGCGCAGTTTTGACTGGGCTGCAACCAGCAGTGCCGCAATGCGGATCTCGTGTTCGCTTTCGGAGGGAGTCATTAGCAGAAGACCTCGACAAGAAGTTCAACCGCCCGGGCTGTCAGGATCTCAGCCGCGGTAAAGTTCGCGCAGGCGGCGCAAGGCTCGGACGTAAAGCATTCTTACCGCTTGCTCGGTGCGGTCCAGGCGCTGGGCGATGGCCGCGTGTGACAGGCCGTCGACGTGCCGGCCGAGCAGCACCTGCTGCATGTCATCGGGTAAACCGGCGAGGGCTTCAGCCATCAAAGCCGCCTCCTCGTGGCGAATGGCCTGGGCGCTGGGAGAACTGCCGGAATCGGCGAGTTGTCCCGCCAAGCCATCGGCAGGCTGTTCCCGTGCCGGGTCGCGCTTGCCGGTGCCCACGAAACTGCGCAGCGTCCGCCCCGTGGTGCGAACCACGATCCGGCGCAGCCAAGCGGCTAACTCCTCCACCGTGGTGCCTTGGAAGCCGGCAAAGCTACGCTGCGCCTCCAACAGGGCGTCCTGAATCAGATCCGAGTCATCGACGCGGGCCTGGATCCTTTGATCCTGCAGGGCATGGACAATCACCCGGATGTAAGGCCGAAAGCTATGCAGCAGCTTTCCCAGAGCCTGGGCATCTCCTTGTTGAGCAGCCTGTAGGGCGGCTACCCGCTCCTGGGCGGTCATCGCGGGCTATCTCCCCTGGTGACTGCAAGATTGGAAGTGTCACAAGATTATCTGCGGATTTAGTTTAGTAGGATGCAAAGATGATGCAATGGGGAATGGACCGGCCCTGTTAGGCCGGCTGTCCTGCTATTACTAATAGTTGGCTGCCCTGAGGGGCCTCCTACTCGTTTTCATTTGGACTTCGCGGGAACAACAACCCAGCAGAAATCAAAGGGGAAGCTGGGTAATGCCATCTTCCCAGAAAGGCAGTCTTTAAGATTTTCCTTCAATCAAAGCACCATACCAGGGGACATTCACTATTCCCAAAAACAACCTTGAATGTCCCCTTTTCTTCTCCGGCTGGTGAGGTTTTTGGCCGCATCGTAGGTCGAAGTCTGCACGCCGTTGGCGGAGTCGGCGACGCCGGTGCGGAATGTCCCCTTTTGCATTCCCCGCTTTTTGCATTCCCCAGCAAGCGAACCGGACCTCAGTTGTTCGCCGCGCGGCGAAACTGGATCGAATATAGATCGGCATCCCTGAGTTCGAATCGAAGGCGGACAGGAGTCCCCGCGAACCTGGCCAGATCCGGATTGCCTTTCCAGGCAACCGTGCGTTCGAGTTGATCGCCGTAGATGTCGTGGCAGTCGCCGAGGGCAAATCCCGGTAGTGGCAGGCCCTGGGCATCCTGTAATTCCACGCGCACGCTGCCGGCTGCCGAGGTCGAGTAGTTCAGGACCAGCTTGGAACCGGCGAAAACGACCGGCCGCGTGAGCAATTCGCCGCCGGCCAACGGGGCCCGCACCGAGACAAAGCCGTCCAGGCGGAGGGTGAAGCGCCGCAGGCGGACCGGCCCCGGTTGCAAGAATGCTTCGGTGGCAAACAGCGACAGCTCGCCGGGTGCTCCCACAATCGCGGAGGGGGTTTCGATCAGTCCCCACGCCAGGAAGTTGTCGCCATAGAACCAGTTGTCCTGCAAGCGCAGGCCAGGCCGGATGAAGGACTCCGGCCACATGGAGAAACGGGTTCCATCGCGACTGCACATCAGCATGACGTCGGTCAGGGCCGTTCCTTCACGGGGCTCATAAGCGCCGGCGCGATTCCGCCGGTGCTGCAGTTGCGGCAGTGCTTTGGCTGATTCAGTCCATCCTCGATCGACGTAGCGCACCGGGAAACCCCGGAGCAAGTGAGGCGCGCGGTGATAGGGCAGGACATTGTTCTCGTAAAGTTCGCTGATGCGGCCGGGTGAGTAACTGAGAAACTCGGGCTTCGTCCAGTTGACGAAATCCTTCGAGGTGCTGGTGATGATGTCGCGGCCATTGTCGCGGCCGTTTTCCATGATTCCTTGATCGGAAGTCTTTGGCACGCCAGCACCTTTCGCCATCTGTTCCTGGGAACCGCGGCGGTGGCGCGAATAGGAGCGGTATTGCTTGCGCTCTGCGTCCCAGAACGCGAGGTTGAACGAGTCGTAGCCCTCGATGACGGTGGAGTCGTTCAGCTTGCGCCAGCGGAGGCCGTCCGCGGAAACCATCGGAAATTTGGTGGCCACGGCCTTGTAGCGCTGCTCCGGGGGCGTTCCCGGCCGAGTATCGACGAAGGGCATGAGGGGATTGATGGCCGACGGCTCGGCGAAGACGACATTGTTTTTCCGTGTGCCGGCGACCTCGAACAACCCCAGGGATGGCCGCGTCCAGGTGATGCCGTCGCGGCTCTCGGCGTAACAGGTATAGATCAGCCTTGCATCCACCTGCTTGTCGGGAGGGTTCTTTGTGAGTCTGGTTTCTCGTCCGCCACGGTAATACATGCGGTACGACCCCTTGTCGCGGAGAACGGTGAAGCCGGCGCACCAGTTTCCTTCCCAGGGCCGGTCGCAGATCAGGGCGACATTCGCCGGCACGGGATGATGTAGACGGCGCTCAGCGCCGTTCAGGCGCTCGATGAGCGCATCATCGACAAACAACTCGAGGCGCGAGCCGACATGGATCGGCGGGCCGGCCCCGACGCCGGCGGCGGCCCACGATGCCGAAATGAAAAGAACCATGCTCAAGCGCGCGATGATCATGACCCTGTGTTCTCTTGTTCGGTTGTGGTTCACGCCACGATCTCGAGCCCTGTCCATGGGGTGATCGCGGATTCTTGCCAGTGAGTATATGCACTTCGTCCCACTCGGCTGGCGTCACGTTGCGGTCTGGCCGACGCGCCCGGTCAACTGTCTCGGGACAAGGCCCGTGGCGTGTTGCTGCCATGCTCACGCAAAGCCGTGAGCATGGCACGCGCGCGGCCTGGCCGACGAATCCTGGACGAATCCTTTCAGGGGATGGTTCAGCGGATGCGGACCTGGAAGTTGATGAGGCCGGTTTCGCCGGGTTGCAGGGCGCCGGGGAACTCCCAGCGGAGCGTGGTGGAACCGGCGTCGTTGGGTTGGGTGGTGAAGTTGGCTGCGCGGTCGCACCTGGCCGAGCCGGGGACGTACTCGTAGCGAGACGTCAGGCTGTCGGAGACGACGATGTCGGTGATGGGCTGGCCGCCGCCATTGGAGAAGCGCAGGGAGAAGGTGATGACGTCGCCGACCAGGCCGCCGGTCTTGTCCGGCCACTTGATGATCTTGAGGGGCTTGTCGGGTTGCTCCCTGGATGGCGGCGGGCAGGCGCCTTGCACGGACGCGGTTTCATGGGCGGCCGTGTAGATGAGGATGCCTTGCAGCTTGCCGACGATGGCGGTGCCGTGCAGGGAGATGGCGCCGCTGAGCCGTTGCCGCGCGTGCATTGAATCGGTCGTCTGCGAGTGGGAGTGCTCGACGGGCGGCAGGCGCATGTGCATCGTGTCGCGACCCTGAATGGCCGTCGCCCGTCCGGGGCCGTACTGGGCGAGTTGGCTGGACGCCTGCATTTCCTTGCGGACGACGACAAAGCGCGGCACGCACAGGCCGACGCGATTGGAAACGGCGACGCGCTTCTCGCCGCGGCTGTTGGTGTATTCGGCCACGGTGTCGCTGGGGTCCAGGCCGCGCAGCCGCCCGTCGGGTCCGAAGCCGGCGCGCAGGCCGATGTCGCCACCGTCCCAGAGCTTCATGTCTTCATTGGGGTCAGCGGCGCCGGCGACGGGATCGTAGATCGGCCAGCAGTTGAAGTCCACCAGCGGCGGGATGCGCGGCATCGGCAGCACCCTCTCGCCGGGCATCAGGAGCGTGCCGGGGATTGCCTGCTCGGCCAGCTCGCGCGGACTGTACTGGCGCTGGCCAAGCTGGACGATCATGAGAGTCTTGCCGCGCAGGGAAGCCTCGGTGAAGGCGTCGTTTTGCGGGGGGACGTCAATTTCCAGGGGCTCGTCGCGCGAGCTGGCCAAGGGCACGGCGGCTTCGGGGCGTTCCAGCACAACGAGCCTGGTCACGAGCGAGCCGTTGCGGACGGCTTCCATGTCCAGTTCGCGGAACACGAGCGCGGCCGGGAAATCGCTGTTGCGCAGCCGGTTGGCGAATTGCAGGCTGCCGCGGACATCGAGCGTCGGAAACAGCGACATGCCCGGATAGCCGGGGATATTGGAGAGCTGGACACGATAGACATAGCCGGGCCGCAAACCGACCGTACACGGCGCCTGGAAGGTCTGCCCGACGCCGCCTCCCTTGTAGAGCGTGACCGACATCCCTGCCGGGCCGGCAAACTTGACGTACATCAGCGGCGGCAAGGCGCGCGGCGGCACGAGCGGATATGGATACTGGCCATGACAAGGCAAGGCGTGCGACACGACGGCGAGAGTGATCACGCCCAGCAGCCAAGTGTTTCGGATCATGGAGACTCCAACGAAATGGTCGGCGAGCCGGAAGCGGCAGCGCTGGGCAGATGCGCGCCGACACTTCCGGCTCGCCATGACTCACGACCGCGGCGGCCCAACCATGTCGCCGAGTCCGGAGGCCGGCGTGGCCGGCGCGGCATCCGGGAGTTGTGGACCCGGTCGCGACGTGTTCGGTCCAAGGTCCGGTCCGCCGGGCATCGGCAAACCCGGCAGTGGCGGTGATGTCGAGGGCGCTGGCGCTGGTCCGCTGCTTGGCGTGGACGGCGGCACCGGCCGCATGCCTTCCGGGATCACGCCGGGGCCGGCGCTGTTCGACGGCAAGCCCTTGGGCGCGGGGCCCGGCACGACGCTTTCCGGCGGTACCGCGCCGCCCGGTCCAAACAGCGGAGCGCTGGGAGCGACACCCCCTGGCGAAGCGAACGGACCTGGCCGCGGACCGGGAATGCCCGGCAGTCCACCTGGAGGCATCATCCCGGGCGGGCTGCCACCAGGAGGCATTGCACCCGGAGGCATTGCACCCGGAGGCATTGCACCCGGAGGCATTCCGGCGGACGGCATTCCCGGCGGCATGACGCCTGGAGGCGGCATCATGCCAGGAGGCAAGGCACCCGGAGGCAGCCCACCCGGAGGCAGGGCACCCGGAGGTCCGCCCATCTGCGGGCCAGGGGGCGGTCCGATCTGGAACGCCGGCGAGCGGAACGGACCGCCACCCATGATCGGCGGGCCGGCGCCGAAAGGCATCATCGGTCCGCCCATGCCGGGCATCCCCGGCATGCCGGGCATCATGCCCATCGTCGGCGCTTGCGCGCCCGGAGCGCCTGCGCTGATGGGCGGCGTGTTCGGCGCTTCCTGGTCCATGTTGCCCATGCGGATGACCAACAAGATGCTGCCGCGGCGCAACGCCTCGGAAATCGGGTCGGCGCCCGGTTCCAGCCGCGTGGACAGGATCTCCTCGGTCCCGGTCCCGGCCAGTTCCTGATACTGTGGATCGGGCAGGTAGACGACCTTGACGACGTAGTTGCCTTCGGCGATCTGCTTGAAGTCCTCGTCGGTGAAGTCAATCGGCACGGCGCTGTGCGACAGAAACGCCTCGGTCTTCGGGTTGGCCGGCACGACCTCGAGCGTCGGATACAGTTCCAGTCCCGGTCGGCCTTCCAGGTTGCTCAGCTTGAGCCGGTAGATGGCGCCCTGGAGGAAGTTGTAACGTCCCGGCGCTTCGATCGGCGTCGTCGAGTAGCTTGGCTTGCCGTCCGAACCGGTCGTATACCATGACACCTTCATGCCGGAGGGCCTGCCGAAGCGGATCTGGGTCCGCTGCGTGGGAAAGCGAATCTGGCTGGTAAGGGCGCCGGCGGCAGCGACGGCCCCGGGCGGCGTGAACTGTGCCTGGATGATGTCGCCGGGTCCGCCAGCCGCGCCTGGCGGTACGCTGGCGCGCATCAGTCCGCCGCCTCCGGGAGGCATCCCGGGCGCAGCCGGCATGCCTGGTGGCGATAGCAGTCCACCCGGCGGCATGACGGTGTTCGGCAAGAGAGCGCCCGGCGGCATGCCTTTCGGCCCCATCGGTCCGGCGCCCATGTTGCCCATACCCATGTTTCCCATGGCCATGTTGCCCATACCGCCGTTCATCTGCAACATGTCCATGGGAATGCTGTTGCCCATCATGGTCATGGCAGCGATTGCGCCAGGCGGAGAGGCGTTGTAGGGCGGGCACATCGCCACTTTCTGACCCCATGGACCTTGCACGCCGGGGACGGCCGGCGGCGCGTAGCCCATGCCGTGCGGCATCCCACCACCGCCTGGGCCGCCTCCCATGGAATCCGGACCCGACTGGCAACCCACCAGACCGATCAGCACCAGTGCGACCCCCGCGTACTGCCTCATGGCTTCCACCCCGTGTTTCCCAGGACCCTTCGGTCATGTGGGGCAAGTTGGCAACTTGCCTGGATCGACCGGTTACAAATCGGTCGCCACAATCCCCCATTCGTTGCGGCCCGCAGCTTCCCCAGCTTGACGGACCAGCGGCGTTCGGGCTTTATCCCTTTGTCGCCTGTCGTTATAACTCGGCCCGATTTTTAGGGAACTTTCGTCAAATTAGGAATAGATTCCCCATGCGTTACTTCCTGCTCATTCCGGTGCTGGGACTCGGCAGCTTGCTGGCCCACAGTTTTCTGGAACGACAGCCGTCCGCGGACGATGCCGCGTCGGCCTTTGTTGCCGATTCCGCCGAAACCTCCGGCAAGGACCTGCTTGATCTGGTCATCGACGCGCTCGGCCCGGAACGGGTGCAATGGCTGCAGTTCACTGTCGTGCAGAAGATGTTCGAGGAGAACTTCACCACCGAGGGGCGTTACGTCATCGGACCCGGACAGCGGCTGCGTCTGGAGATGAAGGTCAAGGGAGACGACACCAGCGGCAATGTCCTGGTGGTCAGCAACGGCGAGGATCTGTACAAGGCTCGCTGGAGCGACGAAGACGTGCCGGCAGCGACCAAGGTCCAGCTGCCCCAACCCGCGCCGGGAACCGACCCCAAGGTCGCCAGTGAAGAGCGCAATCGCTTCTTGCAGCAAGAAGGCTTCGGCGGTCTATGCACGCTGCTGGCCCAGATTCGCGAGACGCACACCGATCTCGTCCAGCAAACGGGGACGTGTCAGGCACGCAAGGTGGTCCGCCTTGCCGCCAACTGCCCGACGGACGAGAGCAAGCTCAAGAGCTTGCCCAACCACATGCGTGCCCGCCGCTGCGCGATCTATGTCGATGCCGAGAGCCGCTGGCCGTTTCGCATCGAGTGGCTCGGCTCGCCCAAGCCGGGCGAAGCGCTGGCCGTGCTGATGCGCATGGAATTCCGCGACCCCGTTGTGAACCGGCCGCTCAGCGCCGCCGAATGCGCCAAGGTCTTCCACTGCCCGTACCAGGTAGTCGAGGAACCGGTTGTCGCCGCCGAGGACAAACAGCGCCTGGAAGAGGAAGCGTCCTTCGAGCATTAGCAGCCGCGCGACGATTGCTCGCGCCGTGGCGGCTGCCGTTCGAGGCGAAGGATCAACAGACGATGCCGATTGTCACTGCTGCCTGATCACCGCGCGCAGCGCTTCCGTGCCGACGGTGATGTCATGACCCCTGGTAGTGCCTGAGCTGTAACGCACCTCAAACCGGTATTTACCTGGCGCCAGCGCGAAATGCGCCTGCGGTCCCTGCTGACCACCGCGGCCATCGCCGCCGGAGATTTCCCTCAGCCCCAGGAGCTTGCCTCCGTCGGCGAGGACGCGCACCTGGCTTCCGATGACACCGGTCTTGCCCGTCAGCGTCAGGACGGTCGGCGTCCGCTTGCGCTGGTGTGTGGGGTCGCCCAGCAACGCTACCGAACTCTGGAACTCATTCGTAAACACAAGGTCCAGGATGCCGTCGCTGTTCAGATCGGCGAGGGCGATCGCCTGGGTGTTGAAGATACGACGATTGAGGCCGATCGCTTCGGTGGCGTCCTCGAAGGTGCCGTCGCCGCAGTTGCGGAGAAAGCGGTTGCGGCCGCGCAAGCAGCCGACCATCAGGTCCAGATGGCCGTCGCTGTCCACATCTCCCCACGCGGCACACGTGGCCATGCCCAGCGGCCTGGCCAGGTCGCCCGACGCGGCGGTCACGTCGGTGAAGCGACCCTGTCCGTCATTCTTGAACAGCTTGCAACGGCCGTCCAGTTGCGGCACAAACAGGCTCATGGCGCCCGAGTTGTCGAAGTCGCCGAAAACCGCGCCGGCCTTGCCCGGCCGGTATGCAATACCGCAATCCTTCTGCTCGACAAAGCCCTGGGGCGTGTTGCGCAGCAACATGCCCGCGCCAGCGCCGTAGAGTACGTCGGGTCGGCCGTCGCCGTTGACGTCGGAAACGGCAAGCGTGTCGCCTTTCACGCTGCTGCCGATCCCCTCCGGGCCCAGACCGACTTGCGCCGAGATATCCTCAAACCAGCGTGCAGCCCTGGAACTGTCTGGCTGGCTCTTGCCAAGGTTGCGATAGAGGCGCAGGCCCTGGTAGCAAGGGGCGCACACGATGTCGGGCCGACCGTCGCCGTCATGGTCGATCCAGGCGGCGGCCATGATGGCGTTGTAGCCAACTTCGCTGGGCAGCAGCGCGGTGTCGTCGCGAAAAGCTCCGTTGCCGAGATTGGTGTAGAGCCTCAGGCCGGTTGGAGTTGCCAGAAGCAGATCGGGCTTGCCGTCTGCATTGTAGTCGGCCCAAACCGCCGCCCGGCATCCGCCTGCCAACCCGGAGACCTTCGATTCCAGGAAGGAATCGCCGAAGTTGCGCAGCAATTCAACCCGACCGGCACCGAACAGAGAAAGGTGCGCCTGACCCGTGCCATCGAGGTCCACGACCGAAGCGCCCTGGGCGCCGGCCCCCAGATTCGGCAGTGGTATCTCGTAGCTGAAGCCGGGCATGCCGTACAGGCGAGTGAAGTCGTCGCCGCCGAAGCCGACGAAGTCGCGCTTGGGGTTGTAGTCGAGCCGTTTCATGCTGGCTCGGAGTCTCTGGACCGTGGGCCGTGCTTGAGCATCCTTGACGAAGCAAGGAATGACGGCACATTGCCGGCCAGGGTTTCCGTGACGGCGGCGCCCAGCCGTGCGGGCGACCCGCAGAACTGCTGCGGCATCAACCGTTGATCGTCGCAACGTCCGCCGTCCCAGTTGCCGACGTAGCAGATATACATCTGCCGATCGATATACGTGTAGCTGCGGACGAGGCCGCCCTTCGCCTCCGGTCCACCCAGGCCATCATGAGCGCCTCCGTACCAGTACGAGAAGACGATCGCTGTCTTGCCAACTTGCGGCTCCTTGAGGACCGCTGGCTGGGCGCCATGGCTAGCGCCGAACACGTGCTTGATCGTGCCCCTCGGATACTTTCCTTTCAAATCGGCAACTTTGCGATAAACGAGGACGCGATTCCGCTCATTGAAACTATCAACCTTTACGACCATGATGTGCGAGGACATGACGCACAGGCCACCCAGCGTGGCTGGGCCGCCGTCGATGTACGATTCGGCAGGACGAGGCGTCAAGAACAGGACCGCAGTCGCCAGCAGCCCCAGGCGGCCCAGATCCAGGTGCGATTGCAGCAAGTGCATGTGCATTCCTCTGTGGCTGGAGTGTAACCGTTCACAGGTCAGTCTAGCGTTTTCTACTCGGAATGGGGTATCCTTGCCGCTGGCATGGATGCTTCTCCGGTTGTTTCTGAAGCTGATCTCGC
>VGYC01000195.1 GCA_016873095.1 Planctomycetota bacterium | reverse complement strand
CAAGTGCCGAATCAGCGCCAGCACCGCTGCGGGTGTCGCGGCGAGATCAGCTTCAGAAACAACCGGAGAAGCATCCATGCCAGCTGCAAGGATACCCCATTCCGAGTAGAAAACGCTAGACTGACCTGTGAACGGTTACGGGAAGGCCGTAGTGGCCCTGGGATGAGATGCCGTAGACCAAAAGTTGCCGGCCAAATCACTACCTCCCATGTGGCCGACCACTCGTCGTTGCAATCTATGTGTTGTGAACAACTTACGGATCGCATTCCAGTGGTCGGCCAAGTTTCGCGAGAGTCACGGTCACGGATTTTCAGACAAAACTGGCCGACTGAGCTTGACAATAGATACGCGCGCCAGCCAGTGAGAAATGATACCCAGTCAAACATCCCGAGGCCGTGTGTGCTGCGCGCCCTGCGGTCAACGTGGCACACCGAGACCAGGATGGCGCATACTCGATTGCTTACGAAGCATGGAGTGAGCGAATAGGATCGCTGGACACTCGGCGAACTCGCGATCAACTTTTTCAAGGGCTTGTTCTCCCAGCCCCGTTCCACGGGGCTTGCCGCGAAGCGGTTCAGGCCCGCCGTTGACGGCGGGTTGTCGCGGCCAACAGAAAATCACGAGGCCCGTTCACGGGCCTTCGCGCGGTTCGGCTTCAGCCGCTGAACACAGCGCTCAAGCGAAACAGCGAGAAGCCCCGTGGAACGGGGCTGAGAGGCAGCCAAGCGCAACGACATCGGCATGGCGCGATCAAGGGGTTCAAGTGCATTCGAGTTGTACTTCCGCGAGTTGCCCATTCATGTGTCGCGCGGTTGTTTTCACCACCCGGCTCAGGTAGCATCCAGACGCGATCGTTGCGCGAAGGCCCGTTCACGGGCGTTTTCGCGGCTCGGCTGCAGCCATTGAGCAGGCGGTGCTCAAGCACAACAGCGAGAAGCCCCGTCGAACGGGGCTCATGAAACTTTCTTGCCGTCTTACCCGCCGTGAACGGCGGGCCTGAACCGCTTCGCGGCAAGCCCCGTGGAACGGGGCTGGAAACGCGCTGTCGCGAAACAGAATCGGGATTCGGTTGTCTGTGCTCAGTCTACCGGCCAGGGACGCGGAAACGGCAGCGAACCGGGCAACGGACCAGGCCGAGTCTTGCGCGCGGGTTTCCGAGTCTGGGTTGAAGCGGTCAAGGGACGCGCGTGGGTGCGTAAAACTCGTACGCGCAATGCAATGCAAGATGCCGCACCGAGGGAAATAGAGCACCAACGCTGGAATAATGTAACCATCGGCCGGGCAATCGGTTACGTGATGGGCTGCCATCTGGGAGAATGTGCCGAGGGGGTGTATGTCCCTTTCTGGACGAATCCTGGACGAATGTTGCGGACAAATCGCGGGGGTGCTGCCAGGGCATGATGCTTCGTTTCGACGTTCCCATTCGGCCTCCGCAACCCCCAAAGTTTGCCCTGCGGCTTCGCTATTTTAGCTTTTTTCGCTAAAGGCACGGATGTTTTCCCCGCTTGCCGCCCGAAAACAATCTACAGCGGATTAGGCTGGATTAGGCTCGAAAAGCAGACAGGCGGATTGGCTTGTCGTTGCGGTTCGAGGAGGGAACCTCGTGGCCGAGAACCCGAGCGGCCTGGTGGTTGAGTCGTTCAAGCTCACCAAGATCTACCAGAACCGCCAGATCGCCTTGAATGACGTGACGCTCCGGCTGGAACCGGGCTGCGTGCTGGGCCTGCTCGGGCCCAACGGCGCCGGCAAGACCACGCTGTTGCGTCTCATCCTCGGGCTGCATCGTCCGACGGCGGGCTGGGTCAAGCTGTTCGGCAAGATCATGTCGCCCAACGCCGCCGCCTCGCGACGCCGCATCGGCTACATCCCCACCAACCCGCAGTTTCCCGCCGGCATGACACCGATCACGTACCTCGATTACATGGCCCGGCTGTTCGGCCTGCCGCTCGAGGTCCGCAAGCCGCGGCTGGCCTCGCTCATCCGCGCCGTCGATCTCCTGAATGTCTCCGGCGACCCGATCGCCGGCTTCTCGAACGGCATGACCTCGCGGCTGGCCGTTGCCACCAGTCTCATCAACGAGCCGGACCTGCTCATCTGGGACGAGCCGACGCACGGGCTGGATCCCGAGGCCCGCCGCAGCATGCTGGAGCTCATCAAGTCGCTGGCCAAGGAAAAGACGCTGATCGTCTCCAGCCACAATCTGAGCGACATCGACGAGGTGTGCAACCATGCCGCGGTCCTGAGCCGTGGACATCTCATCTATTTCGGCTCGCTGCAAGACCTCAAAGGGCGCATGCGCCGCAACCATTACGAGCTGGACCTGGACGGCGACCAGAAGAACATCGCCAAGGCGGCCGGCGCCATCAAGGGACTCAACGACTTCAAGTCGGTGCAGGTCCGGCAACGCCGGCTGGAGCTGCGCATGGCCGACGACGTCAACAACAGCTCCGCCCTGGCCAACCTGTTCATGACGCTGGCGGACAACAAGGTGACGCTGGTCTCGATCCGCAGCGTCGGCCAGCAGACCGAGCAAGCCTTCCTCGACCTGGTGGAGAAAGAAGAATCCCGCGGCTTTGCGAGAGCGTACCAGCAACAATCCGAAGCCGCCTGACGAAGAAGTGTTCAGTGTTCAGTTTTCAGTGTTCAGCAAGCACTGAAAACTGAAAACTGAAAACTGAAAACTAACATGGATACACCCGCGCTACCCAAGGCTTACAAGATCAACCGCTTCCTGCCGTACTGGGCAGTTTTTCAGGCGGACCTCAAGCAGAACCTGCGCAGCTGGCTGTTCCGGGCCTGGGTGTTTCTGTCGCTGGCGGCGGCGTTTGGCTACATGCTTTATCGCTATGGCGCCAAGCAGGTCGGCTTCATCCAGCCTGCGTCCACGTTGATCAGCGAGTTGCTCACCTACGTCGTCCTGGGCACGGTGACGATCATTCTGATGCTCACGGGCGGAACGATATGTTCGGAGCGCGGCACGATGGCGGATTCGGTGCTGAGCCGCGGCATCAGCCGCTTTCAGTACTTTTTCGGCAAGTGGCACGCCCGACTGGCCGCCATCCTGGGCAGCTATCTCGTGATGAGCATCATCGTCATGGTGTCGGCCTACTGCTTGCTGCACGGCGAGAGTCTGTCGCTGTGGGGGGCGGCAGTCGCGATCCTGGCCGTGGGCGCTATCCTTGCCGTCGTGATCACCATCGGCGTCACGCTGAGCGCGCTGGTCAACACCACCATGGTGAGCATCGCGATCGGCTGGATGCTGGTCAACGCGAGCTGTTTTCTGCTCAGCATGCTGCCGGACAACTACCCAACGCCGGACCGGATGCTCAAGAACCTGCCCAACATCCTGCGCGGCATGTTCGACCTGACCATGATGAGCCGCTTCATCGGCATATCGCTGGGCGTGTCGCTGGCCGTCGCGCTGGTGGGGATGGTGCTCTTCGCGAGGCGCGATGTGTGAGCGGGCGTGCGTCACAGGCGCAGGCCAGCTTGCCAATCATGCCCACGCACGGTCGTGGGCAAGCAAACCCGCTCGAAACGGTTTCGAGCCATTGCTTACGCGGAGCGACTCGGGCCTGACGCTTGTCATGCCTGCCGATCTGGATGTGTCGACCCAGGGCGAAAGCTGGCGTGCGACTGGACCATGACCGGGATGAAGCCGTTGGCGTCCACCTGAGCCGGTTGATCACCGCTGCGTGGCTGACGGCTGGACAAGGCCTGGTACAACTCGCGAGTGTTGAGTCCGGAACGACGGCCGCGATCCACCAAGCCGCGCACATCGGATCTGCCAACCGGATGATGCATGGTGGGCCTACCTCT
This sequence comes from Planctomycetota bacterium, assembly GCA_016873095.1. Lineage (GTDB taxonomy): Bacteria > Planctomycetota > Planctomycetia > Gemmatales > Gemmataceae > VGYC01. The sequence goes on along the minus strand of VGYC01000195.1, from coordinate 10,073 downwards.
ACCTACCTCTGGTTCGCGTCTGTTGAGCGACTTGTCCCCTCTGACTGAAGCGTAGCATCTTTCAGGGGGGCAGGGCTGGTTATCAATCATCATTCGGCGAATTGACGGACGGAAATGCGAATATTTGCCGAGTTTCCGGCTTCGGTCACCAGGCAGCCCCCCGCTAAACGGACCCGGGCAGGCCACACGCTATAGACGCCCCATCGGCGTGTCCCGGCGCAGCTGGGCGATGGCGTCGCGCGTGGCCTTGTCGATGGCGGCTTCCCAGGCGGGCTCCGCCGGCGCAAAGGAAGCGGTGATGCCTCGTGAGCTGTTGACGATGGCGCCCGTGCCGTCGCTGCGGAAACCGGCGGCGATATCGGCAGCCGTGCCCCCCTGGGCGCCGTAGCCGGGGATGAGGAACGGCACATCCGGCAACAAGGTGCGCAGCCGGGCCAGTTCCGCCGGATGCGTGGCGCCGACGACGGCGCCGACATCGCCGTCGCCGCACGCGCCCAGGTTCTCGCGTGTCCAGGCCGCCACCGCCTCGCCGACATGCTGATAGAGCGGCTTGCCGTCGCAGACGAGGTCCTGGAAAAGTCCCGCGCCGGCGTTGCTGGTGCGGACCAGGATGAAGACGCCTGCCTGCGTCTTCCGCGCCGCCGCCAGGAACGGCTCGACGGCATCCCGACCGAGGTACGGGTTCACCGTGAGGGCGTCCGCCGCCCAGACGGGATGACTCTCCTTGTCGATGCGCGTTCCGGCAAAGGCGGCATCGGCGTACGCGGCGGCCGTCGAGGCGATGTCGTTGCGCTTGCTGTCGAGGATGGTCAGCAGACCCAGCTCGCGAGCACGCCGGAGAACGCGCTGCAAGGCCGTCATCCCCGCCGGGCCGCATGACTCGAAGAAGGCGCTCTGCGGCTTCACGATGGGAACGAGTGGCGCGACGATGTCCAGCACGCGGAGGCAGAACTCCTCGAACGCCCGCGCGACTGCGTCGAGGGTGTTGCCAGGATGACGACGGCGAACCGCCTCCGGCAACTGCTCCCAGCGCGGATCGAGGCCGACGCACAGGCTGTTGCCGCGCGACTTGGCGGCGGCGTACAGGCGGTCGGCGAAGTGCATCGTGCGTTGGTTCATGGGCAAATCACGGATGGTCCACATCAATCCTGGAGCATCAAGCGAAAGCCGCGAACAATGACGAGTGGGAATTGCTCGTGAACGCCAGAATCCACCACGATCGGAAAAACGGCACGAATGTAAACAGACAGCTTTAATGCCGGGAGTCGAAAAAGCGGATCGCCAAATGAAATCGGCACACGCCGCAATCCTTCGTCAATGGTTCGAAGAGATTGGACGAATTGCGAGCCCATGCCGCGTGCGAAGGCAATTCCATGCAAATGGGCAAGGAGTTGCCTCAAAGACTTCGAAATGACTACTTTGAACTCGGGCGTGCCGTTCGGTTCGTTCATTTATGCCTTCTCGCCGCGAGCGTTCTCTTCTTGCTCCATTTGGCGCTGCCTCTCCTCCAGATCACGAATAACGTCCTCTAAAGGGATGAGTTCGTCTTCCTCCGTATATTTCTGGAGGTCTGCTGCCGTGAACTCGGCCTTGTACTTGGCCTCGATCGCCGCGCGTTCCTCCGGAGTCCAGTCTTTTTTCATGTCGCCTCCTGTTCTTGGTCCCAATTGTACCGCAGAGCTCGAACGGTTGCTCACTTCTTCGTCACGCTCACCAGGATCGGCGGGCTGGAGTAGCTGACCTTGACGACAAAGTTGATGGACACGTGGGCGAGCACGCAGATCGGTACATTGTCAATGGGCGGCGCGGTGGCGGCCGCCTTGAGGACGATGTGGCCCGTGCTGCCCTTGCCCAGCAAGGTCTTGCTCTTGCCTTCCTCGATGGTCACGCCGGGAGGCAGCGGGTTGCCGAAGATGGAGCCCAGGTGCTGCAGACGCACGTCCAGTGATACGTTCTCGTTGTAATCGGCGCGGCGCTCGATCGTCACGTCGATCTTGACTGCCTCCCCCGGCTTCAGGGAGATCTTCGTCTTGCTGACCTGAACTTTGAGAATGTCGGACGGATCGGTGACGGCGATGGTCTGCATGTTGACGCCGAAGAAGTTGCGGCCGCCGCCGGGGTTGTAGATCTCCTGGATCGGCGTGGCCCGATGCTCGACGACTTCCTCCTTGCCGTCGGGCAGCTTGACGGTGGCCTTGCCGACGACATCGACATTGACGGCCGCAAGCTTGGCGTCCGCCGCCGCGGTCAGGACGATGACGCCGTGCGTCATGGTCGGCGGCACGGTGAGCGGGCTGGCGGTCACGTCCCTGGGAAGGCCCCTGATCTCGATATTCACGGGGCCAGCGAAACCGTTGGTCCGTTCCACCTGCACATACCAGGCCGTGCTGCTGCCGGGGCCGATCATGGCCTTGTCCGGATCACACTTGATCCTGAAATCCGCTCGGGCGAAATCAGCGCGAATGAAATAGACGGACGAGTCGCCGCCCTTGCTGTTCAGGTCGCGGACGCGCAGGATGATGTCTCCATCGGTCGCCGGAGTGAAAACAAGGTCGGCTTCCTTGATGCTGTGCGTCGCGTCGTTGGCAGCCAGGATCTTGCCCTTGCCATCCATGACTTCCAGGACTCCGTGCAGACTCGAGTTCAGGTTGGTGCCGAATCGGCGCGCCATCAGCTCGAACTGGATTGTCCTGCCCTTCTTGGCCGTGAAGATGAAATGATCGAGATCTCGGGCCTTGCCGATTCGGCCATTGATGCCGCCGGGGACAGCCACGCGCGTCGCCTGACCCGGCTCGTCGTTTGGCTCCTGCTCGAGGAACTGCGGCAACGGACTGACGATCAGTGTCGCCGGGTTGGCTTTCTGGCCGTTGATGTTCAGCTCCAGGCGTTGAATGCCGGGCTGCTTCGGGATCTCGATCTTCATCTTGGCCTGGGCGAGCTTCGCGGAGCCGACCGGCTCGACCTCCAGCATCTGCCCCGGGTTGCCGGCCATGGGGTACACGTGCGTGACGTGGGGCTGGTTGGTCGCCAGCAGGGCGTAGGTCCAGCGACGGTCGCCGTCGTAGGTCGATTCGCGAATCTGAATAAAGTATGGCCCGGTCCTGGGAATCGTGAACGTGAGAAGCGGATCGGCAAAGTAGAAATGGTCGTTGGCGGCAAGCTCGCGCCCCTCGCCATCGAACAGCGTCAGCATCGGCTTGGCGTGTTTCTGCAGATCGTGAATCTTGTCCTGGATGCGAGCACAATAGACCTCGAACGTGACCGTCTCGCCTGCCTTGGCCTCGAACTTGAAGTAATCCACATCCTCGACGGCTTCCAGCATGCCGGCGACAACGCACGGGAGCTGGATGCCCTGTGCCTGTGCCAGCGTGTTATTGACGCTGGCCTCAACGATCACCGGATGATCGACGATGACGATCTGCCCGATACTGGAAATGCCACGGCTGGAGGCAAGCCGAAACTCGCGCGCGCCGGGCAGGGCATCCGCGGCCACCGTGACCTTCAGCTTGACCTCGTTGACCACAGGCTTTGTCGCCGGCGGCTTCTTCGGGACCGGTGGCGGAACGATCTCGGCCGTGATGCCGGCGCCCTCGAAGAGGGCTTGATACGTGCCATGGAAATTCATGACGCCATGGACCACGACGTCGCTGGTCTTACCACGCTGAACGGCCGCCGGCGATACGTGGCTGATCATCGGGTACGCAGTCTGCGCCCTTGCCGAGCCGGCGCAAATGAGCGCCAACATGAGCCCGACGCACTGGAGCCGGCAGCGGTAGTGCGAATTAGCCACGTCTGCCACGTGCAACAGGATCGCTCGCATCGCTTGAACCTCAGCAAGGTAGTGAATGTCTCAGCTATCATAGTCTTCCAGCCGCTTGCCCTCAAGCTGGCGAAAATCGTGTTCGCTGATCGGTCGAAAGCGCACGTGATCGCCGGCACGCAACGGAAAGTAGCCGTCGGCGACATTGACAAGCGTGAGCGGAGTGCGGCCGATGATGTTCCAGCCGCCAGGACGCGCCTCGGTGTATATACCCGTTTGCCGGCCCGTGAGACCGACACTGCCCTTCTCGAGGCGCAGCCGTGGTGTGTCGAGGCGCGGCACGCTGACCAGCTCCGCCGGCAAGTAGCCTAGGTACGGAAAGCCGGGGCAGAAGCCGAGCGCGTAAACGGTGTAGATCGCGCCGGCGTGAAGCTCGATGATTCTGGCAGGCGACAGACCGGTGTGCTGCGCGACACGAGCATTGTCCAGACCTAGCTCGTAGCAGCAAGGGATGATGTGCAGCGGACCGGGCTGGGTCTTGTGCGCAGAGTTCGACCATGCGACTTGTTCGAGCCGAACTGCCGCTCCGGCATAATCGATGCTCGCCAGGTCATAAAAGACGGCAACGCTGGCATAAGCCGGAACGACCTCCAGCAGCCAATCCTCGGCGGACGCCGCAAGAGTACGCGCGAAAGACAACGCTTCCGCCTCGGCAGGAAAGTAGGCCATCACGGCCTGATCGCCCAGGGGCTGCAATTGCGGCGGCATGTGTGAAGATCACCGTAGGACAAGCGGCTTGCTTGTCCAGTCGTCGCGCGGCTCGACGATCTTGCCGATGACAACACAATCGCCGATGCGTCCCGACGGATAGCGGTCGCAGTCGATGACCGCCACACGTTGCCATAAAAAGGGTGGCCGGCGCGGATCGGTGGCATTGAAGCAGAAATGGGTGACGCCGGGTGGCAGCCGCGGCTCCTCCGGCCAGGGGATGCGCTCGATCGGCGCTGCATGGAAGTAGACAAACCGGTGATGGATCCGCCCGAAGCTCACGAGACGCGCCCCTGGCGGCAACAGCTGGTGGTGATCGGCTGCCGCAGCGATGTCAAAGCTCTGCGCCAGTCGATGATTGACAAACCATATTGACGAGCACAGCGCGACGAAGCACGACAGTGCAAACACCGGAGCGATGGTCCGGGCCCGGCAGGTCGTAAGCGTCACGTAGCCCAGAACAGATACTGCCAGGCCGAGACCAATTGCCCAGGCGACGGGCTGCCGATAGGCTGCGACCGGCCCGAACGGCAGCGCTGAAGCCAGCGAGGCCAGCGCCGTCGCCACCATGACGACCGCGGCCAGGTTCAGCCAGGCGCTGAAGCGCCGCCGTTGCGGCATGCCGTCCCAGGCTTCCAGCCGCCGTTGCGCCACCACGCCGATGAGCGGCGCCAGGCATGGATACATCGGCAGCCAGTAGCGCGGCACGGCAGCAGGGATGAACCAGCACGACGGAAAGGTGGCCAGCACACAGGCGGCACAGAAAATGGCCAACGGTCGCGCCTCGCCGAGCCCGGCGCGGAAGTCGCGGCTCAGGTACACAAGCAGCGCCAGCGACCACGGCAGCGTACATGCCAGCGTGTTCAGCGGGAACTCGAGCAGGTGGGCAGCCAGCTTGGAGAAGCCCTCGGTCAGCCGCATGCCGGCCTCGCCGAAGACAATGAGGTGACTGGCCCGCGCTCCCATTGTCAAGAAGTAGGGCACGAACCAGGCTCCGAAGACAACGCTGAACGTCAGCAGTCCCGCAAGATGGGCCGGGCGAAAAAAACGTCGCAGTTGCCCCGTGCACATGAGAAACACACCTGTGCCGGCGACCAGGTACACCGGCGCCTGTGTCCCCTTGGTGAGCATGCCCAGGCCGGCCAGCAGGTAGGCCGCCGACCACATCTTCCAGTCCGCCCAGCCGCAAACATAACCCCAGTGCCAGGTGAGCAGCGCCCCGCTCACGAAGAGCATGAACAGCGACTCGGTCTCCGCAAGCCGTCCCAGTTCGAGGATCTGCAACATGGTGGCGAATGCCGCCCCGGCACAGAAAGCGCCGATGGCGGAGAGGAAGTTGCGGCAGTAGCCATAGAGGAGCAGCGCCGTCAGCAGCACCGCGAGCGCGCCCGGCAATCGAATTGCCCACGCGCTGGTTTCACCGTGCAGCCAGCAGGAGACACCGATCATCCAGTTCTGTAATGGCGGGCGAAAAAAGACGGCTTCGCCCTGCATGCGCGGCACCAGCCAGTCGCCGCTACGCAGCATCTCGATGCCAATCCCGCCGCGGTGTGTCTCCTCGCCGCGCAAGGACAGCTCGTCCAGGCGAAAGAAGTGCCCGAGGAAGACGACGACGACCAGGCAGAATAGCTGCGGTTCGCGCCACCAGCGCCGGCGAATCGACATTTCCCTGTCCATGCGGCTTGCCTCACTTATCCGGATCGCGGCGCTCAGGCCGCTCAACCTGGCGGGCAGCAAGACTAATGTGCGTGCGGCCTCGTTGCAAGGGAGGATCACAACCCTGTCAACGCTCGTGCCAGGCCACGGCGCCCGGGTCACGTAACCCTTGTCATCGCCCGATTCGTGAGCTACGGTTGCGCATGGGGAAGTGCTTCACCTGGATCCCGTCATGAGCGAAGAGCTTCTCGAAAGGCCGTCAAGCCGGTCGAACCCGGCGGCTCGGCAAGTCGATCCTGCGCGGCGCGTGGAATGCCATCACGCCGACGCTGCGTGTCCATCACCCTTGCCGGCGGATCCTGTCGATCCGGAGGCCACGCTGCAGTTGCGCGGCGGCCGGGCCACGCGCGGCGCGCAAGTCGGTGAAGCGTCGTTGCCGCGCCTTGCCGGTTTCGAGATTCTGGAGGAACTGGGCCGCGGCGGCATGGGAGTGGTGTACAAGGCATGGCAACTCAGCCTGCAGCGAACCGTCGCGCTCAAGATGGTCGGCGCCTTCGCCGGCAGCCAGGACCTGGATCGCTTTCGCGCCGAGGCTCGGGGCATCGCTCGCCTGCACCATCCACACCTGGTGAGCATCTACGAGATCGGCGAGTATCGAAACTTGCCGTACTATGCGATGGAGTACATGGGAGGAGGGACCCTTGCGCGGCGGCTCAACGGTCAGCCCATCGACCCGCGCGTCGCCGCCGAACTGATGCAGTCCCTGGCCGGGGCCATCGACTACGCGCATCGAAACGGCATCGTCCATCGCGACCTCAAGCCGGCCAACATCTTGCTGTCAGCCGACGCCGATCTCGCGGACGCCGTCGCCAAGATCACTGATTTCGGCATCGCCAAGCATCTCGATCAGGCCGATAGCCAGACACGAACGGGCGACATTCTGGGCACGCCGCATTACATGGCGCCGGAGCAGGCGATGGGTCAGTCCGGTCAAGCTGGGCCGACGGCTGACGTGTACAGTCTTGGCGCGATCCTCTACGAGCTGTTGACCGGGCGGGCGCCGTTTCACGCCTACGAGGGCGCCGATGTCCTGTTCCGGCTGATTCACGACGAGCCCGAGCGCCCATCACGCCTGGTGCGCGGCCTGCCGCGCGATCTGCAAACCATCTGCCTGATGTGCCTGGAGAAGACGCCGGCGCGGCGCTACGCGTCGGCCGCCGCTCTGGCGGATGATCTGCGCCGCTTTCTGAGTGACGAACCGATCCAGGCCCGGCCGGCTTCCAGATGGGACCGCGCCTGCCGGTGGGTGCGGCGGCGACCGGCCTGGGCGGCCATCATCGGCATGACCGCAGCTCTCGCCTTCGTCGGCGTCGGCCTGTTAACCATGATGTGGCGGCAGGCGGTGCGGCACGCCGAGAAGCAAGACCAGCTCGTCAATGCCTGGAAGTCGGTGCTGGCCGACGACTACCTGGAGCGCGGCATCCAGCTCGCCGAACGCGGCGACGCCCGGCGCGGCATGCACCTCATGGTGCGCGCCCTCGAAGTCACCGAGGAACTCGAACATACCGAGAAGAAGCCCAGCTTGCTGGCCCCCGTGATTCGCAGCAACCTGTCGGCCTGGAGTCAGTGTGTCGTCGTCCCGGAGAAGCTGCTGGCACACGATGATTGGGCATGGGAAGTCGGCTTCAGTCCGGACGGCAAGCTGGTCTTCACCGCCGGCAAGGACAAGAAGGTCAAGATCTGGGACGCCGCAACCGGCCAGCAAATCGGCGCGGCGCTACAACATGCAGCTCCTGTCTGGGCCGTCGTGCCGCATCCAGACGGCAAGAGGCTGTTCACACTGAGCGACATGGGCGACGAGCAGGCCGAGCTACGCGAGTACGTCGCGGACGCCACTCGACCCGAACGCTTCGTCCGCCGAACCGCGCTGGCGCTGGCGGGCGACCCATATGGTTTGCGCATCAACGGGGCCGGCGATCGACTGTGCGCCCACACGGTCAACGGCGGGCCGGTCACGCTGGTGGCCTGCGCCGACGACGGCCTGCGGTTGGTGACGACACTTGCAGGCGAGCACACGGATGTCGCTTTCAGCCCGGATGGCGCCGTCCTGGCGACCATTCCCGGTACGCGCCAGCAACCGACAGATGCCGTGCAACTGTGGGATGGACGCAGCGGCATCGCCCTGGGCGAGCCGCTGGCGCACAAGGGCGCGGTGCGCACGCTGGCGTTCGACCCGTCCGGCCATCACATGCTCGTCGGCAGCGCAACCAAGTTGACGCCGGACGAGGCCGGCGAGTCCAGTCAGTTGCACGTCTGGGACTGGCGTCGGCGGAAGCGGATCGCGCAGTCGCCGCCGTACTTCGGCCGGGTGCGTGCGCTCGCCGCGGCCCCGAGCGGGCAAATGCTGGCCGTCAGCCTTTTCGATTACGTGCGCGGCAAGGATGACAACAGCTTGCAGGTGACCGATGGTCATGTGTCGCTCTGGCTGCTGGATCGCGACGGGCAGATCACCAGTTACGGCAAGCCGCTGCGGACCCACGACGCCGTGTGGAGCATGTCATTCAGCCCGGATAGCCGATTCTTGCTGGCCGGCTCGCGTAACTCGGGAGCGTTCTTGTGGAGCGTGTCGAATTGCCAGCGCGTACGGGCGCCGGTCTGGCACGAAGGCAACTGCGTCAAGGTGGCGTTTCGCGGCGACGGCCGGCAAGCCGTGACCGCCTCCGCGGGCGGCAATCACTTTGCGGCGGCCCGACTCTGGACCGTGCCCAGCTACGGGCACATCGGCCTGTCCTTGCCTCAGCCGCGCGAAACGCGACATGCCTTCTGGGATGTCGACGGCCGCGACGCCTGGTTCGACTCGGATGGGCAACTGTCGCGCTGGGATGTGTACCGCGGGGCTCCGGTCGAAAAATTCACCTTGCCGGCCTTGACACACTTCGTGCAGCCCACGCACGAGCGTGGCCGCTTTCTGCTGGAATCACATCGGCTGGGTCTGCATGAGCTGTATCCGAGCACCGGCGACTGCGTCAAGCTCACGGGCTTTCGCGTGCCGCCGCGCTGGGACTCGCACTACGCCATCGCCGCCACGGGTACGCGCCTGCTGCAATACTGGCTGCGTCCGAGCGCGCATTGCATGCTCGACGAACTGGGCACGCCTGTGTCGCCGCTCGTTGACGAGAGCGACTGGGAACTCACGGCCTGTCGCTTCAACCGCACGGGAGATATGGTCGCCATCGCCCAGATTGGCATCGACTCGCCGCGCGTGCGCTTGCGCTTGTTCGATCCCCATGACATGACGGTGCGGCGTGAGATACCAGTCAAGCAACGCGTCGCCGCGCTGGCCTTCAGCCCGGATGGCAGCACCATCGCCCTGGGCGGTCGGGATCGCCAGGTCCAGCGTGTCAACGTCCGCACCGGCGCGATCATCGGCCCGCCGCTGTTGCACGAATCCGCCATCACCGACATTCACTACGGTCACGACGACCGCATGCTGGTGACGGTCGGCGAGAAGGGCCAGGTTCTGCTCTGGGACGCCCCCACCGGCAAGCGTATCGGCCCCGCCTTCGAGCATTACGCCGACCTCAACAGCATCCAGGTCAATCCCAAGCGCCCGTAACCGGTCACGGGTCGATATAGCTCGGAATCGTGGTTTCGGGTACTGTTGCGGTTGGCATGGATGCTCCACCGACAGTATCGGCAGAAGTGTTGGCATCGCTGCCGCCTGAAGTCCTTGCTTTGATCAAGTGGCAGGCGGAGCAGATTCGCGTGCTGACCGCGCGCGTGGCGGAACTCGAAGCCAAGCTCGGCAAGAATCCCAGCAACTCGTCGAAGCCGCCATCGACCACGCATCCGCATTACAAGAAGCCAGCAGCCAAGCCCAAATCGGGAC
>VGYC01000194.1 GCA_016873095.1 Planctomycetota bacterium | reverse complement strand
GCCTCGAGAAGGACACGCAGCGATTGCAGCGACGGCGAATCCTCCAGGGCGTCCCAGGCGAAAAGTGGTTTGGTGATCGCGATTTTCATGACGGCCTCCAATGCCGAACGGGGAAGGTGGCGGGCGCCACCATTACAACACAATATATCCCCGTTTGGTTTGGAGGATGGTCGAAAAATTCTGAAAAAAACTGCAACCGCGGGCTTATTCTTACGAAGTCGAGAGTTCTGCGGGGGAAGAGATTTTTGCCCCTTGGTGAGAACCGAAAAAAGACTGGCTCGTCGTACATCGCAACGGGCTCGCCGGCGGCAAACATCGCTTCCGCCAACTCCTCATCTGTTGTACCATCCTTGCCCGAGGAGGCGGCGAGCGCATGGCGGCGAAATCCCCAGTCCGTTCGAGCTTCGCACACCAGCTGCTGGTCTGTGCCGGCTGTTTCCTCGTCCTGGCCGGTTGCGGCGAGAGAGGGCTGGACCATTCGGAATCCAGCGAGACTCCCCAGTCGGCGGAAGTTGCCCCGCCGTCCCGGTTTGACCCGTCGGTGTGCGGTTCGATCTCCGGGCGCGTCACCTGGGATGGGCCGATTCCCGCGGTCCCGCCGTTCCGCGTCCATTCGAGCGGCGTCCCCAACAAGAGCCACCTGGTCGGGTTGACGCGGCTGAATCCAAACGCCTTGGAGGTCCAGTCAGCCACGCGCGGCGTTCACCAGGCAATCGTCATGCTGAGCGGCGTGGATCCGGCGACAGCAAGGCCATGGGACTACGCGCCGGTAGCGATCGAGATGCACCATCATTCCCTCGAGATCCTGGAGGGAGACAGTCCGATACGCACCGGATTCGTGAAACGCGGCGCGGCAGTCGTCATGTCCTCCCGCGATCCGTTCTATCATTGCTTGCGGGCGCGCGGGGCGGCGGCATTCTCGTTGCCGTTCTTCCAGGCCGGTCCCAGGACGGTACGCAAGCTCGAACGGGCCGGGCTCGTCGAGCTGACGAGCGGCGCCGGTTACTACTGGATGTGCGGCTATCTGTTCGTGGCCGACCATCCCTACTACGCCCGCAGCGATCGCGCCGGCGACTTCCGCATGGCACAGGTGCCTCCGGGGAAATACAAGATCACCTGCTGGCACCCCGGCTGGCACGTCATCCGTCAGGAACGTGATCCGGAATCCAGCCTGATCAGCCGCATCACCTTCGCGCCCCCTCTGGAAATCGAGCAGGAAGTGATCGTGCAACCCAATTTGCCGGCAACGGTCGACTTCACGCTGCGCGCCGGCAGCAACGCCAGATGATTTGCAGGCAGGTCGGTTCACCATCCCAGTGTTCGCCGATAGTTCCCATCCCAGCGCGACAGCACGACCTTTTGCCGCGTGTAGAAGAGCACGCCTTCCATGCCCTGGAGGTGCAGGTCGCCGAAGAAGGACTGGTTCCAGCCGGTGAAGGGGAACAGGGCCATGGGCGCGGGGATGCCGACGTTGACGCCGACCATGCCGCAGCGGATGTCGCGGGCAAACTGCCGGGCCCACTGTCCGCTGGCGGTGAAGATGCTGGCGCCGTTGCCGAACGGGCTGCGATTGGCCAGCGCGACAGCTTCCTCGATGGTCCGGGGCCGATGGAGCGCCAGCACCGGCCCGAAGATCTCCTCGCGGGCGATGGCCATGTCCGGCTGAACGCCGTCAAGCAACGTCGGCCCGACGAAGAAGCCGCGCGCGGGGACGCCGGCCCGGCCGTCGCGCGCCAGCTTCGCCCCCTCGGCCAGGCCACGATCGATCAGCCCGGTGATGCGCGTCCGCGCCGGCTCGTCGATGACCGGTCCCATCTCGGCGGATGGGTCGGCCGCCGTATCGCCGACCTTGAGCGCATCCATGGCCTCGACCATGCGGCGGCGCAGTGGTTCGGCAGCATCGCCCACGCCCATCAGGATCGAACCGGCCATGCAGCGCTGGCCCGCGCAGCCGAAGGCCGCCCCCATGACGGCGCGCACCGTCGAGTCCGGATCGGCGTCCGGCATGACGATCAAGACATTCTTGGCCCCGCCGCCGGCCTGGACGCGCTTGCCGTGCTCGGCCGCCAGCGCGTACACGCGCCGGGCCACCGGCGTCGAACCGACGAAGCTGACCGCCGCGATGCCCGGATGGGTGCACAGCGCCTCGACCACCTCCTTGCCGCCGTGAACGACGTTGAGCACGCCGTTCGGCAAGCCTGCCTCGACAAGAAGTTCGACAAGGCGCTGGGCCGTCAACGGCACTTTTTCGCTGGGCTTGAGGATGAAGGTATTGCCGCAGGCCAGCGAGATGGGAAACATCCACAGCGGCACCATGGCCGGAAAGTTGAACGGCGGAATGCCGGCGCAGACCCCGACCGGCTCGCGCATCGTCAGCCCGTCGATATGCTCGGCCACTTGCGGCAGCGACTCGCCCTTGGCGAGATGCGCAATGCCGCAGGCAAACTCGACGACCTCGAGCCCACGGCGGACGTCGCCGCGTGCTTCCTCCAGCGTCTTGCCGTTCTCGCGGGTCACCAGCCGGGCCAGTTCCTCGAAATGCGTTTCGAGCAGCGACCGATAACGGAACATGAGTCCCGCCCGCCTGGTGGGCGGCGTGTCCGCCCATGCCGGCAAGGCGTCCGCCGCCGCTCGCACTGCCTCGTCCACGATGTCGGCGCCGCAAAACGGCACGCGGGCGATGACCTCGCCCGTGGATGGATTGAAGACGCTGCCACGCCGCTCCGCCGCCGGCGCCCGCCAGCGGCCACCGATCAGCACGGTCAGTTCATCTGGCTTGCTCGAAGTTGTGGACATCACCGACATTCTAGGACAATCAAATCGCGTCACGAGTGTCGAGCGCTCTGCGCATGCAGAAAGTGAGGATAATCGGTTGCCGGTTCATTTCGAGGCTGCGACCATGAGATGCTGATCGTACCACTCGATGGCCAGTTTCTGGGCCTGGGCGCGGGCCGGGCCGTAGATGTCGTAGTGCGTGATGCCCGGGATCGTGACCAGCTTTTTCGGTCCTCTGGCGCGTTCGTGGGCCTTGATTCCGTGATCCTTGTTATTGAAGAGCTCTTCCTTCTCGGCGATGACGAAGAGCATCGCGCACTTGGGCGCCTTGTCCATCTCCTCGACCGGAGCGTAGTTCATCAGGCGTTCGCGGATCGGCGCGCCGCGCAAGTTGCCGAGCTTGACGCCCGGCGCCGGATAGCCGATTTCGCCGCGGGCTCGTTTCGTCGCCTCCATGAACGTTTGCCGCCGGCCGGGGCCGAGCAACACCCAGCGACTGTCCAGCGCCGGCACCTGGCTGACAGTGGCGCGCACGCGCGGATCGCGCTGCGCGGCGTAAACCACGTGCCCGCCCGAATAGCTGCTGCCCCACAAGCCGATTCGCTTGTTGCATTGCTTTTCGCCCTGGACCCAGTGGATGACGTTCAGAAGATCGGTGGTCTGGTCAAGCGGATCGACGACTTCGCGGACCTCCTTCACCTCGGCGGTGAACGGGGCGCCGGACTTGCCCTTCGTGGCCGGCTTGACGAGCAACAAGCGCCCGTCGCTTTGGCCCCAGCCGCGGTAGTCGAAGGCAACCACGAAGTAGCCGGCCCGCGCGAAGGCGACGGCATCGGGACGAAGCTGCGCCGCCAGGCCGCCCCAGCCATGGCACATGATGATCGTCGGCAACGGCTTGTCCTCGTTGCGCTTGAGCGCGAACACCTCCGCCACCATGCGCGTGCCTTCGCTGACGATCGAGGCCTTGCGAAAGGCGACGTCATCCGGCGGCCGATATTCCGGTTTGTCCTGCGCGCGGGGGGAGACGCTTGTCACTAGCAGGAGAATGTAGGCTGCCAGAACAAGACGACATCGATTCATGACGAGATCCCTCGTTGAAGTTAGCGTGAGCGCAACTTCGCATTGCCGGACCGTGCTACTTGCCTCGCCGCGTCAGTCGATCCACCTCGTCCTCGCCCGGCAAGCCGAAGGAGCGCACGCTGCCGGACACGCTCTTGGGGAAATACGCTTCGCGCGGCTCGCCGGGAGCGAACAGGAGGTTGCCGCCGCCGACGTAGACCCGGCCACGCGACACGACCGGGCCGCACCAGACCGGGCCGAGGTCGATCTCCTTGAGCGACTTGCCGGTGGCGGCGTCAAGGGCCACGAGCTTGTTGCTCACCGTCGTCGTGAAGTACAGCACGCCGTTGGCCACGGCAATCCCCGAGGCGACCGGGTCGCCGACGTCGGTGAACGCCGGCTTGTCCTTGGCGCCGCCGACCGCCTTGACCTTGGGCCGCTCGTGCCGCCAGTTCTCGACACGCGTGTCGAGACTGAGCGAGACGACGCGGCCGCCGGTCGGCGGCACAAAGCTGCGGGCCCGGGAGACGCCGAGGCCGAGGATGTCGATGCCGTTGGTGAACACGGCCTTGCCGTCGCAGGCGCAGCCGGTCTGCAAGCCGCCGATGCTGCTTGGCAGAGCCAGCGTGCGCGGATTCACCTTGCCCGGCGGGCTGGTCGGCGGGCCCGTGTAGGGCGGCGTCTGGAAGAGGATCTCGCCCGTCATGGCGTCCAGCACGTAGAAGACGCCGTTCTTGCAGCCAACGCCGACGACCAGCCGTCGTCGGCCATTCCACATGATCCAGTAAGGCTTGGGCGTGTCGCCGATCGACTGATCCTTGTAAATGCCCGACTTCGGATCGTAACTCGGCAGCGCGTAATTCCAGATATCCCCCGCATTGAGCTGCGTCACCCAGCGCTCCTTGCCGGTGCGGGCATCAACGGCGATCACGGCGCACGAGTGCTTGGTGTGCAGATTCGGGTCGTCCTTGGTCGGCCGGCGCGGCGAGTTGTGGCAATCGGTGCCGAAGTAGATCGTGCGCGTCGTCGCTTCGTAGGAAGGCGTGGACCAGACCGAACTGGTGGATGGCCCATAACGGAACACGTGAGTGCCGTACGCGTCCTTGATCTCGACCGGCGGGTCGAGCTTCCTGGGCTCCGGGCCGACGTCGTACTTCCACACGACCTTGCCCGTATCCGGGGCCAGGGCCACGACAAAGCCGCGCCCGGTGCAGCAGGCATGAAACGGGTTCGCGGCCACGGCATGCTCGAAGCCGCCGCCGGCCACGATGACATTGCCCTCGGCCAGGATCGGCGCCGCGAACACGCAGTTGGAGGAATGAGCGCTCGGGAATGGCTGGAGGCGCGTGTCGATGTGCCAGAGTTCATTGCCGGTCGCCCGGTCCAGCGCGTAGATCCTGCCGCCGGCATCGCCGACGTAGACGGCATCGTTCGTGACCAGGCCAGCGTTGATGAAGCCGGCCGACGGCAGACCGAAACCGGCCACCGCGGCCTTTCGCGGCGGCGGCTTGTAAGCCCAGGCGACCTGGCCGTCCGGGCTGAGCTTGTAGAACGTCGGAGTTAACGTCTGCGTGCCGAAGTAGACCTCGCCATTCACGGCCACGACGGCATGGACGACGCCGATCTTCGTCTTGGAGTCTGCGGGCGGGAAGCGCCACTTCTCGACCAGGGTGCCGACATTGTTCTTGCCGAGCGTTTTTTCGGCACTGTTGTGCCGCGTACCGGCCAGATCGCGATTGTACATGGGCCAGTCGTGCGGATCGGCGGAGACGGCGGGCGCTTTCTTGATCGGGGCCCGATCCTGCGACGCCGGCAACGCCCAGTCCAGAACGGCCGGAACTCCCACGACATATGCCAGCAGCAAAAAAATAAAGTGACGCAACGTTACCCCTCCCTGATCATCGCCGTCACTTCGTTTCACCCGATATGCAATACAGCCTCGACGCCGTGCGGATCCGCAGGCGTCCCTGGCTAACGGCGGGCGTGGACAGGCACAGTTCATCGAGCGCGTTCGACTGGAGCAACTCGAAGTTCGGTCCGGCCTTGACCACGTACGTCGTGCCGTCCTCACTGAGGAAGACGAGCTTGCCGTTGTAGGCCCAGGGCGAGGCGGTGAAGGAAGCGCCGCTGGGAAAGCGCTTCTTGCCGTAGACCTCCTTGCCGGTCCGCGCGTCGTGGCATGTCAAGAAGCCAAAGTCGAAGAGCGTGTAGTAGTAATCGCCGTGGACGATGGGCGAAGGATTGTACGGCCCCGCCTTGGGCTGAAACCATTCGATGAACTCGCTGGCGGTTGCGCCGGCCTTCAGCGTGATGTCGCCGGCGGCCCCCGGCTTGATGGCCATGGCGGGACGCTGCACGTCGCCCACGTAGCCGGAGGCGATGTAAAGCAGGCCGTGAGTGGCAAACGGCGACGGGATGACCAGGTTCGACATGCGACCGTCGAACTCCCAGAGCAGCTTGCCGGACAGGTCGTACGAGCGGTTCTTGTTTCTGCCGGCGGTGACGATCTCGGTGCGCAGCTTGTTTTGCCAGATGAAAGGTGTCGCCCAGGTGCTCTTTTCCTTGCGTTCGGTCCGCCAGTGCTGCTTGCCCGTGGCCGCATCAAACGATGCCAGGTACGCGCCTTCCTGGTTGTCGTACAGCACGATGACCTGGCCCTCATGGACAACCGGCGACGCCGCGGCGCCGTAGTCGAGAAACGTCCGCTTCGGCTCGATCTTGTGCGACCAGAGCGGCTTGCCGTCCATTGAGTAGCAATACAGGCCGAGGTCGCCGAACAGCACATAGAGGCGTTCGCCGTCGGTGGTCGGCGTTTCGGCGGCGTAGCTGCTCTTGGGATGACGCGGCACTTTCGGCTCGCCGGCATGGGCTTCATGCTTCCAGAGTTCCTTGCCCGTCTTCAGGTCGAAGCAATAGACCAGCCAGTGATGCACGCCCTTGGCAGGAGTCCGGACGCCCTGGCCGAGATAAAGCCCCTTCTTGGGAGCCGCCTTTTCGCCATCGCTGACAACCGTGGTCAAGAAAACCTTGTCACCCCAGACGACGGGACATGACAGTCCCCATCCCGGGACGTCGGCGACCCACTTGACGTTGTCCTTCTTGCTCCAGGTATCGGGCAAGCGCGCATCGTCGGCCGCGACCCCATCGGCGTTCGGACTGCGAAAGCGGGGCCAGCTGGACTGGCTGTCGGCCTTGGGTTTCGACTGCCCTTCAGCATGTGCCGGCGCAACCACGGCAAGCGTCGTCACGGAAAGCGCTGTGACAGTAAGCATGGCCATGATCACGATAGTGACTTTCATTAGAAGTTCCTTGGCGACTTTCCGTTTATCGTTCATGTGATCCTTTTCGCGAAGCACAGCACCAGTCCGTTGCAATCGGCGACGATGAGCTCGCGACAAGCGTAGTGCCGGTCAAGGGGGCCGGCGATGATGCTGGCGCCGCGTCCCTTCAATTCCTCGGCGAGGGCGTCGACGTCGTCGGTCCAGATGTAGGCGTTGTGGGCGACGCCGCCGGGCGGGCGCGTGGGCGAATCCTTGTCTTGCAGATTGCCGATCTGGATGACCACGTAGTCGCGGCTGACGTGCGTGAAGACCGGCGGGTCTCCGGCGTAGTCGCCGATCTGGAAGCCCAGCACGTCCCGGTAGTACTCAGCCGTCTTGACCACGTCCGCCACGCGAAACTGCGGGAAGGCAACCAGGAGTCGAGCCATTAGCAGCCAACTTTCCTTCCGAGAGAGGAAGTGTTATTACCGCTAGCGTCCCAGCGACAGTATCGCGCCGCGGTCGCAGAACAGGAAGGTGCCGTCGGGGCTGATCTCCATGCGCCCCGGCGCGCTGAAATTCGGATCGAGTTGAGTATCGCCGCAGCGCTGGCCGAGCAGCAGCCCCGGCCTGGCGCTGATAGCAAATGACGAAATGCTGCCGGGAGCTAGATTAAAGCATGAGGTGTAAAGCCGTTTCTGATCCGGCGCCAGGCGGATGTGACTTGTCTGATAGACTCCGGCCCAGGGCAGGACGGCGGCGGTTGCCGTCCCGTAGTCACGAGTGGCATTCAGATACCAGATGTTCGTCCAGGCCCCTTCGCCGCTGTTGAGAAAGACGTGCCCTCTGTCCGTGGCCTGGATCCCGGTGGGCTTGCCCTTGTCGATGTTGATCGTTCTTTCGACGGCGAGAGTGCGCGGGTTGAGTCGCTGCACCACGTTTGCGTTGGAACAAGAAAACAGCGCCTTGCCATCAGGCGTGAGGCACAATGAGTTGGTCCCTGGCGCGATGCGATTGCTGACGGTGTCGATGCGCTGCTTAGTGATATCTACGCGGCCAACCTTGTTGTTGTGCTTGTCGAGATAGTACAGCCAGTTGTCATCTGGGGAAATCATCATGTGCATGACGATGCCATCAAGGGGCAAGACCTTGGCCGGCTGCAGTGCTCCTTCCCCGGCGGCTTTCATGTCATAGATGTACAGATCGGCCGGGCCCAACCCCAGCCACGGCAGAGGCGGATTCTCCTCCTCGACGCGCTGCACCATTGCATAGAGCTTGCCCTGCCGGTCGACAACCATCTGATACGATTGCTTGGGTAGCTCGAATGTCTGTTCCACCTCGAAGCTCGGACAGGCGAGGCGTTGCAGCTTCCCTTTGGGAAACGCGATATAGGCGCTCTTCGAATCGTGGGCAATGGCTGCCCCCAGGAAAGGCTCAAGCTTCTTCTTGAGCACTAGGCTTTGCGGCGCCACGGGGGTTTGCGGGAGCATCATTCCCGGCGGCAGCGTATCTCCTTCGTCCAGTTGTTTGACAGATAGGACATAGGCGCACCGGTCCCCTTGCGCTCCACCGGGCGACGTGACCACCAAGCGGTATGTCGCCGACTTCGGGGCAATGAATAGCTGCTGGTGCGTCGGCATCTCCTTGCCTGGTTCCTGGCTGACTCTCCTGCCGTCAAGCTCCTCGACGCGCAAATGCGGGGTGAAGATGGCGTTGGGCTGCCGCTTCAGCTCGACAAAATAGGCTTGTTCCGCCGCCAGAGCGACGAGGTAAATCTTGGCGGGCAGTGGGATGGGACCTCGATCCAGGGGGTCGGTCGGCTCAAGGCGGCCGGGCGTCAAGCTGCTGCCCCTGTTCAGCACGATCTTCCGAGCCAGCGCGTCGCCGCAGGGGGGCCGCTTGACATTCACGTTGTTGTCGAACGGTTCCTTCCATTCCTTCTTGTCTTCCCTGAAGTCCTTCTTGTGAACCACCGGGACATCCGTCTTGCCGAAGCCCTGACGGGGATCGGCTGATGGCAGTAGGGCGACGACAATCACGCCGACGAGCACCACCAGCAGCAATCCGCCGATGACCGCTGCCACGATCCAGGGAGCGGCGGAGGATCGCGGTCTGCCGCGGTCTCGCCCAACGCGCGCGCGATCACGCTCGCGATCATCACTCTCATCGTGCTCGCGCCGCTGTTCGACTGATGAACGATCGCGGTCTGTCGGCGGCGGTGGAGCGGAGCGCGCCTGGATGGCCTCCTGTCGCGCCTGCGCGGTGAACACGGCCTGGCAGCTCGGACATTTCACTGATTTGCCCAGTGCGCTCTCGGGGATGCGCAGCTCTTTGCGGCATTGTGGGCATTCGATCCGCGCGGCCTTCGGCGCGGCTTCGGCAACGAATACTTGCTGACAGGCGGGGCAGCGCACCGACTTGCCCAGGTTGCCGGCCGGGATGGCCAGGTGCTTCTTGCAAGCCGGGCAATGGACCGTGGTCGGCTCCTCCGGAACAAGCTCGACTTCCAGCGCCTCGGCGCTATCTCGGGCCATTCCCCTATTGGCCGGCCGCGTCTCCACTTCCTCGTCGCGCTCGTAGTCATCGTCATCGCGCCGATCGTATCGATCGCGACGACCACGCTGGACACGACGGTCACGATCGTCGTCATACTCGTCGTCCCAGTCCCTATCGCGCCGGCGTTTTGGTTGTGCGCGCCCGCCAGGCAGGAAGCTCAGCAACAGGGCGACGCCCATCGGCAGCGCGAAGCTTGTGATCTCGATGATCACAAAGGTGCTTTTCAGCTCATTGAAGTCCACCTGGCCGCGCGCCCCGGCAATGAATCCAACGGGCTCGCGGACCGCGCACAACGTGGTTCTTGGTGAACATCACTTCGCCCTTGACCAGAGCGATGATCCCGAGAACGAACGTGGCAATCTGCGCGACCAGGCACATGGCTGGGGACTCCTCGGTAGGACCTTCTCGGTTGACGGCACGACTCCCGCTGCTGGGCTCGAGCGGCAGCGAGATCCTCGCTGCCGCTCGGGCTCAGACTGCCGAAAGCCATCATCCTATCTGCGACGACCATTGGCAAGTATTTGCTACTTTTTAGCATCGCCAATGGACTCGGTCGAAGGGCACTCCGAACCTGAAGACACGCGGCCAACTCCTTCCACGGGCGGCGCGTGTTGGCGCGAGCTGGCCGAATCACTAAGAGAAGAATGGGGCATTACTGATGGCTGCGCGGCTGACGTAGCACGTTTCTCGTGCGTGCTGTAGGTGCGGATGCCCAGATCCGTGCTGCCTTGACCGCCCAGCTTCCAGCAGGAGAAACGACATGGCAAAGACGCCGCGCTACTTCATCACGACAGCCATCGACTATCCCAATAGCCGGCCTCACATCGGCACCGCCTTCGAGAAGCTCGGCGCCGACGTCCAGGCCCGCTATCGCCGCATGGAAGGCTACGATGTCCATTTCCTGATGGGCAACGACGAGAACACCGTCAAGGTGGCTCGCAAGGCGGCCGAGCTAGGCAAGCCGCCGAAAGAATATTGCGACGACATGGCCCGGCAATTCCAGGACGTCTGGCGGGCCCTGGACATCAGCTTCGACGAGTTCATCCAGACCAGCGAGCCGCGGCACCACGCCGGCTGCCAGAAGTTCATCCAGAAAGTCTACGACGCCGGCTACATCTACAAGGGCAGCTACGAGGGCTGGTACTGCGACGGCTGCGAATCGTTCAAGACCGAGAAGGACCTGGTGAACGGCAACTGCCCGGTCCACGGCACGCCGGCGGCCCGGCGCAGCGAGCCATGCCACTACTTTGCACTGTCGAAGTTCCAGGACAAGCTCATCGCGTTCTACGAAGAGTATCCGGACTTCATCCAGCCGGAGAGCCGCCGCAACGAGGTGATGACGCTGGTGCAGACGGAACTGCGCGACGTCAACATCACGCGCCTGGGCCAGGAATGGGGCATCCGCGTGCCGTTCGATCCGGATTTCACCATCTGGGTGTGGTTCGACGCGCTCCTGAATTACATCACGGCCATCGGCTACGGCGGCGACGAAGAACGTTTCAAGAAGTGGTGGCCGGCCGAGATGCACGTCATCGGCAAGGACATCACGCGCTTCCACTGCGCCCTGTGGCCGGCGATGCTGATGGCTGCCGAACTGGACACGCCGAAACGCGTCTTCGGCCACGGCTTCGTGTACATGAAGGGGGAAAAGATCAGCAAGACGCTCGGCAACATTGTCGAGCCGATGGACATCATCACCAAGTTCAGCGCCGATGCCTTCCGTTACTACTTCCTGCGCGAATGTCCGTTTCCGGGGGATGGCGACTTTTCCTGGCAGCGCTTCGAGCAGCTTTATAACGCCGACCTGGCAAACAACCTCGGCAACCTTTACAGCCGCGTGATCACGCTCGTTACCAAAAACTACGGCGGCCACCTGGAAGGCACCTCCGTAGCCAAGGCGGGCGTGATTTACACCGAGGTGGATACGGAGACGACGGTCAAGCAGGTGCAGGAACACTTCGAAGCTTGCCAGTACAACCAGGCGCTGGAGCGCATCTGGAGGCAGGTGCTCGATCCGGCCAATCAGTATGCCGACAAGAAGGAGCCGTGGAAGCTGGTCAAGACCGATCTCGCCGCCGCCAAGCAAGTGCTGCACGACCTCGTCGAGCAGCTGCGCATCGTGTCGATCCTGCTGAAGCCGTTCTTGCCGCGGACCGGCAAGACGATCTACGAGAGCTTCAACTTCAAGCAGCGCTGGGACGAAGTCCGCCACGAGGATGTGTGGGTGCACCCGGGACTGGGCGAAGACCTGCGCATCCTCGCCGAACTTGAGAACGGCAAGGTCAAGCCGCTGTTCCCGAGGATCGCCTGAGTGCCTTTTTCGGCGGGGATTCTGAACTCGAACTACCAGGCAAGTAGGTTGGCGCTTGCCAGCACTAGCGGCAGCCGAAGCGGGCTCAGGCCACGCGGCGCCGCAGATCGCTCGGCAGTTCGCGGCGCGAGTGAGCAGATTCCTGGGCTGCCAGCTCGAAGACCTTCATCATGGCATGGAAGTGCTGTTGCTGCGTGTGCCGCTCGGCGAGCGCTCGGCTGGACTGCCCCATGCGCACGCGGAGATTGGCATCGAACAGAGCAAGCATCCGTGAAGCGAGTGCCGTCGTGTCGGCCGGCGACTCAACGATGTAGCCCTCGCGGCCCTCGGTCATGAGTTCGGCGGCGCCTGTGATACGCGTGGCAATCACCGGCAAGCCACACGCCAGCGCTTCGAGCACGACCAGGCCGAACGGCTCGTACCAGGCGGGTTGAACGTAGACATCGGCCGCCGCATAGGCACGCTCGACTTCACGTAGCGCTCCCGGAAAGCGGACCACGTCGCCGCAGCCCAGACGCCTGGCCAGCCTTTGAAACGGCGCCTGTCTGCCCTTGCCGATAATGAGGACGGCGAAGTCGCGGCGCTGACGGCGAATTTGCGCGGCTGCCTCGATCAACTCGCGGGCGCCCTTGAGCCTGAAGTTATGCGCCACCAGCAAGAAACAGACGGTGTCGGGTTCAAGGCCCCAGGCGCGGCGCATCTCATCGCGCTGCACCGCCTTTTTCGCCGGGGAGAATTGCTCGGTATCGACGCCATGGTAAACGACATGTAGCCGCTCGTCGGGAACATGGTAATCGCGACGCATGTCGTCGCGGACGCGCTCGGAGATGGCGACGAAATGCGGCCGCGGCTCTTGCTGGGCATACATCGATTGCTCGAGCCGGGCGGCAGCGCGGCACTTGGGATTGACGCTGTTGAACCACGCTTGCATCCGCCGCAGGATCGGATTGCGAATGAGCGCCAGGTTCTGTCGGCGGCTGCCGAGATAGGTTCCGCCATGCGGCTGAACGACGTTCATCCCCGGCCGGCGGCCCGAACCGACCATGACATCCAGCCTGGCCGTGGTGATCGCGGCTTGCACTGCCGCGGCATGGTAAGGCTGCACGCAATGCAGACGCGCGCCGGCCGGCGCCTCGCGAAACGCCGACGAGAACAGGTGTACCTCGTGCCCCGCCGCCAGCATCTGCCGGGCGAAACGCGATACGTACACTTCCGTCCCGCCACGCGCCGGATCAAACAGCTCCGTCTCGAAGCCGATGCGCATGCCGTGCCTCTTCTCCGCCTCCCAGGGTTCCGGCCCTGGATGGCGGGCAGCACGATAGCGTCCGGCGAGAAGAAAACAATGCCGATTCAAGGCAACGCCGGCAAGATGGGCAGGCAGGGCATTGCGTCAGCCCAAGGTGGCGCCGCTGTTTTCGGCCAGATGTGTGCCGCGCTATCAAGTCGCAGCCAGTTTTTCTCTCATCGCTTCGACCAGACGCACGATCTGCAGCTTCATATCGTGGGCAGGCAGGTACACTCTCTGGCCGTGGCCCGGCAATACCCACTCGAAGGCATGGGCCGTCAGCCGTGCCATCGACTCGGCCTGCCGTTTCCAGGAATACCAGCAATAATCCTCGAAAGCCAGTAGCCGCTCTTCATCCCGATCCCAGGCCAGATGATCGCCGGTGAAGAGAAATCGTTCCCGGAAGAGCAATACGCAATGCCCCTTCGTGTGGCCCGGCGTCGGGATGGCGAGGCAGCCAGTCGCCAGCTCCCACGGTCCGTCACCGTCAAGAACGATTTCCGCTCCCGGCTGCGACGACAACTCCTCCCGGTGGATGATGCGGCGGCTGCCGAAGTGCTTGGCGTAGCGCTCGGCGTCGGCCACGTCGTCTCGATGCGTCAGGAAGATATTGGCGATGCCGCCCAGATGTTCCAGCCGCTGTACGAGCGGCGTGACAAATTTCGGCGCATCAATCAGCCAGTTGCCGCCGGGGTGCCGGATGAAGTAGCTGTTGCCGGTAACCGGTCACGGGTCGATATAGCTCGGAATCGTGGTTTCGGGTACTGTTGCGGTTGGCATGGATGCTCCACCGACAGTATCGGCAGAAGTG
>VGYC01000193.1 GCA_016873095.1 Planctomycetota bacterium | reverse complement strand
TGGGACATCCGTGTCCGAATTTCGCCGCCTCCATGCCGGCGACCAGGGGGCTCATTGCCGCCCCCTGGACCCCCGCTAGCCTTGCTCTGTTCCGCGGGAAGAGAAGCGGCTTGTTTCGCACCGCCCGAAGACTCACACAAAACCGGGCTCAACGATTCCACTTGAACCCCGTACCAAGACAAATGTCCGTCCACGGCGTCATGGCTGGAGCCTTGCTGGGCATGATACGCAGAATGGTGCCGGCCGGGAATTCATCCGTTGTGGACAGACATACACCCCCAGTAGATCGGTCAACCACCCAGGCGCGCCAGGTAGGTTCGTTACTCTGATCGGGAGCAACGTATATCTCGACGGGATTGCCGTCGCGGCGAAGAGAGCGACGCAGCTCGGAAGGATTGGGCACATATGGATCGTAATCGCGGACCTTCGGGGCAGGCCGTGGAACGCTTTTGATGCGCGCCCCACCGCCAAGCAAGGTCCGGAACGCCATGATCGACAGGCAGCCTGCGACCATGCCGATGACAATTGGTACCCAGATTTCCCAGTACGGCAACCGGGTCAAAACACCGAGCGCCTGCATGGCAACATCCTCCGCGCGCTGGCTAGACTCGCAGGCGACCAACCACCTGCCGGAACCGTAGCATTATCTTGGCCTGCAGGCAAATAATCCGGGGCAAATCCGGCAGACAATCAGGAAAAGCCATGCTCGGCTACGGAGTGGCGTTTTCTCTGCGAAACATCCAGTACAGAATGGTCTTCATCTCGAATGGCTTCAAATCAGGCCTGAGCGACAGGATGCGGGCGGCGATGGCGGCGAGGTGGGGCGCCGCCCAGCTGGTGGCCGGCTCCTGCGCCATCGGGCCCAGGTAGCCCTTGCCGTGCGCCTGAAACTCGATCTGTTCACGCAGCTGGTAGGCAAACTTCAGCGGATCGGCGAACAGGCCTTTGTCGACCGAGATTAACGGCGGTGCGAAGGCAGCCGGGTAGCTGCGCGTCAGTGGATGCTCGTTGTGGGCAGCCGCAAAGATCAGCACGTCCTTGAAGTACCCTTCCTCGATTGCCCGTAACAGCTGATAGCGTCTCTGGAGTTGCTGCAAGCTGGCTTCCGGCACGCCCAGCGACAGGTTAACAACCTTGCACTTCCACACGTCGATGGCCCAGGTCAGGGCACGCTGCACGACCTCGACCTCGCTGCTGCCGCGCGGGCCGAAAACATCGGCGGAATACAGCTTCACGCGCGGCGCGATCGTGAGAATGATGTCGGCCACCGTCGTGCCGTGCGGGGTGCTCTGCTTGCCATCGTAGGGCGCCGGCTCGGTTTTCTCCGCCGAGAAGATACCCCCCTCGATCGGCAGGATCTCGCGCCCCAGCCCGCGATGCTTTTCCTCCAGCAGCCGGCGGTCCACTCCGCTATCGATCAGGCACACCTTTACCCCTTCTCCGGAGGCCCGCGCATCGCGCAGCAACCGTTCCGGCGTCAGCAAGGCAAGCACCTGGTCGAAGACGTTATCCATTCACCAGTCGGAAGTCAGAAGTCAGGAGTTACATGTCGGCAGTCAGTTTGTCGAGGAGATTGCGGAGGTTCTCCACGATCACAGTGCAATGCTGGACGGCGGCCGGGCCGTGTCGCAAAGCCAGCTCACGGACGGCCTCGGCGAGTCGCAGCGAATCCTCGGGCGGCACCGAGCCCGGCAGCGTGGCCGACAAGCCGGTGCGCAGTCGCTCCAGAACCGCCGCGGGCGGCGGCTCTTCAAGGTGGGGCGTCGGCTTGCCCTTGAGCGTCCGGGCCACGGAATCGCTGGCCCCCAGCGCGGCAGCGACAGCGTCCAGCAGCACGCGCTGCGTTTGCCGGCCCGCCAGCGCTTGCCGCAGCATCTCGGCGCCAAACTCCGCCGCAGCGCCCACCAGTCGCTGATCATCCAGCGTGAACGCCCCATTGTCCTTGTCGAAGAGTTCCATCACGGCCAGCGTGTCGGCACTGACCAGCATGGGCGCGGCCAGCACGGAGTGCCGATTCATTTCGAACGGCTGCAAGTCAACCTGGCTAGTATGTGTTGATTTATCGAGGTCGGTCCAGGCACAGGCTTCCTGCATGCTGGCCACCGAGGCCGCCAGCGAACGCGCGAATGGCACGAGCGGCGCCGCAATCGCCTTGCCGGCGGCATCATAGGCCCGCAGTGACTCGGCGGGCTGGGCGGCACTATCGTAGTGCCGCACCAGCAGGGCGCCGTCGCCGGCCCCGGTGGCACGCATCAAGAAGCGGAACAGGCTGCCCACGGCCTCCGGCAGCGGCACCGGATCATTCAGCGCCGCCGCCGACTGCACCAGCGGAACAATCTTCTCGACGGCCTCGCGAAAGTCCATCAGGCCGGCATGCAGCCGGCGCTCGCGCTTGGCCGGCCGGATGACGTCGAGTTGCTTCCGCACTGCATGCAAGAAGGTTTCGCGGCTCAGATCCTGGTTCTTGTCCAGATAATCGCGCACGCCCATGCGCATGGCATCGAGCGGTGTCGCCTGGTTGGCGAAGCCGGTGATCATGATGGCTAGCACGTGCGGATTGAATTCGAAAAGATCCTGCAAGAGCTGCAAGCCATCGTCGCCGGCGCCCAGAGCCCAGTCGAGGATCGCCAGGTCGATGGTGTGCCGATCGGCCAGTTGCAGCGCCGATTCGGCATCGTGGGCGGTCAAGATCTCGCAATCGAGCCGGGCCTCGGCCAGCCAGTCGTGAAACGTTCGCCGCACCGGCTCCTCGTCGTCCACGATGAGGATCGTCTCGGGAGCATCGGCGGATTGAGTCATGGCATGCTCCAGCAAGAATCCGGGTGTCATTGCGTCGGCCGCACATCGTAGGACAGCAGGACGTCCTGGTCGCGCAGATAGAGTCGGCCGCCGGCAACGACAGGGTGCGGCCAGGCACGCCTCTTGCTGCGCTCGGGCTGGTTGAAGCGACCTTTCTCACGGTAGCCGGCTGGTGTCGCCTCGACGAGCGCAAGCGGGCCGCTCTCGCTGCGAAGATACAGGTGGCCGTCGGCATAGGCGAGCGACCCCTTGCCGACGCTGCGGTTCTGCCAGGCGATCTTGCCGGACTTGAAGTGAACGCAGATGAGCGCGTTGGAACCGGTGCCGTAGATGTGGTCGTCGATCAGAATCATGCCGCCGTGATGGTTTTGAGCTCGTTGACGAAATAGGCTTCATCGGCCGAGAAGCCGGCATTGTTTCGCGAGATCCTGGCGAGTCCGCCGCCGGTGCCGTAGCCGGAGGCGGCAAGGACACAATCGTCGCGAACGATGGGCGTGGAACAGTTGGCGGTGCGGTTGGCCGGTCTGTCGTAATGCCAGAGAAAAGCGCCGTCCCTGGCCGACACGCCGATCACGCCACCGCTCAGGAACTGGATATACTGCTTCGTACCGGCGATCTCCGCACTGACGACAGAGGAATAGGCTGCCGTCGTGTACTTGCGCTTGCCCCCTGGCAAGCCTTGCGGCGCGGCGCTCCAGATGCGCTGGCCCGTGTCCTTGTTGAGCGCCACGAGCGTATTCGCATCCCCCCCGGGCGTGCACACGAGCACGTCGCCATCGATCAGCGGCGACTCCGTGTAGGCCCAGCGGCCACAGCGGCCGGCGAAATCGCTCTGGAGGTCTTTCTTCCAGCGAACCTTGCCGTCGCTGACTGCCATGCAGGCGAGCTTGCCGTCGGAACTGATGGCGTAAAGCCACTTGCCGTCGATGGTCGGCGTGCAGCGCGGCCCAGGATAGCCCCCGGCCATCTGCCCGATGGGAGTGGCCCAGCGACGCCGGCCGTCGCGCGCGTCCAGCGCGATCACCACCTCCTGCCCGTCTTCGGTGCCGAGCAGATAGATCGTCCCGGCAGCGATGGACGGCGTCGAATAACCGTCGCCAAGTCCGGTCACTTTCCAGACCAGCGGCGGCCCGCCCTTCGGCCATTGCTTGAGCAGCCCTTTTTCCGAAGACAGTGCATTCCGATCCGGTCCGCGCCAGCCCGGCCATTCCCCGGGCATTGCCTTGAGCTGCGCGAAGCCGCTCGACGCCGTGATCAGCAACAACATCCCAGCCAGCGGCACCCGCGCTTGCGACACCATCAGCCCCCCTCCACATTGAACCTGGGATTCGGAAACCGTCACACGGTTTAGATTATGGGAGCCTTGGGCCAAGTTCAGCGCATTCGGTTCGGGGCCGAAACCGCCAAGGTCACTCGGTCCGAAACGTGACCTTGCCTTCCTTGGCGTCGTAGTCGCCGACCACCTTCTGTCCATCGCGAACCTTGCCTTCCAGGATCATGCGGCCGAGGACATTCTCGACCTCCTTCTGAATGGCCCGCTTCAAGGGCCGGGCGCCGTAGACCGGGTCGTAGCCGACGCGCACCAGGTGCGTCTTGGCGCCATCGGTGAGCTCCAGAGTGATGTGCCGTTCCTCCAGCCGTTCGTGCAGCCGCTTGAGCTGGATGACGACGATGTCCTTCAGGTGTTCCTCGGACAGGGCATGGAAGACGATGGTCTCGTCCACGCGGTTGAGGAACTCGGGACGGAAGTGCTGTCGCATCTCGTCCAGCACGGCTTCCTTCATGCGATCATAGACCTCGCCGATGTACGAGCCCTTGTACTGCAGGATGCGATGGCTGCCGATGTTGGACGTCATGATGACGATGGTGTTCTTGAAGTTCACGGTGCGGCCCTGGCCGTCCGTGAGCCGGCCGTCGTCGAGAATCTGCAAGAGCACGTTGAACACGTCGGCATGCGCCTTCTCGATCTCGTCGAAGAGGACGACGCAGTAGGGCCGGCGGCGGACCGCTTCCGTTAGCTGGCCGCCTTCCTCGAAGCCGATGTAACCCGGCGGAGCGCCGACCAGGCGGGCGACGTTGTGCTTCTCCTGATACTCGGACATGTCGATGCGGATCATGGCGCGCTCGTCGTCGAAGAGGAACTCGGCGAGGGCGCGGGCCAGCTCGGTCTTGCCGACACCGGTGGGCCCAAGGAAGATGAACGAGCCAATGGGCCGTTGCGGGTCCTTGAGCCCGGAGCGGGCGCGGATCACCGCCTCGGCGACGGCCGTCACCGCCTCGTCTTGGCCGATGACGCGCTTGTGCAGCTCCTCGTCGAGATGCAAGAGCTTCTGCACCTCGCCTTCGAGCAGCTTCGACACCGGCACGCCGGTCCAGCGGCTCACGACCTCGGCGATGTCCTCCTCGTCCACTTCTTCCTTGATAAGCTGCTGGCTGCCTTGCTTTTGCGAGAGCTGTTCCTCCTCGCTCTTGAGCTTCTTCTCGAGGTCGAGAAGCTTACCATACTTGAGCTCGGAGACCTTCTGGGCGGAAAGCTGGCCACGTCGGTAGGCCTCCTCGGCCTGCTCGACTTCGAGCTTGCAGTCGTCGTATTGCTTGCGGAGGTCACGCAGTTCCTGCACGACCTTCTTCTCCGCCTGCCACTGGGCGCTCAGCGCACTGGACTGTTCCTTCAACTCCGCCAGCTCCTTGTCAAGTCTTTCGAGACGATCGCGCGAGGCCGCGTCCTTCTCCTTGCGCAGGGCCTCGCGCTCGATCTCGAGCTGCATGACTCGCCGCGAGACCTCGTCGAGTTCGGCCGGCATGGAGTCGATCGCGGTACGCAGCTTGGCCGCTGCCTCGTCGACGAGGTCGATGGCCTTGTCCGGAAGGAAGCGGTCGCTGATGTAGCGATTGGACAGCACGGCTGCCGCCACCAGGGCGGCATCCTTGATGCGCACTCCGTGGTGCACTTCATAGCGCTCGCGCAGGCCGCGCAGGATCGAGATCGTATCCTCGACCGTCGGCTGGTCGACGAGGACGGGCTGGAAGCGCCGTTCCAGGGCGGCGTCCTTCTCGATGTGCTTGCGATACTCGTCGAGCGTCGTGGCGCCGATGCAGTGCAGCTCGCCGCGGGCCAGCATCGGCTTCAGCAGGTTGCCGGCGTCCATCGCCCCTTCCGCCTTGCCGGCGCCGACGACTGTGTGCAGCTCGTCGATGAAGAGGATGATGTCGCCGTGCGATTCCTGCACTTCCTTGAGGACCGCCTTCAGCCGTTCCTCGAATTCGCCGCGGAACTTGGCCCCTGCGATGAGGGCGCCCATGTCGAGCGCGACGACGCGCTTGTCCTTGAGCCCCTCCGGCACGTCGCCGCGGACGATGCGCTGCGACAAACCCTCGACGATGGCCGTCTTGCCCACGCCCGGCTCGCCGATGAGCACCGGGTTGTTCTTGGTCCGCCGCGACAGCACCTGCACGACGCGACGGATCTCCTCGTCCCGGCCGATGACCGGATCGAGCTTGCCCTGGCGAGCGTACTGGGTCAGATCGCGGCCATAGCGTTCCAGGGCTTCGTAGGTGGCTTCCGGATTCTGCGACGTGACGCGCTGATGGCCGCGAACGTCCTGCAGCACGGCGGTCAGCTTGCCGCGATTGACGCCGAACTCCTTGAGGATCTTGCCGGCGGCGCCGCTGTCGTCGCACAGCGCGAGCAGGAAATGCTCGACGGAGATGTATTCGTCTTTGAGCTTCTTCCCCTCGTCCTCGGCCTGGCCGATGATGCGATTGAGCCGGCTGCTGACGCCGACCTCGCCGCCTCCCCCGGTGACGCGCGGCAACTTCTCCAGCTCGCGATGCACCTTGACCTTGAGCGCCTCCAGGGGCACCTCCGCCTTGTTCAGGATCGCGGACGCCAGCCCATGCTCCTGATCGAGCAGGGCCAGGAGCAGATGCTCCGGCTCCATCTGCTGATGGTTCAGCTTGCTCGCCAGGCGATGGGCCGCACTCAGTGCTTCCTGGGATTTCTCGGTGAAACGGTCGTGGTTCATGGTGCTCCTTGATTTCTAGATTAGAGCGTCCATCATCAAGGAAAGATTCGGGCACTGTTCACGTTTCGCGCTCGCTCCGACCCTGGCAGAGACAGCATCCTCCAGCAAGAAACTCGTTGCGTTGCCACCCCCCTCTGTGCACCCCGGCAACGAATGCGCCGCTGAGGCCGATGGCGCAAATGATTATGTCGCATTGGCTTGTGGCGAGCGCGCGAATCCCGGATTCGTTGCCGGGGTGCGCCTCCCCTCCCGGCTGGCTGCGGATTTCCCGGCAATTGCATCGGCAGGCCGGTAGAATGACCGCATGGGCAAGAAGCACGCACGATCGCTCTACCGGCAACCGTATCGTTATGCGTCGCCGGACATCCCGATGCGGGCCATCCGTGGCCATGCCCGCAGGATCGCCGAGCGCTTTCATCCGCACAAGATCATCTTATTTGGCTCGTACGCCTATGGAACGCCCCACATCGAAAGTGACGTGGATCTGCTTGTCGTCATGCCAGCACGCGACGTCGTCAACCAGGCCATCCGCATCTGCCAGGCGTGTGAGCGCCCCTTTTCGCTGGATTTGATCGTTCGAACTCCGCTGCAGATCGAACGCGGTCTGGCAGAGGACGATTGGTTCCTGCGCGAAGTGATGGACAAGGGAAAGGTCTTGTATGAAGCGTGGGTTCGCAGGCCGGGAAAGAGTGGCAAGGAGTCGGGCCATTGAGTGACGGCGGCGGGTCACAGGGCAGCAAAGCCGCCGGGAGTACAAGCGAGCGCATCGAGGTACGTTATTTCGCGATCAAGAGCCGGCGTCCGAGTTCCTTGCCGACCGGGTAGACCCGCTCCGCAGGCAGGAGGCGCTTGGCCTTGTCTGCTTTGCCCGAATGGAGCAAATCGTAAATCTTGCGGACCTCGACGGTACGGTCCTCAATGGCCACGATCCAGTCCTCCCCGTATTCGCGAATAACGTGCCGGCTCAAGCCGACCTGAATACTGCCATGCAGCAAGCCGGCCCCGCGCAACGACCGCTCCGGGTCCCACTGCAAATGGACCACGGCGGCGGCAAGCTGCGCGGCCCATTCTTCAGGTGAAGCAAACACTCCGGGCACATAGGAGGTCAAGACGGCAAGCGACAGAGCTTTCTCCCACCCCGTTCGCTTGATCCGCACGGCAAGTACACGCTCCTGTCCGCTCTTTCGTGCCCAGTTGCTGCGATGCATGAGCCACAGAAACGAAGGCTTGATCCAGGTCATGCGGTGGAATGAGAACGGCGGCGCGAAACGCCCGGCCTTTAAGGCGGCATCGGCGATTGCCGGCGAGTACGCCTGGTAGATTACAATCGTCTCACGATCGTAGTCGGCTCGAATCTCATGTTTCGCAGCCACTGTCACCTCCAGTTGTTTTGGGAGTGGAGCAAGATCGAGACGCATCGTCACTCAGAAAACGACAGTTGCGTCCGGCAAGTGGTTCACTTGAGCACAACTCCATCCCCTTGAACCAGAAGAAAAGCCGGGCCCTTTTTCTGTGCCAATGCCGCGAGTCCCGGAAAGAAGAGCGAACTGAAAGCCGGATCGCGACACTCGCATGCCTTTGCGTATCTTACCTGCATTGGGAGTCAGTCCGCATGCAGCGCATTCGCATCGGCAATGGTTGCGGGTTCTGGGGGGACAACCTCGATGCGCCCATTGTGCTCGCCGAGCAGGGCCGGCTCGACTATCTCACGCTCGAGTATCTCGCCGAGCTGACGATGTCGATCCTCGCGCTGCAGAAGCAGCGCGATCCGGAGGCGGGCTTTGCCGGCGACTTCCTCGATGTCCTTGCGCGGCTCACTCCCATCCTGCGGAAGCAACCGGGCCTCAAGATCGTCACCAACGCCGGCGGCATGAATCCGCGCGCTTGCGCCGCCAGGGCCAAGGCGATCCTGGTCAAGGAAGGCCTCGCGAATCGCACGGTGGCTGCGGTCACGGGCGATGACCTGCTGCCAGGGCTCGACGAGTTGCTCGCCGCCGGGCATGATCTCGCCAATATCGAAACCGGCGCGAAGCTGGCAACGATTCGCGAACGCGTCGTCAGCGCCAACGCCTATCTGGGCGCCTCCGGCATCGTGCAGGCACTCGCACAGGGCGCGCGCATCGTCATCACCGGCCGGGTGGCGGATGCGTCCTTGACGGTCGGCCCGGCGATGCACGCGTTCGGCTGGATGGCCGACGACTGGTCGCGGCTGTCGGCGGCCACGGTGGCGGGGCATCTCATCGAGTGCGGCGCCCAGGTCAGCGGCGGACTCTGGTGCAACTGGCGCGACGCCGCCGACCTCGCCAACGTGGGCTACCCCATCGCCGACATCGCCGCCGACGGCGTCTTCGACATCACCAAGCCGGCAGGCAGCGGCGGCGCCGTCAACCTGGAAACGGTGAGCGAGCAACTGCTCTACGAGGTCGGCGATCCGGCGCGCTACTTCACGCCGGATGTGATCGCCGATTCCACGACGGTGAAGCTGACGCAGGTCGGCCCGGACACCGTGCGCGTCGAGAACGCGCAGGGTCTGCCCGCTCCGGATACGCTGAAGGTTTCCATCGCCTATCGCGACGGCTTCATGACAAGCGGCACGCTGGTCATCGCCGGCCCGGACGCCGTCGCCAAGGCCCGGCTGGCAGGGGAGATGTTGCTCGCACGCGTTCGCCGTGCCGGTTTCGAACTGGCACGCACCTCTGTCGAATGCCTGGGCGCCGGCGACTGCGTTCCCGGTCTGCGGCAAGCGAATGACCCACCGGAGGTCGTGCTGCGCGTATCGGTCCACGATTCACGCCGCGCCGCCGTCGAGCGCTTCGCCAAGGAGTTCGCCCCGCTGGTAACCTCCGGCCCGCCGGGAGTCACCGGCTACACCACGGGCCGGCCGCCAGTGCGGGAGGTCTTCGCCTACTGGCCGGCACTGGTGGACCGCAAGGTTTGTCCGCATCGGCTGGAGGTCCTTTGACATGCCCGGCGAGTGGCGAGCGCTTTATCGAAAGACATTCGAGGCGATCCTTCGAAAGCCATCTTCAAGGGATGGATACTCAGCGCAGACCGTTCGACGTGCCGAGTCTCGACTTGGTGCCAAGCTGCCACGCGCACTGCGAGACTATTATCTGTTGATCGGACGACATGCGCTGAATCGCGTGTTCAACCAGCTACTCGCGCCGAACAGGATTGAGATTTCTGGCGGGCATCTGGTGTTTCAGGAAGAGAACCAGGCAGTGGTTGTCTGGGGCACGAAGGTCAGCTCGGAAGCGAACGATCCGGCGGTTTTCGTGGCCAACATTCTCAACGATGGAACGACTGGCCCCTGGCTGCCCGAGAAGGCGCGTTGCTCGCAGTTCTTGAGCGCCATGCTCTGCTGGCAGGCCGTTTGTGGCGGACTGCCACACCGAGCCTGCGCCGAACGCGTCGGCAAACCGGCATTGCAACGAGTCAAACGTTGCTGGCCGCTCCTCGGTCGGACCTGGCAACTCGCGGCCTATGCCAGCAATGGTAAGGTCGTGTGCGTTGTCAAAGATGGTAAGCGGTCGTTCTTGGAAGTTGCCGGGAGGACAGAAAAGGACGTAACTGCCATCGAAGCTACGGTGGGCCTTGAAATGGTCGCAGTCTAGCCGCGGCTGGGAACCAGGTCATCAGCCATCGTTGACGCGTCAATCTATTCAGCGAACGATTAGGATAAGCTGCCGGGGCCGCCTGCAAGACCTTCATGCCGCGCGAAACCAGGACGGCGGCCCCGGTCAGCTTCATCCGTTGGTTCGGCCGTTTCCTGTCATGGTTCGGTTTCCAAGCTCCAAACGCTCGTCTGCCCGTGGTTGAAACAGACCGCGATCCGCTTGCCGTCGGCGCTGATGTCCATGCCTATCGGGGTATCCCTGCGGGCCACGAAGGAAGCGACTTCGCGCCCGGTCGCGATGTCCCATATCTTCACCGTGCCAGCCACAACGCCGTGTCCACCACCGGTGACGCCAACGATCCATTTGCCATTGGGGTGGAATGCCACGCGACGGAGCGGCACTTTCCCGAAGGTGCGGAACTCTTTGCCGGTGTCCGCGTCCCAAAGCCGGACGGTTACGACGCGACCATCGGCTTCACCACCCGTCACGATCCGCGTGCCGTCGCGGTTAATCGCGAAACTGCGGATGTCGTCGTCGCCCAGATCCTTGAGCGCGAGGAGTTCTTTGCCGGTCTCGGCGTCCCAGAGGCGCACCGCAGAAGCGGGTCCGGAAACCGAGCTGGCGACGATGCGCTTGCCGTTGCCGCTGAACTTCGCGCCGGACACGCTGAACTTGAGGCCTTTGAGATCAAGAAGCTCTTTCCCAGTGTCGACGTCCCACACGGTCAAAAACTGTATTCGGACAGGTGGAGAGCCATCAGCGGTATGACTATTGCCACCAGCGATGACGATCCGTTTGCTGTCGGGACTGAAGGCAACGCTGCCAACCGCCGACGGACTGGGTTTTTCCAGGATGCGGATGCGCTCGCCCGTCTGCGAGTCGAAGAGTGCCACGAACGCTCTGCCGCGTTCCTCCCGTTTCGCCCACGCGCGTTTGCCGCCCGTAACGATGAGTTTGCCGTCGGGGCTGTACGCGATCGAATTGAGCCACGCCGCCGCCTGCGCGTTATCAACCGGATCGGCGTTCACCCAGAGCATTCGCTTGCCGGTCTCGACTTCCCAGACCGCGAAGCTGCCGTTCGGCCCGTATCCGCCGTTGGCCGCGACGACCACGCGCGTGCCATCGGGACAGAACGCAACCCCGCTCGTGCCGGACCAATTCGGGTTGATGTGCCGGATCTCTTTCGGCTTGAGGACGGGTAACTTGTTGTCCGGCTGCGCGTACGCCGCAGTTGCAGAAGTCCATGCGACTGCGATGAAGCCCCAGGCCACTGCCGTGATCTTCGATTTCATGGAAGTGCCCCCATCTGAACCGAAACCGAACGACACCGTTCACCTGCGCGGCGGCTGCTGAGACGTTGAACCCTGAGCAACCGTGATGCCGCCCTGTCAGGTGCAACGGCTGGTTCGGCGAGGCCCTACTTCTTGCGCCGGGTTTGCTTCGCAGAGAGCTCCAGAACCACCTTGCCCTCCGGATTGGTAAAGGTCATGGTCCACTCGACATGATCCTTGTCGATGAAACGCTCGATACCGTGGTGCTTCCATGCAACGTCCGAGCTTTTCCACGTCATGGTCTGTGCCTTCTCGTCCCAGGTCCCCAGGAATGGAACCGTGCACTCATCGTTGATGAAGCATGCACGATACTGCTTGCCCTTCGAGTCGTAGGTGATCAGGAAGTGGGATTCTTTTTTGGTCGATACGTCTTGCTCCTCGGAAAGGACAAACTTGCCCTCACGCGACCACTTGCGGCTCTGGATGCTGGTGGACTTCTCACCTGTCCCCTTGGTGGTGACCACGGTCTCCCACTCGCCAAGGAAACGGTCGAGGACCTGCAGCTCGGCCGATCGCTTGGGGGCGTCCTGCGCGCTCACGGGGCCAGGCACACTCGGCAGGATGCAGATGGTGAGTGCGATCGAAATCAGTCGCATGGTGAGACTCCTCCCGTTGATGTCGCCGAACATGTGATTCTGTATTCCCTGGAAGACATATTACCCATCGGCTTTGGCGTCGGTCAAGGAGCTACGTGATTGCAAGAGAAGGGCTTGCGTCCAGATTATTACTATCGAGAATTGTAAATGCAGGAGACGTCGCCTTGAAAGTTCTCGAGCGGGTAGTCGCGGCCTGAGGCGGTACGCTGCGCGTGTGGGGAAAAAGGTTCGCACCAATCCCGATTATTTTCGAGGGGTGACTCTGGCCTGTTGAATAACCCGGTGTGCCGTCATCCCGGATTTGTTGCGCTTGCCAGTGTCGCTCAGCCCCGTTCCACGGGGCTTCCCGCGAAGCGGTTCAGGCCCGCCGTTGACGGTGGGTACAGCAGTTCGCAAGTCCGTTTCCCTAGCCCCGTTCTACGGGGCTTCTCGCAGTTTCGCTTGAGCGCTGCGTTCAGCGGCTGAAGCCAAACCACGAGAAGGCCCGTGAACGGGCCTCGTGCTTTTCTGTCGTCCGCGACAACCCGCCGTGAACGGCGGGCCTGAACCGCTGCGCGGCAAGCCCCGTAAACGGGGCTGGGAGCGCAACGAGCCTTCGAAAAAGCCGATTGCGTTTTTCGCCTGTATCTCCAATGATTTTCAGCAGCCCAGGGTGACTCTCGCGAAACTTGGCCGGCAACTTTCGGGGCTGCCGACGAACCTCCTGGTTGGGGCGATCAGGATTGCCCAGGGTCAGGTTTCCTCGTACCCCTTGTCGGTCTTCTCCTCGATCAACTTGTCGGCGTGCTTCCGGGCGGCGGCTTCGTCGGCGAAGGACTTGACGTTGGTCTGACCGTCGCTGCCGATGCGGCCGTAGCGGACGGTGACCTCGGAGCCGGCGACGGCGATCTCCCAGAACTTGCTCGACTTGCCCTCGACAAACTCGAAGCGTCGGGCGGATGCTGCTGAGGGCTTTTCTTTTCGGGCGGGGGGTGATTTCTTGGAAGGTGCAGCAACGGTCGCCTTCGGCTCCCCGCTCAACGATGATTCGCGGATGCCGACGTAGGAAGGAAAGCGAGGCACGCCGGCGTCGGAAAGCTCCTGGTAGCGGTAGGTGATGACGCTGCCGACGGGGGGCGGACTCTCGCGCTCGGCGTCCGAGAAGCCGGTGCCGACGGAGAAGGTCGTGCCGTCTGCCATCTCGATGAGCAGGGCACCCAGGCGGCCCTTGTGCCGGCCGGCCCCTTCCAGGTGCTTGAGGACGCGCCCCTCGGCGTCGTGAAAACTCTTCACCTTAAGGAGCGTGGACGAGCGGCCGCTCTCGTATTTCGAGCCAGCCTGCCGCATCATCAGGCCTTCGCCGCCAAGCGCTTCCAGCCGCGCCAGCTCGCCGCGCAGGTGCTCTACCCCCTTGCACAGCTCATGCGCATGGGCGGCCGCGAACTGCGGCTTGGTTGACTTGACGACCTCTTGGACGAACTCGAGCCGTTTCTCGAAGCCCTTCTCGACCTTCGGGGCGTCGAAGATCACGTAGCGGACTTCCTTCCAGTGGTCGCTCTTGTCCTGCCGGCGGACGATGCTGACGGTCCGCTGGAACTTCTTGCGGTCCATCCACAGCTCACCGTCGAAGGGCACGTCGGGCAGGCCGGCGACGAACCAGTCCGGGGCGTGAAAGCGATTGCCGAGCCGCGACCAGAACTGCTTGCCGTCCCAGAAAGCGCAAACAGACTGCCACTCAAAAGACCTCTTGTCCGCCAACGGCGAAATTGCCCATAATCGCTATCCCAGCACTCTTGTCGCTGGCTGAATGGAGTCGGAAACGTCGC
>VGYC01000192.1 GCA_016873095.1 Planctomycetota bacterium | reverse complement strand
CCGCCGCCAATCCTGCAACGTCTTCGACTGGCTTGTCGAGGCAGTCCAAGCCCACCACAATCAACAAAGGGCAATATCTCTATTGCCCGCGCCGTGAACCAATACCTCGTAAAGCACCACGCCCAGGCTGTACTGGTCGCTGGCCGGCTGCGCTTCCCCCTTCTGCCCGGCCGCCTGTTCCGGCGCCATGTACGCCGGCGTGCCGAGGACGGCGCCGTCCTGCGTCAGCTTTTCCGTGCTATCCGTCCGCGAGGCCAGGCCGAAGTCCATGACGTGCGGATGGTCGTCCTCGTCGAGCATGACGTTGGCCGGCTTGATGTCGCGATGGACAATGCCGAGCGAGTGGGCGTAGCCGAGCGCCTCCGCCAGCCGGCAGACGATGGTCGCTGCCCGCCGGAAATCGATGCCGCCGTCCTCGACTGCGTCGGCCAGCGACTGGCCCTTGATGAACGCCGAGGCGATGTAGTACTGGTCGCCGTCGTTGTCGGCATCATAGATGGGGACGATGTTGGGATGGCGAAGCTGGGCGGCCGCCTTGGCCTCGCGCAGAAAGCGCTCGATGCGCTTCGGGCTATCGAGCACGCCGGCCGGCGGGACCTTCAAGGCAACCTCGCGATCGAGCTTCGGGTCGTAAGCGCGATAGACGGTGCCGAAGGCGCCGGCGCCGAGCTTGGCCCGCACCTCGAAGCGCGACAGCTGCTCAGGCGATTTCGCGGCATGCCGCGGCTCGGGCATCGCCCGGTGTGGTCCCGACAGCGGCGGACGCGCGTTGGCTGCCTTCACCTGCGTCTCGCCGTTGGTATGCGCCTCGAGCGTGAACGGCTCACCGCACTGCTTGCACCTGGCGGTCTTGCCCAGCAGAGCGTCCGATACGCTGAAGCTCTTGCCACACGCTGGACACTGCACGGACGTTGTCATCGCAGCACCTCGCTTGCCGGAAAACCGAATAAGGATCGGCGGAATTCGCTGGATTATAACGTACATGCCAGACGGGTGAAATGAACCGACAGAAAAAATTGCAGAAAACCGCGGCCCGGTGCCCGCCTCACGCCGCCAGCCGCCGCGGCCTGGCCTTGATGTCGAACAGCCCGAAGATATCGTCCTGCGTCAGTCCCAGCGATGGGGGCGGGCCGTTCTGCTCGATGAGCTCGTTGAAGAGCTGGCGTTTCTTTTCCAGCACCTCCGCGATGCGGCCCTCGATGGTATTCAGGGTGACAAAACGCGTGACGATGACCGGCTGTTTCTGGCCGATGCGGTGGGCGCGATTGATGGCCTGGTCTTCCACCGCCGGATTCCACCAGCGATCGAACAGGAACACATAGCTGGCGAACTGCAGATTCAGACCGACGCTGCCGGTGCCGTAACTCATGAGCAGCACGTGCCTGGACGGATCCTTGCGGAATTGCTCGAGAATGGCCTGTCTCTGCCCGCTCGGGATCTTGCCGTGGAATTGCAAAGGACCGAAGGGAGCCAGGGCTTCCGCCAGGATTTCCAGCGGCTGCACCCATTGCGAGAAGACGATGGCCTTGCGGCCGCAGTCGGCGACCTCGGCCAGGTCCGCCTGCAACTGTTCCAGCTTCGCGCTCTGTCCGGTGGCCGGATCGAAGTTGCAGATCTGCTTCAGCCGCATCACCAGCTCGAAGACATGCTGCACGGTGATCGTTTCATCCATCGCGTTGAGCCGGATGACGCCCTCGCTCTCCGCCAGCACATAGGCATCGCGCTGGGCAGGCGTCAGTTCCAGGAATGCGTCACGGACCGTCTTGGCGGGCAGGTCGGTGAGCACGTCATCCTTGGTGCGGCGCAGGATGCAGTCGGCGGTCAGGTGTGGCAAGCGCCGCGCCGGCGTATCCACGGGCACCCGGCCTCTATCCACGAAATGGAAGATATTGACGAGATCGTCCGGCCGATTCTCGATCGGCGTGCCGGTCAGGGCCCACGAGCGGTCACGGTTCAGCCCGGCGACCACCTCGGCCGTGCGCGAGTCGCGGTTCTTGATGCGTTGCGCCTCGTCCAGTACCACCACGTCGAAGCGGACCTGCTCGTCGTTGACGATGCCGGCATCGCGCGTCAGCAACTCGTAATTGACCAGCTTGAGCGGGCAGTTGGAGACCAGCCAGGCCGCACGGCGCGCGTCGGCATCGCCCCCGATGATCTCAAAGGGCAGGTCCTCGGCCCAGGCACGCAGCTCGCGGGCCCAGTTGGCGACCAGCGGCTTCGGACAGACAAGCAGGGCACGCCGGATGAGTCCCCCTTGAAACAGCAGGCGCAGCGCCACGATCGCCTGCATGGTCTTGCCCAGGCCCATCTCGTCCGCCAGCAGCGCCGCCGAGCGCGGCATCAGAAAGGCAATGCCGTCCAGCTGATAGGGATATGGCTGAAACGGCAGCACCACCTGCCGGCCCGCGAACAGGTTCTCCAGCGGGGGTTGCAACAGGTACAGCAAGCGGTCTTTCAGGACAACCGCATCCCGTGGCGGACGGAGTCGCGTCCGCTTCCTTGCCGCTCCGGCCGCCAGCGCTCCCGGCTCGCCATCC
Source organism: Planctomycetota bacterium (assembly GCA_016873095.1). Lineage (GTDB taxonomy): Bacteria > Planctomycetota > Planctomycetia > Gemmatales > Gemmataceae > VGYC01. Next base: position 11,727 of record VGYC01000192.1, on the reverse strand, counting down.
CGCGATTCGTCCGGCTGAAACAGGCGCGCGGCCTCAGGCCTTGGTGGTGCGATGATTTCCGACGGCGCCGGGAATTTCCAGCCCGATGTGGTCACTTCCAGCCCCAGCTTGCCGAAAGCGCGAACGATGGGCGCGGCCTCGAGCAACCGGGCCTCCCGGATGACCGGCTGCAAGCTGCGCTCGAACATCGGCAGAGTGCCGACATCCACAGACACGTCGAGCGAAACTTCATCCAGGAAGAAAGGCAAGGCTTCATGTCGGGAGGGCGAGGCTCCCGCCGAGCCGTTCGCGACCATTCGCGTCGGCGTGGCCTCGATCCGGGAGGGCGAGGCTCCCGCCGAGCCGTTCGCGACCATTCGCATCGGCGTGGCCTCGATCCGGGAGGGCGAGGCTCCCGCCGAGCCGGGCGCCGGTGGCAAGCTTTGCCCTGCCTGCTCGGCGTCAGCCACGGTTGGTCGCTCCCATCTTGCGCGCCTCGGCGAGCGCGTCGCGAATGCGGATGAACGGCTCGGCCAGGTCAAGTCCCTTGCCCTGGCGCTCCAGCCACTCGGCAACCATGTCTGCATCCTCGAGGTAGTGCGGATGCGTTGTTAGCCGCGGCGACTCCGGTCGCTCATCCCCCCGGCTAGCCTCGCCTAGCCAGACGACGGGTACCGGGACGTGATGGCGCAATTCAAGGGCCGCCTCGATGTCGGTGAGGATGAACTGCGGCCGGGCCACCGTCTTGTCAACGAGAGCCTTGCCGATGACTTCAGCGCAAAGATACGTTGCCAGCGTGGGCCCGTAGAGGATCTGCTGGACGCGATTGGGCTGGACCGCGGTACTGAGCCGGAACTCTAGCGGTCGGCCCCACTGATTGGTGACCAGGAAACCGCCCAGGTGTCCCGACGATTCTTGCAGAATCGTCAAGAAACCCAGGTTGCAGGCGGTCGTCATGGCTGCCATGCCGTTCCTTTTCGTTGCATTCCAGCGCAATCCGTCGCGAATCTCTGGGACCAGGCAGACCTGGTAAACCGGCGAGGCACAATTAGAGTCGGGATGCGCCGCCGGCAACTTTATTCGCCTTGCCGGATTCGCCCAGCGCAGCGACTGCTGGCCCTCACTTTTTTCGCAAGCGTCAAGGGTTTCCCAGAGGTTGCCGATTCGCGAACCGATAGAATCGACTCAGTCTCCGAAACTCGAATCCACCGGCTCCGTTCGAGGAAGTGCGCTCATGTCCGAATCCTCCGCTAGCACCGCACTGGCCGTCCCCGTGCTGTCCGTGTCCGAGCGCCGCCTCCTCGGCGTGCTGGTCGAGAAAGCCAAGACCACGCCGGACATCTATCCGATGTCGCTCAATGCCCTGGTGACCGGCAGCAACCAGAAGTCGAACCGGGAACCCTTGCTGAACTTGACAGACCTCGACGTGGAAGATGCCCTCACGACCGCGCAGCAGAAGGGGCTGGTCACGCGCATTCAGGGCGGACGCGTGGAGAAGTGGAAGCACAATCTTTATGAAGTCCTGCACGTCAACAAGGTGGAACTGGCCGTCCTCACCGAGTTGCTGCTGCGCGGCCCGCAGACCGAGGGAGAGCTGCGCGGCCGGGCCAGTCGCATGGAGCCCATCGCCGACCTGGAAGCGCTGCGCGGCGTCTTGCGGCCACTGGCGGAGCGCCGGCTCGTCGTCTTCCTCGGTCCTGAAGGGCGGCGCGGCACGCTCATCACCCATGGGTTCCACGCCCCGGCCGAGCTGCAGGCACTGCATTCGGCCGTGCCGGTCGAAGCGGACATGCCGATTCCGCCGCTTGCGCCGGCGGCGCCGTCCGGCAATCGCGGTCAGCCGACCGAGCGCGACGCGGAGCTGGCGTCGCTTCGCGCCGAACTGGCAGAGTGCCGGACACAAATCCAGTGCCTGCAAGATTCTGTCTCCAGTTTGACCGGGCAACTGCACGATCTCAAAAAAGCCCTCGGCGCTTGAGCGCCACAGTCATCGCGTTGTCATCAAGTCATCAGGACTTGCCCTGGGCGGATAGAATTGCGGTATCCCGGACCCAAAGGACGGGGCGGATCTCCGTCGCGGCTTGCTGGGCAATCTGGGTAAGACGCACCACTCCATCTTCACGGAGGAAACATGTCTCAGGGAAAGTTCTTCACCAGCCGAGAAAACCTTCGCGACAAGAACAACGCGACGGCCATGACCGTCGAAACGCTCCGCAACGTATCCAGTCTCCCTGCTCTCGTGGAACCCCCCGCCAAGAGCGAGGAGAATGTTTCCTGGTTCTGGAAGATCTTCGGCGGCACCATCCTCAGCATTGTCGCCCTCGTGATCATGACCGCCTACACGCAGATGACCAGCTCGCTGGCCGAACTGCGCCGCGACCTCAGCCAGATGCAGGAAGCTCGCGGCGACCTCATCAGGAAGGACGAACTCAACACCCGCGTCACCGCGCTTTGGTCCGCGTTCAAGGAGATGCAGACCTCCTTGAATGCCTTGACGGCTCTCAACGAGCGCTTCAAGGTGCTGGACGTGCACCTCGACAAGCAACTGCGCGGCAGCGACGATGACCGCCGCGAGCTGATCCGCAAGATCGAGGACCAGCGCCGGCTTGTCTGCGATGAACACAAGGACGTGCACCGCAAGCTGGAGGACCAGCTCCGTCAGCTGCAGACGTTGGCAGAGCGGATGGCGTCGCTCGAAGGCCGGCACGCCGGCACCACCGCCGCCAAGACCGCTCCTTCGCCTTCCACGCTCAAGAAGCTGGCCCGACCGATAACCGGCGGCTAACAGTTTGCCGTGTCCCTCTTGCCGAATTCAGCAGCTCTCGGAGGTCAGGATGGCGATCCTGTCGTGAGCATCACACAGGATCGGCATCCTTATTGAGCTTTCAGCGTGTCGGGCTTCATTCCTGCGAATGCGCAAGGCTATCGAAACCGCTATGATGACGGCATGGACCGCTTGAACAAATTCCTGGCCCACGCCGGAGTCGGCTCGCGCCGGCACTGCGACGATCTCATCAAGGCTGGCCGCGTCAGCATCGACGGCGCCGTGGTCCGCGAGCTGGCCACACGCGTCGAGCCGGGCCAGGACGTCAAGGTCGATGGCCAGCCCTTGCACGAAGAGAAGCTCGTTTACTGGCTCGTCAACAAGCCGCGCGGCTATCTGTGCACCAATCACGATCCGCAACGACGCCCTCTCGCCATCCACCTCGTCCCGAAGGTGTCGCAGCGCGTCTACACCGTCGGCCGGCTGGACGAGTCCAGCGAGGGGCTGTTGCTGCTCACCAACGATGGCGACCTGGCTCATCGCCTCATGCATCCGCGCTTCGGTGTGGAGAAGACGTATCTCGTCCAGGTGGCCGGCAATCCATCGTCCGAGGACCTCAAACAACTACTGAAGGGTGTCTGGCTGAGCGATGGCCACGTCAAGGCGCGGCAAGTCAAGCGGCTCAAGCGCCAGGGGCAGAGCACCTGGCTGCGCATCGTGCTCAGCGAGGGCAAGAATCGCGAGATTCGCCGCATGCTGGCTCGCCTGCAGCACAAGGTCGTGCGCCTGCGGCGCATCGCTCTCGGCCCTGTCGAGCTGGGCCATCTGGCCACGGGCAAAGCGCGCCCTCTGAGCCGCGGCGAGATCGCCTCCTTGCGCCGGGCGTCGCGCCCGCGGACGGACAAGGGCCCCATGACACACGCCATCGACACGCACAACACTCGCGACGCGCACGACGCCGAGGACCAATGAAGGACATGAGCGCCGCGTTTATCCAGATGCGCGTCCCGGTGGAACGCAATCAGCCAGTCGCGCGAAACACCTACCTGCTGCGCTTTCGGGCCGCGGACATGGCCCGCTCGATCAAGCCCGGCCAGTTCTTCATGGTCCGCCTGCCGCAGGGAAGCGATCCGCTGCTGGGGAGACCCTTCGCGCTCTACGACACGGTGCTGGACGAAACCGGTACGCCCGTGGGCATCGACTTCGTGTACCTCGTGGTCGGCAAGATGACCAGCCGCTTATCCCAGCTGCGGCCGGGGGACGAGCTTGAAGTCTGGGGGCCGCTGGGCAACGGCTTTCCGGACCTTGCCGACGTCGAACATGTCGGCCTGGTTGCAGGCGGCATCGGTCAGACGCCGTTCCTGGCCTACGCTCGGTCATTGCGCGGACAGCGCGGCTACGGCGACGCCGCGCTGCGCAAGCAGCCGGCGCGCGTCTCGATCTACTATGGTGTGCGCTCGGCCGATCTGCTCGCCGGCGTGGCCGATTTCCAGGCCACCGGCGCGGCAGTGCACATCGCCGCCGAGGACGGCAGCGCCGGCTTCCACGGCCGGGTGACCGGCTTGCTCGCGGACCACGAACGCCCTCAACACCTGGTCGGTTGCGGGCCCGAGCCCATGCTCCATGCCCTCGCGGACCTGGCGCGTGCCTGGAAGGTGCCGTGCCATCTCTCGCTGGAAACGCCGATGGCCTGCGGCGTGGGCATCTGCTTCACGTGCGTGACACCGGTCCGCACTGCTGATGGCTGGGACTACCGCCGCGTCTGCATCGACGGCCCCGTCTTCGATGCCGCCTGCCTCGCCTGGACCGAGTGATTGTGCGCCACGCGGTCACGGTCGCCTCATCTTGTACTGCCGGGATTTCCTAGTCTCCCTGTTGAAAATAGTTTTCATGTCAGCGCGCGCCACCCGAATGTGACACCTTTTCTTGGGGCGCGCCTTCGGAGCCTTCGAGCACAACAAGCTGCTCGCAATGACGTTACGTCGATGCTCTGCCGCAGGTGCCAGGTTGGCATGCCGGCCGCCGCGAGCGCGGAGCATGACACCTTTGTCCAGCATCCAGCGCCAAGCTGCCGCACTCTCGTAGGACGGCCTTCCCAGGCCGTCCGCTTTGGGCATGACGCCACCCGCACAAGCCGGACGGCCTTGGAAGGCCGTCCGACGAGGCTTGCGACGCGCCCATCGTTCTCACGATTCCGTGGGCGGGCTCCGTGATACAATCGACACTGCGACAAACAACCGTTAGAGAGGCCAACGAGGGTGCGCCATCATGGACCGACGTTTGTTTTGCTGCGTCGCTCTGATGCTCGTGGTGGTCAATCGCGCGGCGGCCCAAGCGCGGCAACCCGCCGACAACCCAAGCAAGCCGCTCGACAAGTGGATCGACCTCTTGAAGGACGAAAGGCTGTCCGTCAAGGCCCGGCAAGCGCTGGGCCCTACCGGCCCACATGCGAAGCTGGCCGTTCCGGTCATCATCGATGCCTTCAAAAAGCTGCCCTCATCGGCCGTCGCTTGCCAGACTCTTGCGGATTACGGACCGGCCGTCGTCCCTGAACTGCTCAAAGCGATCGCGAGACCCGAAGCCAAGGTGCGGGCGGGAGCGGCCGAAGCGCTGGGCTACATCCGGCCCAGGTCCGTGAAACTGGTCCCGCCGCTCATCGAGGCGCTGAAGGATGCTTCCCCCGAAGTGCGTACGGGTGCCGCCCGCAGCCTGGGTCGCATCGGCCGGGTGGCGTCACAAGCCGCTCCGTCGCTCATGGTCGCTCTCAAGGATGGCCACGCCGAGGTTCGTCAGGCGGCTGCGCGGGCCTTGTCCATGATGCCCGGCGAAGCCAAGGAAGCTCTGGGCGGGCTGATTCCGCTGCTCAAAGATAAGAATGAAGGGGTGTGCGACGCGGCTGCGCTGGCCTTGCAGGGAATCGGACCCGAGGCGAAGGCTGCCGTGCCGGCCCTGATTGAAGCCTTGCGGGACAAGAACTACGCCGGTTCTTCTGAAGAAATCACTGCAGCGTTGGCTGCCATCGGACCAGCCGCCAAGCAAGCCGTGCCGGCCCTCGTGGCATCAATCAAAGATGTTTCGCGAGGACCTTCTTTTAACTCGGCGCTAGCGCTGGGCCATATCGGTCCCGATGCGAAAGCGGCTGTCCCAACGCTCATCAAGGTCTTGAAAGCTGCGAAGTCTGATGACCATAACTCGTACTACCCAGACGCGGTCATCTTTGCACTCGGCAAAATTGGCCCTGATTCGAAAGCTGCGGTTCCTCTGCTTGTGCAGATTCGAGCCCTGGATGGCATCCGCCCAGAGATTGGCTACGTGATCGCGGACGCCTTGTGGAGAATCGATCCCAAGCTGGCGGCCAAGATGAACCTTGGAGGAGACCCGCCTATCGGAATCCGGTTGCGAAAGATCCCTGCCCTCAAGCTTGCCCCAGGTCCGGCCCTCACCCAGGAGAGAAAGAAGCACATCAGGAGCCTCATCGCCACGCTCGCCGATAGCAGCAACCCGGATTTCGGGCTATCGGCGTCAGCAACAGGTCAGGCTTTTGCTCCGCTTCCAGGCCAGGAGAAGCTCAACACCTTCCTCCTGGGCGAAGATCGGCTCGAAACCTCGGACGTCTTTCGAGCCCTGGTGGCTCTCGGGGCGGAGGCGCTTCCCTTCCTGCTGGACGCGCTTGAAGATGGGACGCCAACCAGGCTGACGGTGACTCGCCACAACCTCATGGGCCTTGGCGGCTATATCCGTGAGGAGAACCCGCTGAATCAACGGGAGAGCCAGGTTCTTTCGAAACCATGGCCCCTTGAAATCGACCCGGCCGATCTGCAAGCAGACCTGTACACCGTCAAGGTGGGTGATGTCTGCTTTGTCGCCATTGGGCAAATCGTCGGCAGGCGCTATCTCGCGGTCCGGTATATCCCGACAGCGATTATCGCGATTACCAGCCCGCTGGAAAGCGACGAAGTGCGCAAGCGAGTGCGTGAGATCTGGTCGAGCAAGGACCCGGCGCGAAGGCTTCTGGATTCGCTGCTCATCGATTATGCAACCGAAGCAAACGCTGACGGGAAATCGCCCGGCTGGTACGACGAGAGCGATCTCCAGATCGCCGCCGCCATGCGCTTGCTGTACTATTTCCCAAAGGAATCAGGTCCGCTGATCGCGACCCGGCTGCGCTCCTTTGATCTTTCAGACAAAGTGGAGGGCCGCGACGTCAAGAACGGCGTCCGCACCGTAGATTTCATCAGAGCCGTGGCTTGGTCCCGGGCGCCCGGAATCCAGGAAGCGCTCGCCGCCATCGCCAAGCGCACGGATGATGAAACGATCCGTGAGGCGTTGGCGCCGGCGAAGTAGCCGGTCGCCGTGCATGGACATTCTCTCGTAGGACGGCCTTCCAAGGCCGTCCGCTTCGGCACTGCGGCCGTGAGGGTGCAACCGGTGTCGGGTACGCAGCCGACGCAATCGGACGATTGGTGACGCTCGAGCGCGCGGCCGATGTCGTACTTGCTGTAGAGGATCGCCCAGCGGCCGTCGATCTCGATGCCTTCCAAGAACGGCGGGATGTGCTGCGGATTCGTATTTGCGCCGGTGAGTCCTCACTTCCGCCATCGCCAGTAATAAGGACGTCGCCGATGGTGCGCGATCACGAGGATTCTCACGCCAAAGGGGAAGTTGATATCGTGCGCGTCACCCAGGCACGAACCAGCTTGATTCAGCTGCGCCGCACCTATCTTGATTCCGTCAACGAACTGGCGCAGGCCGCCGCCGCGCTGAGCGCCGCTTCCGGCCTTCCACCCGCTGCCTTTGTTGGCATCGCCGTGTCACGATCGCCATCCAAAACGCGCGCCGACTGAGAATCTCCAACACGCTTTTTGAAAAAGCGAAGCATCATGGTGCCGATTCAAGGAACACAATGCTCACCGTCGCGCAATCTTGTACTGCCGGATGGTGCCATCCGCAAGCACCACGGCCGCGCCATCGCCGAGCGGATGCAACGTCAATGCCGCAAGCTCCTGGTTCATCGGCTCGCTGGCGAGCGTGTGCCCATGGGCGTCGAGCAGCATCAGTCGGTGACTGGTCAGGCCCGCGACGAGGATGAACTGCCCGGTGCAGGCGAGGGCGGCACAGCGGCATGGTTCCGGCGCGGTGATCCGATCTTTCTTGGTTCCCGCGAGATCATATTCCTGCAAGCCCTCGCTGAAACAGGCGACCAGGATACGCAGACCATCCGCGCTGGCCGTGAGCGCGCCCACATTGGCAAAGAGGCCGTCGCGCCAGCGAACGTTTCCGTCCAGCTCCAGGCACAGGACAAGTCCCAGATCGGCGCATCCCAGCAACACCGGGGCCGAAAGCACGAATGCAAGATGGTGCAATGGCCTGGGTGTCTGCGTCGTTGACAGGGTCTTGCCTAGGCGATTGACAATCGTGAGATTGCCAGATCGATCCGCGAACGCGGCATACTGTGCGAAGGCATCGACCGCGACCGCAAGCGGGACATGCGGCAGAGACTGTTGCCAGCGCGGCATCAGGTCCGGCGCCAGCCAGGTGATTTCCCCTTGCTTGTCCCCCTGCTTGCCCAGGGTCACGATTGCCGAACCGTCATCGGCAAAGGCGGCGGCCACGAGCGAACCGGAATGGCGTGTCTGCCCTTGCTTCTGGCCGGCATCGTCGAAGAGGTAGAGCCAGTGGTTGGCGTCCCAGGCGAGCAACCAGCCACGCTCGCGCGCCATGGCCAGACCGCGACCGGGAGCTCCGAGTTGCTGCGTCCATGCGCGCTCGAACGAGAACGTCCTGGCACGCCCTTGCCCCGGATCCGCGGCGTTCATGTTGCGGGCCCTTCGCGTCCTCGAGCGCCTTTGCCGATCAGCTGCTGCAGGCTACAGACAAATCCTTCCCCTTCATCGATCAGATCATTGCACTGGATGCGTATGATGCCGGTGGGAGACTGCACCCGGATGACGCGCATCACCATGCCCAGCGAGCCAAAGCCGACCAGCATGATGCTGCCGGCATAAAGAAACGACGTCAAGAGATTGCTTTCCGATACCAGATAACCGACCGCGCCCAGGCCGAGACCGACACAGATGAAGACCAGGCAGAATGGATCGAACTGGCTCAGGAACTCGACGGATTCAATCGAGGAAAGCGGCAAGCGCATCGCGATCCCGCCGTTCTTGTTCACGCGCAGCAGCTCGCCATTTTGCACGCGCAGGCCGGTCTTGAACAGCTCCAGGTCGGCATCCTCCGTGCCGGTCCTGGCAGAGGCTGGCCGGTCGGCGTAGTCGTTGCTCATGCGCTGACACTCCGGACGTGAACGAGTTCGTGCGGCGCGCGTGGCCGCCTCCTTCATTGATATCGGCCGGCAATGCTCTTGTCCCGCGTGGCAAGCACGGCCTACCTGCATCCTGCCACATTCACGGAGATTGGCTTACAATCTTCTCGAGACCTACCTGGCACGCATGGGCTAACGCTCGGACGGCGATGATCTTCAACGTGCACCAACCTTGTCGCAACCTTGGCCTGCGCGCGGGCGCGATCCTGTTTCGCGATCTGCGCATCGGTCCGCGTTGCCCGGAACTGAACGATGAAATCGCGCGCGAAGTCGCCGCCACCCGAGGCCGCTTTCCCGACGCCAAGAAACCCGAGGTCAGCGCATTCCTCGATATCCTCCGCAGTGTCGGAGTCAATCCGCGCAAGGTGCAGCACTCGGTCGAAAAACTGCTGGCCTGCGCACTCAAGCGCGGCGACCTGCCAGCCATCAACAACTTCGTGGATACCTACAACCTGCTCTCGCTACGGTCGCTGTGCTCGCTGGGCGCCCATGATGTCGATCGGCTCACCTTGCCGGTGACGCTGCGCCTGCTGCAGGGCGACGAGACGTTCACGCCCCTGGGTCGCGCCGCGCCGGAGCCGGTCCGCCCCGGCGAGTTTGGCTATGTCGCTGGCGACAACCGCTTGCTATGCAGGCTCGACGTCATGCAGGCCGATTTCAGCAAGGTGACGGACGCCACGCGCAACGCTCTATTGATCATCGAGGCGACGGCGTCCCATTCGCCCGCGACCGTGCGCGGCGTGTTCGATGCCGCGCTCGACTTGGTGCCGCGCTTCTGCGGCGGCAGCGGTGAGATCGTCGACAACGCGGTATGATCCTGCGCGAGCCCACAACGATCGCGCTGATCGAGGCGCACTGGTTTCGCCTCAGACCGTAGCGGAATTGGCGCTTGACTTAACGCTTTGAGTTTCTGCGGTCAAGAATTGCAGACTACGCCAGCACTTCGCGGATCGGCTCGCCGCCATGACTGATGGCCAGGGGACGGCCGGCGCGATCCGGGACAGTGGTGTCCGGGTCGATGCCCAGACAGTGGTAGATGGTGGCGCAGATGTCGGCGGGGCGAATGGGGCGGTCCTTGACGTAGGCGGCGTGGCCGTCGCTGGCGCCGCAGATCGTGCCGCCGCGGATGCCGGCGCCTGCCAGCAGCACCGAGTAACAGGACGTCCAGTGATCGCGTCCGGCGGAAGCGTTCACGCGCGGCGTCCGGCCGAAGTCGCTCATCATTACCAGCAGCGTCTCATCCAGCAACCCGCGCTGCTCTAGGTCGTGCATCAGCGCGTCGAATGTCTGGTCAAGATTCGGCAGGTTCACCTCGCGAAGCTGCACGAAGTTGCTGCTGTGCGTGTCCCAGTAGGGATCGAGGTTGGTCGAGACACGGGCCGCGTAGCCGTCCCAGTAGACATCGACGAAGCGCACGCCGGCCTCGATGAGGCGCCGGCCCAGCAGCGCGCTCGAGCCGAACAGATGATTGCCGTAGCGCTCGCGCAGTCGCGGATCCTCGGCGTTGAGGTTGAACGCGGTCTTGAGCCGCGAGCCGGTCAGCAGGCCGAAGGCCCGCTGGCGGACGCGGTCAAACGTGCCGCCGCCGGCTTCGAGTTGTCGCTGGACTCCGTCGAACTGCTGCAACAGACTGCGGCGCGTGTCGAGACGGTCTATCGTGATGTCCTGTCCAAGCGCGGTGTCGGCGAGGAAAGGAGTGCCCAGCCACATCGGCCGCCGGCCGGCCGGCGGCGCCGGATCGAGGCGCGGCTTGCACTCGCTGCATACCGGATCGAAACGCTTGCCCAGAAAACCGCCCCACGGCCCCGGCCGCTTCAGCGCGAACCCCCAGCCAAGATAGCTCGGCAACGCGACGTAGTGTGGAATGTCCACGTGCCGCGGCTTGAGAAATTCGCAGATCGCGCCCATGCCGGGCGGGAACGAGTCGCGCGGCGTCGGCTCGTTAATGTCCACCGGCTGTTCGCTGCCGCTGAAACTCGGCAAGGTATTATGGCAGCCCGCCCGATGATGCACGGAACGCACGATGGCGCAGCGATGCATCCAGCGGCTCATGCGCGGCAGGTGCTCGCAGATCTGCATGCCGGGTACGTTCGTCGCAATGGGCCGAAACTCGCCGCGCATCTCGACGGGCGCTTGCGGCTTCAGGTCGAACATATCCTGCGTCGGCGCCCCGCCATGCAGATAGAGAACCATGACATTGCGGGCCCGGCCAGGTCTCGCCTCAGCAACTCTTGCCTCAGCGGGCCGCCGTTCCTCGAGCGCCATGACGCCGGGCAGGTTCAGCATCCCGCCCAGCACGGAAATGCCGCCCACGGTCATGGCGTCGCGCCGGGTGATGCCGTCACAGAATTGCCGCGGATTGCCGAGAATGCGAAGCATGAACACGTCCCTCCCGATGCTCATTTGTCCTACTTTTGCCGCGCATTGTCAAGGATCTTTGTCAGCGGTCGAGCCCGTTGCGATGTACGACGAGCCAGTCTTTTTTCGGTTCTCACCAAGGGGCAAAAATCTCTTCCCCCGCAGAACTCTCGACTTCGTAAGAATAAGCCCGCGGTTGCAGTTTTTTTCAGAATTTTTCGACCATCCTCCAAACCAAACGGGGATATATTGTGTTGTAATGGTGGCGCCCGCCACCTTCCCCGTTCGGCATTGGAGGCCGTCA
>VGYC01000191.1 GCA_016873095.1 Planctomycetota bacterium | reverse complement strand
CCGCCAATCCTGCAACGTCTTCGACTGGCTTGTCGAGGCAGTCCAAGCCCACCACAATCAACAAAGGGCAATATCTCTATTGCCCGCGCCGTGAACCAATACGCTGGATGGCCACTCAGTCGAGTTTGGGAGGGCTAGGCGAGCGAGGCTCCCGCCCAGCCGTGGGGCGACAAAAACCAATTGCGTTTACGGCTCGGCGGGCGCCTTGCCCTTCCAAGACTCGCTGCTGCTCAGGGACTTATGATCGTCTAAGATCGGGCGAACGATAGCGAGGTCCTGCATCTGTTGCTCGAAAGTCCAGGATGATGGTCTGATTTTCCCGTCGAACCAAATTCCTCCGGCTGCAAGCCAGCGGTCCAGATAATCCTCAAAGGATAGACCGATGGCCCAGGGTCCCGGATCGTCCTCGGCGCCAAACTCGTATCCGCAGCACCCACAGATCTGGTACGACAGCATCCCAAAGTGGGTGTGGTACGGAATAGGAAATCCTCGTGGGATCACGTTCATCCAAAGGTGCTGATAGGCAGGACAGTCCAGTCCCTTGTTTCCGCAGCATGGACAGCGATATCGGGGCTGACTCGTTACCGTCAATTCGTTCATCGCAAGCTCATTTTGCAACAGTCTCGGGTAACGAACTTCGATTATCTCTTCGAAATACGCTAGGGTTCTTCGGCAGACTTCTTCACACCCGCCCAGAGCTCCTTGAACTTGTCCCGAACATCGGGATGTAATTGCCCGGCGAATTCCTCGGTCAGCCCCAGAATCTGAATCAGTTGTTCCACGTCGCCAAGATCGCGAATGCGTCCTGGCCCGCTCATGCCTGAGGCAAGCTTCAATTCGACCAAGGCTGGTAGGCTGAGAAAATGGATCCCCTGAATCTTGGTCGCGACCCGGGTCGGGTCCGGAAATGCGATTGCCTTAGGCTTGCCATCGCCCGGATACTGTCCCGCCACCAAGAACTCCACTCGCACGCCAAGTTCTGTATCGCGCAGGTGCTTGCTCCCCTGGAAGCGAGGCAAGTAGCCGCGTCCTTCCAATTCCTCGTGGATTCTTTTCAGTCCTTCGGCAGTCACCAGGATATCCACATCTTCGGTGAATCGACGGTAGCCGTGGAAGAACATGGCCATGCCGCCGACGACGGCGTAGGCAATGCCTAGCTCTTCGAGCCGTCTGGTGATTTTCATAAGCGCCTTGTGGACGGCGCTTTCCTTCTCGAAGTGCATGCTCCCCTCGCGCAAGGCCCAGCTCAGGTCGTTGTCGAGGCGGGTTTCGTAGGCAATCATGCTACCCCTCCTTAAGCAGGATATCCTCTTTGCCACCGCCGGAGCAAGGAGAATGCACGCCGGACTCTTGCAAGGGATCCGCCATTCCTCGAAAAGCTGGCATCGGCCGGTGCGGCAACATGGAAATGGATGATAAACTCAGGGCTTGTGCGCTAGGCCGCCAGCGGCGTCGCCCGCTGACCTTGAATCTGCGCGATGTCCGCCCAGCGGACGACGGCAGCGGCCCAGGTCAGCCCGCCGCCGAACGCCACCATCAGCAGGTTGTCTCCAGCATGGATCGGTCCGGTGTCGAGGAATTCGGCCAGCGCGATGGGCACCGAGGTCGAGCCGGTGTTGCCATAGCGCTCGACGTTGACCACCAGCTTGCTGTCGTCGAGCTTCAACGCTTGCTGGGTGGCGACGATGATGCGCGAGTTGGCCTGGTGCGGAACGACGCGATGTATGTCGGACATGGACAGGCCGGCTCGTTGCACGGCCTGGCGCGACGACTGGGCCATGGCCCGGATCGCGGTCTTGAAAATCTCGTTGCCCTGCATGCGCACGAAATGTTCACCGGCGGCGACCGTGTCAGGCGAGGCGGGCCTGGCGCTGCCGCCCGCCTCAATTGCCAGGATGTGCTCGGCGTCGCCACGAGCGCCCAGCACGGTGCTGAGCACGCCGGCCTGCTGCTCGGTCGCCTCAAGCACAACCGCCGCCGCGCCGTCGCCGAAAAGCACGCACGTGGTCCTGTCCTGGTAGTTCATGAACCGGCTCAAAGTCTCGCCGGCCACCACCAGTACCCGCCGGCTTGTACCCGCCTGTATGAACTGGCTGGCGACGGAGAGAGCATAGAGGAAGCCGGTACATGCCGAATTGAGGTCAAACGCGCCGGCGTTATCGGCGCCCAGCTTGCGCTGGACGAGGCAACCAGTGCCCGGCAGCAGATGGTCCGGCGTGGTGGTGGCGCAGATGATCAGGTCAATGTCCTGGGCAAACAGCCCGGCGCGATCCAGGGCCAGCCGCGCTGCCCGCGTGCACATCACCGACGTGGTCTCGGAAGGCCCCGCCACTCGACGTTCCTGGATTCCAGTGCGCGTGCGGATCCACTCGTCGCTCGTGGCCACCATCTTTTCCAGGTCCTGATTGCTCAGGATCCGCTCGGGCAGATAGTGTCCCCAGCCGGTAATGGCCGCGTTTGGGTGCATGACTTGCTTATCGACCTGGCAGGACACGCGGAATCAGCGGAATCTACCGGTCAGGAGAGTCAGGCAATAGACTGGGGGGATTGGTGCGGATAAACCGTCTGACAGCTCTCGGCTAGCTAGATGTTCGAGCCTTGGCGAAACGTACGGTTTCGACCTCGTTCACTCTCACGCACCGGTGTGAACCAAACAGGCCAGTGCTAGGAGCACGCCGAACTTTTCGCTGGCGCTCGGCTCTGACGATCGGAAACCCAAGCATTAGCCTGGCGTTGGTCGCTCTTGTCCGCCCCTATCTATCGCATAAGCTATCCGCACCTGTTCGGAACAGCTCCATGCAAGACTTCGAGAAACGCGGCGTCTTCTATCTCGGCCGCGAGGCGGGCTCACGCAAAGGCAAGACGCCGCCGGGGCTCATCCTTTACGATAGCTGCGACCTGGTCACGCATGCCGTCTGCGTCGGCATGACTGGCAGCGGCAAGACCGGCCTGTGCGTGTCCATCCTCGAAGAAGCGGCCATCGACGGCATCCCGGCCATCGCCATCGATCCCAAGGGGGACATCGCCAATCTATTGTTGACGTTTCCAGGGTTGCGCGGCGAGGATGTCTTGCCGTGGATCAACGAGGACGAGGCCCGCAAGAACGGCGTCGAGCCGGCCGAGTTTGCCGAGCAGCAAGCGGAACTGTGGAAGAAGGGACTGGCCGAGTGGGGCGAGGACGGCGCGCGCATCCAGCGACTGTGCGACTCGGCCGACTTCGCCATCTACACGCCCGGCAGCATGGCCGGCTTGCCGCTGTCGGTCTTGAAGTCGTTTGCGGCGCCGGACCAGGCCGTCCGCGATGAAGTGGAACTGTTGCGCGACCGCGTCAACGCCACGACCACAAGCCTGCTCGGCATGCTCGGCATCGACGCCGATCCAGTGCAGAGCCGCGAGCACATCCTGCTGGCCAATATCTTCAGCGCGGCCTGGCATGAGGGCAACGACCTCGGCCTGCATGACCTCATCCCGCTCTTGCAGCAGCCGCCGTTCACGCGCGTCGGCGTCATCGACCTTGAGTCGTTCTATCCGGCAAAGGATCGGTTTGCACTGGCCATGAAGCTCAACAATCTCCTGGCGGCCCCCGGCTTCGAGGTGTGGATGCAGGGTGAGCCACTCGACATTGGCGAGCTACTGTACACGACCGACGGGAAGCCGCGCATGTCGATCATCTCCATCTCCCACTTGAGCGACGCCGAGCGCATGTTCGTCGTCTCGCTCATCCTCAACCAGATGGTCAGCTGGGTGCGGACGCAATCGGGGACGACGAGCCTGCGGGCGCTGCTGTACATGGACGAGATCTTCGGCTACTTTCCACCGACCGCCAATCCACCGTCAAAGCAGCCGCTCTTGACCCTGCTCAAGCAGGCCCGGGCCGATGGCGTGGGCGTGGTACTTGCGACGCAGAACCCGGTTGATCTTGACTACAAGGGCCTCGGCAATGCTGGGACCTGGTTCATCGGCCGGCTGCAAACCGAACGCGACAAGGCACGCGTCCTTGAGGGGTTGGAAGGCGCAGCCGGCAATGCCGGGCAAAGGTTCGATCGCAGCGCCATGGAGCAAATCCTCGCGGGCCTCGGCAAGCGTGTCTTTCTCATGAACAACGTCCACGAGGACGCACCGGTTGTCTTTGACGTCCGCTGGGCCCTATCGTACCTGCGCGGACCGTTGACGCGAGAACAGATCAAACGACTCATGGACACGCGCCGCAACGACGTTGGCAACGTTGGCAACGTCGCGCCGGCACAGCCGACGGCCACGCCGGCCGGCGCCGCCGCCATGCTGGCAGGTCAGCGCCCAGTGTTGCCTCCCAGCGTGCCGCAGTGCTTTCTGCCGGTTCGTAAGACGAAGCAGGACGCGATGCTGGTCTATCGGCCACGGGTGATCGGCCTTGGCAAGGTGCTGTTCGCGGACGCCAAGATGAACGTGGATGACACCGAGGAGATTGCCTGCCTCGCGTCGTTTGGCGACCGCGGCGCCGTGGCCTGGGAGAGCGCGGACGTTGCCGACGTTGCCGAGTCGGAACTGGAAAAAGAGCCGGTCGACGGCGGGCAGTTCGATGCCGCGCCGCCTGGCATCGGCAAGGTCAAGAATTTGGAGGCCTGGAAGAAGGCGTTCATTGATTATCTGTATCGCACATGGAAGCTGCCCATCCTGCATAGCGATACCCTGGGCGCTTACTCGAAGCCACGCGAGTCGGCACGCGATTTCCGCATTCGCTTGCAGCAAGCGGCCCGCGAGGAACGCGACGCCCTGTCAGCCAAGCTGCGCGAACGATTTGGTCCCAAGCTGGCGGCCTTGCAGGAACGCATTCGCAGGTCGCAGCAGGCAGTGGCAAGGGAAGCCGAGCAGGCGCGGCAATCAAAATTTCAAACGCTGGTCAACATGGGCGCCACGGTGCTGGGCGCCGTACTCGGCCGCAAAAAGATTTCGGTCACCAATGTCGGCAAGGCCGCCTCGACTGTGAAGAGCGCCGGCAAGGCCATGAAGGACGCCGGCGACGTGGCCCGCGCCCAGGAAACCGTCGCTGCGCTCGAGCAGCAACTCGCCGACCTGGAAGCCAGATGTCAAGAGGAGTTGCACGCTCTGCATGACAAGATCGATCCCACGACCGAGAAACTGGAGACGATTGCCGTAAAGCTCAAGAAATCGAATATCAGTGTGCGCACCATCGCCCTTGCCTGGGCGCCATTCTGGAGCGACGGCATGGATGCTGTTCCTGCGTGGAAATGATCTGCAATCAGCCCGCACAAGACTGCCTCCCGCAGCACGCTTCACGCGTGTCTTCGCCGCTCGCCTCGGATTGGCCGCGTCCGGTGATTCATCTTGGCCGTCGGCAGAGTTCCACGGTATAAATACCAGCAGTAGATGCTTGAAAGGGACGGGAATACGAACCCACTGCTCAGGCACGCTTTTCCCTCGAGGACAACAGGATGAGACTCGCCAATGCATCGGGCCGTTCCCCAGGATGTATCTCTTTCTCGCTCCGACTGACCCAGATCACGCGAGCATGACTCAAGAGGTTCACGCAGTTTCGCGCCAAGACAAGCCAAGGATCATCTTGAAGCTCTGAACGGGAAGGACACCCTATGTCAGCCGCCGCCGCTTCGCAATACTCCGCCAAGGACATTCAGGTGCTCGAGGGCCTTGAGCCGGTCCGCAAACGGCCGTCGATGTACATCGGCGACCCCGACAAGAAGGGCCTGCATCATCTCGTCTGGGAAATCGTCGATAACGCCGTCGATGAATACCTGAACAACTACGCCGACACCATCACGGTGACGTTGCACAAGAGCGGCGACGCGATCACGGTCACCGACAACGGCCGGGGCATCCCCGTGGACATGCATCCCAGGCACAAACGGCCGGCCCTGGAACTCATCCTGACCACGCTTCATTCCGGGGCCAAGTTCGGCGAGGGGGGCAAGTATATTCACTCCGGCGGCCTGCACGGCGTCGGCTCGTCCGTTGTCAATGCCTTGTCAAAGAAGCTGGTGGCCACCATCCGCCGCGACGGGCATGAATGGGAACAAACCTTCAAGCGCGGCGTGGCCGCCTCCAAGCTGCAAAAGCTCGGGCCCTTCCGCGGGCACGGCACGACCATCTATTTCGAGCCGGACCCGGAGATTTTCAAGACCACGCACTTCGACGCCGAGTGGATCCGGTCCCATCTGGAGGATATGTCCTATATCCACTCCGGCCTGAAGCTCACCTTCAAGAACGAGATCACCAAAGAGACGCACGAGCTTTCGCACCCCGGCGGCATCGCAGAGTTCCTCACCCGGCTGGTGACGGAGTCGCAGAAGCCGCCGGTGACCGAGACATCCTTTCATCTTGTCAAGGAAAACGGCGACCGCATGGAAGCGGTGCTGCAATGGACCGAGGACACCGAAGAGCAGGTGCGCTCGTTCGTCAACGGCATCCGCACGAGCGCCGGCGGCACGCACGAAACCGGCTTCAAGGCCGGCATCGTCAAGGCCATCCGCAACTTCATCGACACGCATGAAGTGAAGATCAAGGGCGTCACGATCACGGCGGAGGACATCCGCGAGGGCATCGTCGGCATCCTCTCGGTTTTCGTCCGTGAGCCGATGTTCCAGGGGCAGACGAAAGAAAAGCTCAACAACCCCGAGATGACCGCCCTGGTGGACAACTGGGTCCGCCCCGCACTCGAGGCATGGCTCAATGCCAACATGACTGCCGCCGACCAGATCGTAGGTCGTATCGTGCTGGCCGCCAAGGCCCGGCTAGCCTCGCGCGAGGCCGTGCAGGAGGTGAAGCGCAAGTCCGTCGTCAATCGCCGGCTGAACCTGCCGGGCAAGCTTGCCGACTGCAAGTCTACGGACCTCGATGAGGCGGAGTTGTTCGTCGTGGAAGGCGAGTCGGCCGGTGGCTCGGCTCGACAGGGACGTGACAGCCGCACCCAGGCGGTCCTGCCGTTGCGCGGCAAGATCCTGAATTCCGAGGGACTAGCCATTTCGAAGGTGCTTGCCAATGCGGAACTCAGCGACCTGGTGACCGCCATCGGCACCGGCGCCGGCGACAAGTTCAATCTCAATGGCCTGCGCTACGGCAAGATCATCCTGCTCATGGATGCCGACGCCGACGGGCATCACATCACCACGCTGCTCATGACCTTCTTCTTCCGCTACATGACGGAGCTGATCCGCAAGGGGCATCTCTTCGTCGCCCAGCCACCGCTATACCGCATCGATGTCGGCAAGGAAACCCACTGGGCCCGCGACGACGCACACAAAGAAGAGATCCTCTCCAAGCTTCGTGAAAACGCCAAGCCGGAGATCACTCGCTTCAAGGGCCTCGGCGAGATGCCCGCCAAGGTGCTGGCCGAGACGACCATGCACCCGCGGCATCGCACCCTGCTCCAGGTGAAAATTGACTCCAACCTGGAAGCCGACAAGACCTTTGTCGAGCTTCTCGGCAAGGACCCGTCGGCCCGCTATCGCTTCATCATGGACGCAGCCCCGCAAGTGGGAGCGGAAGAGCTGGATGTGTAGCATGCATTTTTCTCACGAGAAAGCTGATGAACTTGACCTCACCCTCCCGTCGCGACTTCCTCGCCGCCGCCGCGACCACCGCCGGCCTGGCTCACTCATCGGATGCGGCTCAGCCGGATGACAAGAATCTTGCCAACCGCGCCCTCATCGCCATCACGCTCGACCTGGAGATGAGCCGCAACTTTCCCGGCTGGAACGACACCGAGTGGGACTTTGAGAAGGGCAACCTAAACGAGCCGACCAAGCGCTACACGGTGGAGGCGTGCCGGCGTGTCCGGGCGCACGGCGGCGTGATTCATTGTTTCGCGGTGGGCCGGGTCTTCGAGCAAGCCAATGTCGACTGGCTGCGTGGCATCGTCAAGGCTGGCCATCCGGTGGGCAACCACACCTACGATCACGTCAATGTCCTGGCGACCCGGCCGGAGGACGTACAGTTTCGTTTTCGCCGCTGCCCCTGGCTGATCGAGGGGCGCAAGCCGGCGGAGGTGATCCGCGACAACATCCGGCTGTGCACGGCAGCTATGCGCAGCCGACTCGAGGTCTCACCCGCTGGCTTCCGCACCCCCGGCGGTTTCAGCGACGGCCTGCGTGACCGGCCGGATGTGCAGCAGATGCTTCGCGATCTTGGCTACGCCTGGGTGAGCAGCCTGTATCCGGCGCACCGCATGAGCACGGCCGGCAAGGAACCCGGGCCGGACGTGTTCAAGAGCATCGTCGCCGCCCAGGCCGCGGCTCAGCCGTTCATCTACAACCGTGGGCTCATCGAGATTCCGATGAGTCCGGTCAGCGACATCGGCGCCTTTCGCGGCGGCCGCTGGCATCTGAAGTGGTTCCTCCGCGCCGTTCGCGAAGCGGTCGAATGGGCCATCGACAATCGCCGCGTCTTCGACTTCCTCGCCCACCCATCGTGCCTGTATGTCACCGATCCGGAATTTCGCACCATTGAGCTTATTTGCGAGCTGGTCCGGAAGGCCGGCAACCGTGCGGCCCTGGTCGATCTCAACACTATTGCCGGCCGCGTGAAGAGACCATAACCGGTTGCCGTTCCGCGCTCGCCTGGAAGCGTCCGTAGGTCCGTAGCGTGTCCCATGAACTGCAACGCTTGCAATCGGGCACACATTCGCGACAATTCTCCTGAGTCCCACTTCATGAGTTTCAGCAGGTATCGCCAATGGCCAGCCTCCACAAGCGCATCGACGAGCTTCGCCGGCTCATCGATCACCACAACCGTCTCTACTATGTCGAGGCCAAGCCGGAGATTTCTGACCGCGACTTCGACAAGCTCCTGGACGAGCTCAAGACAATCGAGGAAGCCCATCCAGAGTTGGTCATGCCGGACAGCCCGACACAGCGCGTCGGCGGCCAGCCCATCGAGGGCTTCGAGACCGTCCGCCATCGCCGGCCGATGCTGTCCATCGACAATACTTACAACGACGACGAGCTGCGCGAATTCGATCGCCGCGTCAAGAAGTCGCTCGGCGGCGCGGCGGTCACCTACGTCGTGGAGCTGAAGATCGACGGCGTCGCCATCTCCTTGACCTACGAGAAAGGCCTGTTCACGGTGGGCGCCACGCGCGGCGACGGCGAGCAGGGAGACGATGTCACGCACAATCTCAAGACCGTCGGCGGCCTGCCCCTGCGGTTGCACGCCGACAGGCCGCCGCCGCTCTTCGAGGCACGCGGCGAAGTTTACATGAATCGCGCCGATCTCGCCCAGACCAACCGGGAGCGCGCCGACCTGGGCCTGGAGCCGTTCGCCAACCCGCGCAATTCCACCGCCGGCTCGCTCAAGCTGCTCGATCCCAAGCTCTGCGCCAGGCGCCGGCTGCGGCTGTTCACCTACAGTCTGGGGGCCTGCGAAGGGATCGAAATCAAGACGCATCTCGAAGGTCTTGAGCTGCTGCGCACATTTGGCTTTCCGGTCAACCCGAACGTCGCGCACTTCGATGCCATCGACGCCGTCATCGACTATTGCCACGGCTGGGCGGAGAAGCGTCACGATCTGCCGTATGACACCGACGGCATGGTCATCAAGGTCAACGATTACGATCAGCAGCGCAAGCTGGGGACGACGAGCAAGTCACCGCGCTGGGTGGTGGCGTTCAAGTTCGCCGCCGAACAGGGGCTGACGAAGCTCGAGCATATCGAGCTGCAGGTCGGCAAGCTGGGCACGCTTACGCCGGTCGCGCATCTGACGCCGGTGAAGCTGGCCGGCACCACGGTTAGCCGGGCCAGCCTGCACAACGCCGATTACATCACGACCAAGGATATCCGCGTCGGCGACATGGTCGTCGTCGAGAAGGCCGGCGAGATCATTCCCTATGTGGTTCGCTCCGAGTCCGCTGCCCGCACGGGCAAGGAGAAGGTATTCGAGTGGCCGCGCACCTGCCCGAACTGCGGCTCACCCGTGGTCCGCGACGAGGATAGTCCGTTCTATCGCTGCACCGGCGGTAAGAAATGCTCCGGGCAGAACAAGAAAATACTGCGTTCCTATGCCACGCGTGGCGCCATGGACATCGAGGGCCTGGGCATCGAGCTCATCAATCAGCTCGTCGATTCCGGTTTGGTCCGCACCATTCCCGATTTGTACCGCCTCACCAAGGAGAAGCTGCTGGAGCTGGAACGCATGGGCGACAAGTCCGCGCAAAATCTTCTCGACGGCCTCGAAGCCAGCAAGGAGCGCGGGTTGTCGCGCGTGCTCGCCGGGCTGGCGATCGAGCATGTCGGCGTCAGTGTGGCCGAACTCCTGGCCCAGGAGTTCGGCGATATCGACAAGCTGATGGCCGCCTCCGCCGAGCGACTCGCCGAGATCGACGGCATCGGCCCAATCCTGGCCGAGAGCATCCACGCCCACTTCCAGAGTGAAGCCGGCCGCGACATCATCGAGGACCTGCGCGAGCAGGGCGTGAACCTCAGCGAGAAGGCGAAGCCCAATCCCGCCGACGTTGACGGCACCGACCTCACGGGCAAGACCTTCGTCGTCACCGGCACGCTGGCGAAATACGGCCGCGACGAGATCGAGAGCCTGATAAAGTCGCTGGGCGGCAAGGCCACCGGCAGCGTGTCCAAGAATACCGACTATGTCGTTGCCGGAGAAAAGGCGGGCAGCAAGCTCGACAAGGCCAGGCAACTCGGCGTGGCCGTGCTGACCGAGGCCGACTTCGAGAAGCTGATCGGGCGGGACGTGTGACAGCGGACTACGAATGAACCATGCAGAATCGATTTGCCGCTCGCCATGGACATCGTGTATCCTTTATGCATCGTCTTGACGTGCCGAGGGGCGTACGATGAGCAGCGATTCCACCAAGCTCTTGCATCCGAAATTCACGCGCCGCGACATGATCCAGGCCGGAAGCATCGGGCTGATGGGCTTGTCGCTGGCCGAGATCGAGGCACTGCGCGCTGCCGTTCCGTCCCGAACGCAGACCCGATCGGTCATCTACATTTTTCTTTCCGGAGGACTGGCCCAGCACGAGAGTTTTGACCCAAAGCCGGACGCGCCAGAGGATATTCGCGGTGAGTTTCGACCGATTCGCACGCGCACGCCAGGCATCATCATCAGCGAGCATCTGCCGCGGCTGGCGGCGCGCAGCCACAAGTGGGGCCTGGTCCGTTCGTTGAGCCATCCAAGCAATGATCATTCGCTTGGCCATCAGATCATGTTCTCCGGGCGGAGCGACGCACCGCCGGGCTTCAGCCCGAATCGGCCCAGCGGCAGTGATCATCCATCGATGACCTCGATTGCCGGCTACCTGTGCCGCGGCAGCAACAACCTGCCCGCGTCCGCCGTGGTGCCATTCCACTACATCCATCACAGCGGCCGCATTATCCCCGGCCAGTTCGCGGGCATGATGGGGCAACGGCACGACCCCTGGCTGTTGCAGGCAGCTCATAATTGCCCCGGTTACGGCGCTTGCCCCAACTGCATTGACCACGAACGCCGTCCGCTGCGCCACCAGGGCACACCCGTCTTTCAGACGCCGAACTTGCGTCTGCCGGAAGGGCTATCGCTGGCGCGACTGGAAGATCGCCGCGGCCTGCTCGGCATGGTCGAGCGGCAACAGCGACAGCTCGACCTGACAGCAGCGGGCCCTCTCGATCGCAATCGCGCCAGTGCCTGGTCGCTTCTCACCTCGGGACGGGTTCGTTCCGCATTCGACCTGGAGCGCGAGAGCCAGTCTGTGCTGGACGCGTATGGCCGGAACCTGTTCGGCTACTCGTGCCTGCTCGCGCGGCGGCTGATCGAAATCGGCGTGCGCATGGTCCAAGTCAATCTTGGCCGCAACGAGACCTGGGACACGCACGGCAATGCTTTTCCGCATCTCAAGGACAACTTGCTGCCGCCAATGGACCAGTGTGTGTCTGCACTGATCGACGATCTCGATAGTCGCGGCTTGCTGGAGAGCACGATGATCGTCATGGCGGGCGAATTTGGCCGGACGCCGCGCGTGTCGCGGCTGCCGCAGTTTTACGCCTTGCCCGGTCGAGATCACTGGGGCGCGGTGCAATCGGTCTTCTTCGCTGGCGGTGGCGTCCGCGGTGGCACCGTCATCGGCGAATCGGACCGCAACGGCGGCTACCCACGCGTCGCCAAGCAAACGGCTGAGAACATGGCCGCCACCATTTACGAAGCCCTCGGCATCGACCGCCACGCTGCCTGGCACGACGCCACCAACCGGCCCTTCCATGTCTATCACGCGACGCCGATCGAAGGTCTGACGGGCTAGGAATCTATCCGGGTAGCGGAACTCGCAAGAGTTCCGACAGACCGTGGCCCGGTCAAAGATACATCGTTAGAAATCTTGCGAATTCCGCGACAAGTCTAATGGCCTGACGATTGCTCGCTAATTCAGCACACGACCCAGCGGAGCCGACACGCGCTTCAGCGATTCAAGCAGCCTGTCGAACGCAGCGAAGTCGAGCGACTGGGCACCGTCCGACTGGGCGTGGTCCGGATCGGGATGAATCTCCAGCAGCAGGCCGTCGGCGCCGGCGGCGAGGGCGGCGAGGGCCATGGGCGGCACGTAGTCGCGCTTGCCGGTGCCGTGGCTGGGATCCACGAGGATGGGCAGGTGCGACAGCTTTTTCACCGGCGGGATGACGGACAGGTCGAGCGTGTTGCGGCTATGGTCGGAAAAGGTGCGGACGCCGCGCTCGCAGAGGATGACCTGGTAGTTGCCGCCGGCCATGACGTACTCGGCCGCCATGAGCCATTCCTCCAGCGTGGCCGACATGCCGCGTTTGAGCAGTACCGGCTTGCGCGCCAGGGCGACACGCTTGAGCAGACTGAAGTTCTGCATGTTGCGCGTGCCGATCTGGATGACATCGGCCGCTGCCTCGACAGCGTCGGCGTTGTCCGTGTCCATCAATTCGGTGACGATGCCGATGCCGGTCCTGGCGCGAGCTTTCTCGAGAATCTT
This sequence comes from Planctomycetota bacterium, assembly GCA_016873095.1. Taxonomy (GTDB): domain Bacteria; phylum Planctomycetota; class Planctomycetia; order Gemmatales; family Gemmataceae; genus VGYC01. The sequence continues at coordinate 1,471 of VGYC01000191.1, read as the reverse complement.
CAAGCCGTCGAGTCCCATGCCTTGAAACGAGTACGGGCTGCTGCGCGGCTTGAAGGCGCCGGCGCGGAGCAAGCCCACGCCGCGTTCCATCAGGAACTCCGCCGTGCGCAGGATCATCGCCTCGTTCTCGACCGAGCACGGGCCGGCGATGAGTGTGAACGCGCCGGGACCGATGGTCGTTCGCGGCAGCTTGACGAAGGTGTCCGCCTCGTGCATCTCGCGGCTGGCGAGCTTGTACGGCTTGGTGACGCGGATGAGTTCGGACACGCCGGGAAGAATTTCCAGCGTGCGCGGATCGACGGCGTTGATGTTGCCGGTGATGCCGATGGCCGTCCGCGTCGCCCCCGGCATGGGATGCGGCGACAGGTTCATGGCGCGGATGGCCTGCACCACCTGCGCCACCTGCTCCGGAGTAGCGTGCGCCGCCATGACTACCAGCATGAGCCGCCTCACAATTGTTTGGCCGGGAGCGTCTTCGTAAAGACAGCATCGCTGAAAGACGCCTGGCGGTTTCGCACGCGATCTCTCGCGCGAAGCCGCCAAGCGACGCTGGGACACGCCGGTCTTTCTCGACTCGCCCCTGCATTACCATAGCAATGGCTCGCAGTTGCAGGAAGGTACTGGCATGATGGCACGAAGTTCTCGCCCGGACGCCTGCCGTATCGCGTGGCTGCGCGCACCGCAAGACTCCTATCATGGCCAAGCAGCCGTGCCCATCTCCTAATAGAGGAGATACGCCGGCAGGCCGATGATGGCCTCCGGCGAAGCACGCACGCGGATCTGCACGGCGCTGCCGTCGGCGCGAGGCTCGATGCTCTCGAGCACTTCGATCAGCGCCTTGGGATTGACGCCGGGAATGGGCTGTCCCTTGAACTTGCCGAGTGCCTCGACGCCAGCCTTGCGCGCTTGCTTGATCGTTTCCACCAGCTTGGCTGCGGCGTCGGCGTCGCTCATCACGGCGCGCGCCAGGAGCTCAACGCGGCCGGCATCGCGGCGAAAATGTGCCAGGACTGACTTCGGCATCGGGAAGGGTGCACCCGCGCCAAGCCAGGTCGGGATCTTGCCCACCACCAGGCCGGCCGCGTCCGCGGGCACCTTGGCCAGGTCAGCCTTCAGCTCGCCTTGCGTGGCGTTCCGACCGGGCTTCGAGGCGAGCGCCAGCATCTTGCGGAGCGCGGCGGTATCGGCTTCCGCGTAACCGGTCACGGGTCGATATAGCTCGGAATCGTGGTTTCGGGTACTGTTGCGGTTGGCATGGATGCTCCACCGACAGTATCGGCAGAAGTGTTGGCATCGCTGCCGCCTGAAGTCCTTGCTTTGATCAAGTGGCAGGCGGAGCAGATTCGCGTGCTGACCGCGCGCGTGGCGGAACTCGAAGCCAAGCTCGGCAAGAATCCCAGCAACTCGTCGAAGCCGCCATCGACCACGCATCCGCATTACAAGAAGCCAGCAGCCAAGCCCAAATCGGGAC
>VGYC01000190.1 GCA_016873095.1 Planctomycetota bacterium | reverse complement strand
CCGCATCGCGTGCCCGGCCTCTCCGCGCCCGCGTCGCGTCATCCCGTCACCCCGCGGCCCCGCGCCTGCCCCCCCCCGCCGGCCCAGCAACGCAACTGGCTCTCATGCCCCCCTGAACGTCAGGACGTCTTGCGAGCTTGTGCGGTGCGACGGCCTGGCATATACTTGTCCTTGCCTACCTCCCGGCCTGTTTCGAGATTTCAATGAAGCATCCCGCTGGCTACAGTCTTGTTTTGTTCCTGCTAGGAATGTCGTTTGCTCAAGGTACGCATGCCCAGGACAGGGCGCCCGCCGCCGCCGCGCTGGAGGTGTTTCCGCTCCAGTTCGAACTGGCCGGCATGCACGAAGGCCGGCAGTTGCTGGTCGAGCTTCAGGATCGTGACATGACTCGCAAGGCTTCCTACGCTGCGACGAGGGCAGGCGTGGTGCGTGTCACCGGCCAGGGCTACGTCCGCCCCGTCGGTGTCGGCGCGACCACGATCACTGTCGAGGCCAACGGTCAGCAGAAGAGTGTGCGCGTCACGGTCCGTGACTTCGACGACCGCAAGCCATTGCACTTTGCCAACGACATTGTGCCGTTGTTGACGCGGCATGGCTGCAATGCTGGCGGCTGTCATGGCCGGGCCAGCGGGCAGAACGGCTTCCGGCTGTCGCTGTTCGGTTTCGACGCCGACTTCGATTTCAACGCCCTCGTGAAGGAGGCCCGCGGCCGTCGGCTGCTGCCGGCCGCTCCGGACCATAGCCTGCTTCTCTTGAAAGCGACCGGGCGCGCTCCTCACGGTGGCGGCCGTCGGCTTGACCCCGACGGCGAGGACTATCTCACGATGCGCCGCTGGATCATGCAAGGCACGCCCATCGGCGACGATTCGGCGCCGACCCTGCGCAAGCTGACGCTGCATCCCAACCAGCGCGTCCTGCAGCGCAGCCAGGATCAGCAGCTAGCGGTGCTGGCGCATTACAGCGACGGCTCGGTCCGCGATGTCACCCGGCAAGCGCAGTTCCAGAGCAACGAGATCGCCGTCGCCAGCGTCGATGGCGATGGGCTGGTCCGCACCTTCGACCTGGCCGGCGATGCGACCATCATGGCTCGCTACATGGGCCAGGTGGCGACCTTCCGCGCCCTGGTCCCGCTCGGCAAGGCCATCGCGAGGTATCCCGATTTCCCCGCCGTCAACTACATCGACGACCTGGCGCTGGTCCGCTGGAAGAAGCTGGGCATCGTGCCGTCGGAACTGTGCAGCGACAGCGCGTTCATTCGCCGGGTGTATCTGGATCTGTGCGGCAGGCTGCCGACGCCGGACGAGGTCCGCGCCTTCCTGGCCGACAAGACCGGCGACAAGCGCTCCCGACTCATCGACACTTGCCTCGACGACCGCGACTACGCGGCTTACACGGCGCTGCGCTGGGGTAGTATTCTCCGCAACGCCAGTCTGGCCGGGGCGGAGCAGGCGGCCTACGCGTTTCATGACTGGATTCGCGACATGGTGGCCCGCAACCGGCCGTATGACGAGTTTGTTCGCGGCATCGTGGCCGCTGCCGGCGAGTGGCAGGATGCTCCTGCCGTCAACTGGTACTGGCAGATGCGCGACGACCAGCTCCATCAGCCGGTCGCTGACACAGCCCAGGTCTTCCTCGGCTTGCGGCTGCAGTGCGCCAAATGCCACCACCATCCTTATGAGCGCTGGAGCCAGGACGATTACTTCGGTCTCGCTGGGTTCTTCTCGCGCCTCGGCCGCAAGGGTCTAGGCGAGCCGCCGCCGTACTATTCTTCCCGCCAGCGGACCACAAGCGAGATCAACCCGCGCACCGGCAAGCCCATTGAACCGAAGCTGCTCGACGGTCCTGTGCTGAAGGTTGCCGCCGAAGATGATCCACGGCACCGGCTGGTCGACTGGATGGCGCAGTCGGACAATCCATTCTTCGCCCGCGCCCTTGTCAATCGCGTGTGGGGACACCTGATGGGTCGCGGCCTCGTCGATCCCGTCGATGACATGCGCGAGACCAATCCGCCTTCCAACGCGGACTTGCTCGACGCGCTGGCCAAGGATTTCATCGCCAAGAAGTTCGACGTCAAGCACATCGTCCGCACGATTTGCAACTCGAGGACGTATCAGCTCAGCGGCACGCCGAACGAGTACAACCAGCACGACAAGCAGAACCACGCTCGCTACTACGGTCGGCGGCTGATCGCCGAGGTACTGCACGACGCCGTCGATCAGGCCTGCGGCACTCGGACACAGTTCAGCCGCATGTCGCGGCAAGCGCGGGCCGTGGACTTGCCTCACGAGAATTTCGGTTCCTACTTCCTGGACGTGTTCGACCGTCCGCCGCGCAGCTCGGCGTGTGAGTGTGCCCGCAGCAACGGCGCCAGCCTGTCGCAGGTCCTGCACATGTCAATTTCGGGCACCATGGAAGCCAAGATCGGCGCCGGCAATGGCCGGGTCGCCGCGCTGGTCGCGAAGAAGGTCACGCCAGAGCAGGCCGTCGAGGAGTTGTATCTTGCGACGCTATCGCGCCAGCCGACCCCCGCCGAGCGCGAGCGTGCTCTGGCTCACATCGCCGGCCATCCCGACCGCCGCCGCACGCTGGAAGACGTGCTCTGGGCACTGGTGAACACTCGCGAGTTCATGTTCAATCATTGACGCGCGACGAGCGCGAGGCTCGCGCCGAGCCCTCAACGCGGGCTCGTTTCATTTCAGCGTTTGCACTTCCACCGAAACGACAGGCGGCAGGTGCGTGACGATTGGCGACCAGCTGTCGCCGGAATCGGCGGAGGCGTAGACCTGGCCGCCGGTGGTGCCGAAGTAGATGCCACACTTGTCGAGGCTATCGACGCACATGGCGTCGCGGAGCACGTTGACGTAGCAGTTGGCCTGTGGCAACCCCCTGGTGAGTGGCTCCCAGTCGTTGCCGCCGGTGCGGCTGCGATAGACGCGCAGCTTGCCTTCCGGCGGATAGTGCAGCGAATCGCTCTGGATGGGGACGACGTAGACGGTATCCGGCTCGTGGGCATGGACATCGATGGGGAAGCCGAAATCGGTGGGCAGGTTGCCGCTGACCTCATGCCAGCTGTCGCCGGCATCGTCGGTGCGCATCACGTCCCAGTGCTTCTGCATGAACAGCACATTGGGCCGCGACGGATGCATGGCGATGCGGTGGACACAGTGGCCGACCTCGGCGTTCGGGTCGGGAATGTACTGCGACTTCAAACCGCGGTTGATGGCCTTCCAGGACTTGCCCTCGTCGTCGGTGCGGAAGGCGCCGGCAGAGGAGATGGCGATGAACATGCGGCCCGGATTCTTGCCGTCGAGCAGGATGGTGTGCAAGCCCATGCCGCCGGCACCGGGCGCCCACTTCTCGCCGTGACACGCACGCAATGCTGACAACTCTTGCCAGGTCGTGCCGCCGTTCGTCGTGCGGAACATGGCCGCGTCTTCCACGCCGGCATAGACGGTATCCGGATCGGTCAGCGACGGCTCCAGGTGCCAGACGCGCTTGAACTCCCAGGGGCGTTGCGAGCCATCGAAATGCTGATGCGTGGTCAGCGGCCGGCCGGTTTCGGGAGAGGTGTCGTAGACGAACTTGTTGCTCTCGCCCATCGGGAAGCCTTCCGGCGACTTGGGCGCTTCTCCGGGCGTTCCCGGCATCTTCCAGGTCTTGCCGCCGTCGTCCGAACGCTGAATGATCTGTCCGAACCAGCCGCTCGACTGCGAAGCAAAAATACGGTTCGGGTCCACGGGCGACCCCTTCATGTGATAGATCTCCCAGCCGGCGAAGAACGGCCCGCTGACATCCCACTGCTGGCGCTTGCCGTCGGCGGTGAGGATGAAGGCGCCCTTGCGAGTGCCGACGAGGACACGGATGCTGGACATGGATGCTCCTTTATGGAATGTACATCATACAAGCTGAGCGAACAACGCTTGGCGGTTTCGCGCACCATATCGCTCGTGACATCGTGCGCGAAACCGCCAAGCGAGCTTTCAATACGCATGTTGATTTGGATTCTCTCCGGTAATGTGCGTCATGAACCAGGACGCGCGCTGCAACCCGGATTACTTTCCGCCCTTCTTGCAATTCACGCACTCGTCAATCACACCGGTGAATCGGATCATCCAGTCGAAGTGCCTGGCCAAACACTCGATAAAGCCCGGCGAGTCGTCCTCGACAAGCAACTTACGCAAATCCTGACGAGACTCTTCAAGCCATCGCCAGCACGACACTTGGTTCTCTTTCCGCTCAAACTCCAGTTGCTGATACTCATCACCGCCGAGAATCCTAGTCGCTGCCTTCTTGAGCCGTCCCTCAGCTTCCTTCGAATCCTTGACTTGGGCGACACAGATGCACTTGTACGGCGCTTCTGACTGAAAGTCAGTCAGATTTTCAAGACGCAGATTGCCGACGTAGAATCCGGTCGGCCAGTCGTTATTGTTCTTGGGCCATGAATCTTTACCGATGCCGAGCTCTCCGAATCTGGCAGCCTTGGCCTTCGCGTAGTCCAATTCGCGGTGCTTCCGCTGTACCTGTTCAATGACTTGCTGGAATAGTGGCGGTCCAGGCGGCCATCGCGGCCTTGCACTGCCAGGCGACCCGAGCCGAGGACACCGACTGGCCGCAGATTCTCCGCCTCTACGACGTCCTGGAGCGTCTGCAGCCGTCGCCGATCGTGTCGCTGAACCGTGCCGTTGCGGTGGCCATGGTGGATGGTCCCCGAGAGTCGCTAGCGCTCATCGACGCTTTGGCCGCGGACCTTGACGGCTATCATCTGCTGCATGCGTCCCGCGCCGACCTGCTCCGCCGGCTCGGTTCTACCGATATGGCCGCCGACAGCTACAAGCGAGCGCTCGAGCTGGTGGCAAACGAGAGTGAGCGACGGTTCTTGCAGCGACGGCTGCGCGAGATGCAGGGCTGACCGTTGAACTCGAGCCTGCGAACCCGATCAATTGACGCTGGAGATCCAGCCGCGGCGCACCTGGCCGTTGCGGACGATGTAGAACGATAGGGGATTGAAGGTGGGCAGGTCGGGGTGGCCGAGGACGTAGGCGACGTTTTCGAGGTTGAGGATTTCCCAGTTGTGCAGGCCGACGAGGATGTCGCCACGCTTGATGCCGGCGCGGGCGGCGGCGCCTTCGGCGTCCACCATGGTGACCTCGAGCCCGCCGTGAAGCTGGCGGTTGACGCGCGACACCAGCTCGGCATTGATCGTTCGCAGTTGTACTCCCAGCTTGGCCCAGACCAGGTCGTCCGGCCGGGCCCGGCTTCGTGACGGCGACGACGCCAGCGCCAGCTCGACCGACTGCTCCTTGCCCTCGCGGCGGACGACGATGTGGATCGGCTCGCCGGAGCGGCGGTCCATGAGGCCGCGTTCCACGTCGAAGCTGCAATTGACCGGCACGTCGCCGACCTGGACGATCTCGTCACCCTTCTTGATGCCGGCGCCGATGGCGGGGCTGTTGGCGTCGCTCTGGTCGAGGACGACGCGGCGGATGACGCCCTCGGCACAGGCTTCGAGCTGATCGTGATAGACCAGGCCGTCATAGCTGCTGGCGCGGCGGCGGCTCTTGAGCATCTCGGCCACCACGCGGATGACGCTATCCACCGGGATCGTGAAGCCGATGCCCTGGGCGCCGGCGCGGATGGCCACGTTCACGCCCACCAGATCGCCATTGATGTTGAGCAATGGCCCGCCCGAATTGCCCGGGTTGATGCTGGCGTCCGTCTGGATCAAGGACTTGTAGGACATCTCCTTGTTGAGGCTGACGTCACGCTTGATCGCGGAGACGACGCCGACCGAGACGGTGTGCTCGTAGCCATAAGCGTTGCCGATGGCGATGACGGTTTCGCCGACCATCAGATCTGCGGCGGTGCCGAGCGGCATGGTGGCCAGCGGCCTGCCGACGTCGATCTTGAGCAGCGCCAGGTCCGTCTCCGGGCTGCGGGCGACGACGAGGGCGCTTTGCGTCGCGCCGTCGCTCAGCCGGATGCGGATGACGCTGACGTCTTCCACGACGTGGTGGTTGGTGACGATGTAGCCGCGCGGGTCGATGATGATCCCGGTCCCCATGCCATTGATGCGGTTCTGCGAAGGGGACAGCGAGAAGAACTCGGCCGGGACCGAGCCGTGAATGGTCCGTTCGCTATGAATGTTGACGACAGAATCGCGGACGCGCTCGACGACATTGACCACCGGGCTGCGGCGGACGCCGGAGCGCAGCAGCACCGCCTTGCCAAAATCGCGCTTGTCGAGGGATGTCAGAGTCGGGCCGGACGCCTTGTCCTGGCTTCGCACCCAGTTGCCCGGGAACAGGAGCAACGGCAGTCCCGTGGCCACCACGATCATCCAGGTGCGTCGCGAGCTCATGAAGTCCTCGGGACTCAGGCGGTGGGTTTCGAACATGGGCAGCGTCAAGGCGCGTCAGCGGGCCGCGACGCCTCTCTCGTCCATTTGTCGGCAAGCTTTTCCCAGTGTCTAAAGGGTCCTTCCCAGGTTCGCCAGGCTATCCGGTCGGGCGGTGCCGGTTCGTCCGGGCACGCGGGAATTGCGCTGGCTGCCGGTCGTGACGGCCGTGTCGGCAATGCTGAAAATGCCGGAGATCGGTTTTCCGTGTGCGGGTTTCAGTGTCCTGTGATCCAGGCGAGGTACTTCTCTTCCTGATCACTGAAAAAGGAAAGCGATTGTCATACATTGAGAGCAACCGGCAAACTTTACCAGGTCACAGGAAATGAACGCGAAGACGCGCATGCAACAGATCCAGGAGATGCTGGCCGACGCGCCGGACGATGCCGAGTTGCGCTACATGCTGGCGATGGAGCATGCCAGCGCCGGCGACGACGATTCCGCCGTCCGCTGCTTCGAGGAGTTGCTTGCCAGAACGGCCGACTATCCGCCGGCCTACCACCAGTGTGGCCGCGCCTTGCATCGGCTTGGTCGTATCGCCGATGCCCGCGCCGTGCTGGAGCGAGGCATTCCCGCGGCCCTCAACAAGGGGGACCAGCACGCCGCCGGCGAGATGCAGGAACTCCTGGCCAACCTGGAATGATTCCGCTTCCCATCCCGGCCTTGCCGCTGTCACCCTGCAAGGTGAAGTTGAGTTCGCATGTCATGGCGAGGCGCTGGACCGCTTGCCGATTTCGATGGTCAAGGTGCGATGCTTGCCGGCGCGGATGATCTCGACGGCGACCTGGGCACCGGGGTCGGTTTCCAGCACCCACTGACGCAGTTGCGCGACGGCCCCGTCCTTGTCGAAACCACGGTTCTGGTAGCGGAGGATCACGTCGCCGGCCTGCAGACTGGCTTTCTCCCCCGCCTGGCCGGGCAAGACATGTGCGACGTGTACGCCGCCGGCATCGACGAGGCCCAGTGCCTGCGCTTTCTTCTCAGGTAGCTCTTCGAGGCCGACCCCCAGAAAGCCGCGGGCCACCTCGCCTTGCCGGACCAGTTGCTCGAAGATCTTGCGCGCCTGGTTGCTGGGAATGGCAAAGCCGATGCCCTGGTTACGGCCCGTCTCGCTGGCGATGGCCACGTTGATGCCGACGACGCGGCCAAGGTGATCGAAAAGCGGGCCGCCGGAATTGCCGGGATTGATGGCAGCGTCTGTCTGCAACAGCTCAATCAGAAACTGGTCGCGGCGCTGGCTGGGGAAGTCGCCGGTGGGGATGTGCAGGAGCCGGCCCTTGGCGCTGATGACGCCCTGCGTCACGGTCTGCTTGAGGCCGAGCGGGCTGCCGACGGCAAGGGCCCAGTCGCCGGCCTGCACGTCGCGGTCGCTGTCGGCAAACTCGGCATGATTGTTGTGATCGGCATGCCGGCCGCTCAGCCGGATCACCGCCAGGTCCGTCAGCGGGTCGGCGACAATGGCGGACGGATTGACGCCGACCGAACGACCGCTGGCGAAGCTGATTCGCAGCCGATGCGCGTCCTTGACGACATGATGATTGGTGAGGATCTGGCCGGGGCTGACGATGAGCCCGGAGCCAACGCCCGCTTGCTGGTAATCGCGGCCGTCGTCGGGATCGTGGAAGTGGTTTGGCTTGCGGCTCTTCAACCTAATATCGCGCTGTTTGCGGTAGTTGGTGACGTTGACGACGATGGGCATCACCTTGCGGACGACCTCGCGGAAGCCCAGCGAGGTGAGCGTCACGCGCCGGTCCATACCGTTCAGCATCCTGTCGGCGGCCTCGGCCTCGGCCTTCAACTCGGCTTGCCGGTGCAGGTAGGTGGCCTCGGCTGCCGACTCTGCCTCCACGGTTCGCCAGTGCGCCAGGACATGCGGCAGCGCATAGAGCGTCAGCAGCACGACGAAGACAAAGCCGCCGATGGTCAGGAGCAGGCTGCCAAGACCGCGACTGTGGGAGACGGGCGGCAGAAACGTCGCCGGGCCCAGGCGGGCGGCGGCGAGCACGGGGTTGCTCGCATCGTCGCCATCCTGGGCCGGCAGACGGGGCGCGGGAGACGCCGGACCGTCGGGGTTCATTCTCGGACCGGTGGAGGAGACCGGCCCGTGCGGCTCCGGAGTTCCAGGAACGCTCGAACCAAGGTCAATGGGGTCCATCAACGGCTCGCTCGGAGGCTCGGAGACACTCAGTCGCTGCGTCGCAAAGAGCCGGTTCCGCAGAAGGCTCAATGCTTCCGCTTGCCGTCAACTTTGTCTAGCTTAACTTATCGGCGCGAACCGGAGCCTCATCGACATATTCGTAGAAGACATTTCGCTGCCGGGGCACAAAACCAGCCTCACGAATGGCGCTTTTGATTTGATCGAGCGTAAGGTAATGCACGGTCCCCGCCGAGGCCACGACATTTTCCTCGATCATCAGGCTGCCCATGTCGTTGGCGCCGAAGAAGAGCGCGAGCTGGCCGACCTTGAGTCCTTGCGTCACCCAGGAGGACTGGATGTTTGCAATGTTGTCGAGGAACAAGCGTGCGATCGCCTGCGTGCGCAGATATTCGAAGGCGCCGGCCGGCGGCACGTCGGCCATGTCGGTGTGTTCGGGCTGAAACGTCCAGCAGATGAACGCAGTGAAACCGCCGGTCTCGTCCTGCAAGCGCCGCAAGCGCTCCAGCGTCTCGATGCGCTCGGCGAGCGTCTCGATGTGCCCGAACATCATGGTGCACGTGGACCGGCCGCCCAGTTCGTGCCAGACGCGATGCACTTCGAGCCATTCCTCGGTGAGGCACTTGTTCACGGTCATGGCCTTGCGAACGCGGTCGGCCAGGATCTCGCCGCCGCCGCCCGGCAGGCTGCCGAGACCGGCGTCCTTGAGCCGACCGAGCACTTCGCGTAGCGGCAGCTTGTTGAGCTTGTGGAAGTGCCAGATCTCCGGCGGGCTGAACGCATGCAGGTTGAAGCTGGGGTAGCGTTTTTTCAAGTCGCGCAGCAGTTCTTCGTACCATTCGAGCTTGAAGCTGGGGTGGAGGCCGCCCTGCATGAGGGCCTGATCGCCGCCCAGAGCAATGGTCTCCTCGATTTTCTTGTAAAGTTCCTCGCGCGGCAGCACGTAGGCGTCGGCTGCGCCGCTCTTGCGATAGAAGGCGCAGAAGTCGCAGACTGCCGCGCAGATGTTGGTGTAGTTGATGTTGCGGTCGATGTTGTAGGTGCGAAACGGCTCCGGATGCAAGCGCCGCGACACGGCATCCGCCGCCCGGCCCAAAAGGTTCAGGTCCTTGCAATCGAAGAGGGCGCAACCGTCGTCGAAGGTGAGACGCTCGCCCTCGATAGCTTTGGCCAGGATGTTCTTGATGCGGTTCATGGTTGCTCGTGAACAAAGAAGCAATTGAAAACTGACAATTCCACAAATTGCAAATGCAAAACTGGAATGTGGCTAGGTGTTCTCCTTCGCTGTGACGATGGCTTGCCGATCATTGGTCGACCAGGTCGGCGCACCGACGATCTCAGCAGCCGCTTGGAGAGATCGAAACTACGTCGCGCCAGCCAGCATCATTTTCCCACCCCGATAAAGCTCGAGGTCCACGTTCGGCCGCGCCAATCCCAACTCGGCGACCAAGGAATAGAAGCGGCGCAGTCCGGCCTGCTCTTGCGGCCCGAAATCGAAGCGGATGATGTGGTTGAGGTAGCGGCGGCAGAAGCCTGCATCGAGCCCAAGCGCCGGCGCCTCGCGGGCGGCGATGGGGCCCACGGCGGCGATACCGCGGCGCTTCGACTCCGCCAGCGCATCTACCGTCTCGCCGAGGTCGACGCCGGCGCGCACGGCCCAGACGGCATAAACGAACGGCAAGCCGGTCCAGTCATGCCACTCCTGACCAAGATCGTAGGCATGCGCGAAACCTGGCAAACAGGCGTGCATGGCGCGGTCACCTATCAGCAGGACCGCGTCGGCGTCCACTTCCTCCGCCTTCTGGTCCAGGGGCAAGAGCACGATCTCCGGGTTCACGCCATGCCTGGTCCGCAACAACACCTGCGAGAGAGCCGCGCTGGTCCGCGAGCCTTCGTCGAGCGCTAGCCGGCGAATGTTCGAACGCGGCGTGCGGCTGAACAGCGTCACGCTCAGCACCGGTCCCCGGCTGGCGATGGCGATGTCCGGGACGATGCGATAGGTCCCCGCCCGGAAGTACTCGATCACCGGGATCAGGCCCACCTCCAACTCGTCGCGCTCCAGCATGTCGGCCAAGCGGCTGGGCAGGTCGAGAATCAGTTCGGCGTCGGGGGCCAGCGCGGCCAGTTCGTGGATCAACGGCTTGGCATTCAGGTAATTCACCGCGCCGATGCGGATACGACCATCCATCGTCCACCTCCTCTGTTAGCCGCGACTAATCCATTGTCTCCGGCCATTTTACGGCGACGAGCCGCTACTTCAACCGTTTCAGAAAGCCATGCAAGCAACCGCAATCGGTGTTTCCAGATCACAGGAACTTTGACTACAATGTTGAGGTTGAGCCATCCGGGCCGGCCGGGTCAGGAGACCCGGCCCACGAAATCAGGGAGGCTGCGCGATGATGACCGGGCGACTGCTGGTGGCGGGCATGATGGCTCTGGGATTGGCCGAGGCCGCCCACGCGGAGTTGCCGCCGCTGATCCCGCGTTCCGTTCTCTTTGGAAACCCCGTCAAATCCAGCCCGCAAATCTCTCCCGACGGCAGGCTGCTCGCCTACATCGCACCGGACGACAAGAACGTGCTGCAAGTCTGGGTGCGGACCATAGGCAAGAAGGACGATCGCAAACTCACCGCCGACAAGAAGCGCGGCATCCGCACCTACTTCTGGACCTATGACGGCGACCGCCTGGTCTACCTTCAGGACAATGACGGCGACGAGAATTACCACCTGTATGATGTGAACCTCAAGACCAACACGGTTCGCGACCTGACGCCGCACCCCGGGGTGCGGGCCCAGAATGTGGATGTCGATCCCAAGCATCCTCAAGAGATCCTGGTCGGCCTCAATCTCAATGACCGCAGCAAGTTCGACGTGCATCGTATCAACCTGACCACCGGCGCAATGGAACTGGACACGAAGAACCCTGGCAACGTGGTGAGCTGGACCGCTGACGCCGACTTCAAGATCCGTGCCGCCATCGCCGCCACCAAGGATGGCGGCTACGACCTGCTGTACCGTGCCAGGCCGAAGACCAAGTGGCGCGTGCTCCGCCACTGGGGTTCCGAGGAGCAGGGGAGCCCGGTCGGCTTTTCCGAGGACGGCAAGACACTTTACCTCATCGCCAACCACGACTCGAATGCGTTGCGGCTCATCGCCCTCAACGTCGATTCCAAGCAAGAAACCGTCCTGGCCGAGGACCCCACTTATGACGTGAGCGGCGCCCTGGTCCATCCCACCAAGCGCACGATCCAGGCGGTCACCTTCAACAAGGAAAAGCTCGTTCGCAAGGTCATCGACGACGACATTGCCCAGGACGTGCGTGTGCTGAGCAACGTCCGCAAGGGGCAACTTGGCCTGGTCAGTCGCGACCTGGCCGATCGCAACTGGCTGGTCTCCTACACCAACGACGATGGCCCGGTCTACTACTACGCCTACGATCGCGAAACGAAACAGCCGACGCTGCTGTTCAGCCAGCAACCGCAGCTGGAGGGGCTGATGCTCGCACAGATGCGGCCGATGTCTTACAAGGCCCGTGACGGCATGGTCATCCACGGCTACCTGACCGTGCCCGTCGGCGTGGCGCCCAAGGATCTGCCCACCGTGTTGCTCGTTCACGGCGGGCCATGGGCGCGCGATTCGTGGGGCTTCAATCCCCTCGTGCAATGGCTGGCCAACCGTGGCTACGCCGTCCTGCAAGTCAATTACCGGGGCTCGACCGGCTACGGCAAGAAGTTCCTCAATGCCGGCAATCGTGAATGGGCGGGCAAGATGCACGACGACCTGATCGACGGTGTCAACTGGCTGGTCCGCCACGGCGTTTCCAACCCCAAGAAGATCGCCATCATGGGCGGAAGCTACGGAGGGTATGCCACGCTTGTCGGCCTCACGTTCACGCCGGACGTGTTTGCCGCCGGCGTCGATATCGTCGGCCCCAGCAACATCATCTCGCTCTTGAAGACGATTCCGGCCTACTGGGCGCCGGCGAAGGCCATGTTCAACAAGCGCGTTGGCGATCTGGAAAAGGAAGAAGAGTTTCTGAGATCGCGATCGCCCTTGTTCTTCGTGGACAGGATCAAGGCGCCGCTGCTCATCGGCCAGGGCGCCAACGACCCGCGCGTCAAGCAAGCCGAGAGCGACCAGATCGTCGCCGCCCTGCGCAAGGCCAGCAAGCCGGTCGAGTACATCGTCTACACCGACGAGGGCCACGGCTTTGCCCGTCCAGAAAACCGCATGCACTTCTACGCCTGCACCGAGGCGTTCCTGTCGAAACATCTCGGCGGCCGCGCCGAGCCGGCCGGTGACGTGAAGGGGCATTCGGCGCAGGTGAAGTGAGTCTGTCCCGCGGCCTCTGCCGCACGTCGGCTGGCAGCGTAAGTCATGGCGAGACAATTGTTCGTGGCGTTCGGCCGTTTCGTTTCTGATAAGCGCAGCTCATTATGCCCCGCCCCGCTCACGCCAACTCAAAATTGGCGAGACTCGACTCTTTGCCGCACGCCGCACACTTGCCGCGACAATCGAAGGAATCGAAATACTCCTGAGCACGAGGCTCAAGCTCCGGTTCGTCCTCAATCAGATCAAAATGCGGATGCGCACAAAACGCGGTCATCGAAAACTCGGACGTACCACACTCGGGACACGGCACAGCCTGTCGCGCGCCGGTCCCGCGATAGTTCGAGTCGTAGTTCTCTCCGCCTTTACTGATCTCGGAGTTGTAACCGTGCTGCTTGGTATCGAGGATCTCTGTCGTCTTGCCGCACGACGAGCACAAGAATGCCAGCGGGCTGACAAACAACGGAGGGCCGTCATACTCAGGGTTGCATTCCTTCAGCGAGTGGCCCAGCAACTTTCCTTTGGTCGCGCCACAGGAGCAAACCAGCGACCAACCAGCCCAGTCGTTCTAAGGCTCGGCGTGGGCCGGCGAGACGCGGAAACCGGCGAGGCAGATTGGCGGGTATTGGTGCACCTGCCGCACCATCTTTTCGATGAAGGGATGCATTGGGGGCTTCCTCAATGGGGCATAACGTTCAGGAATCTATCCTGAGCCGCCGCTGGCGATGACGCGGCTCGCGGACCGGGGCCGGCCGCTTGCCTGCGGCATGAGTGGAGTGTAGCGGTGCGGTGCGGTGGCTGGCAAGCGTTTTTTCGCTATGGGTCGATCGCGTCATCGAGGTCGAGCCCTCGTTGATATGTCCATCGTGCGATGGCGCTGGGTTTCGCGGGCGCACGCCGAGCGCGGCAGCGTCGCAGACGCTACTTGTTTTCCACTCTTCGCTTGGTTGTGTCGGTGGGCGCGACCGCCCTTACCCCGCTCGCCCTCACCCCCAGCCCCTCTCCCAGAGGGCCCAGAGGGAGAGGGGAGCCAGATCCGCTTGTCGCCCTGGAGCAGGCACGCATGGGTGCTCCTCATTGTTGTCGAACGCAAAACGGTCATGTTATTCGCCCGGCCAATCGCGCCCCGTTGGGGCTTCACAATAATGCCCATGCCGTTCCCAAGGCTGCGCCCTGGGCTTTAACGTGCAACGCCGTTGGCGTTGAAAGGCATGAGACCGTGCCCTGCGGCGATTCCCAGCGCGGTGCCCTGGGCTTTAACATGCAACGTCGTTGGCGTCGACGAAACAAGGTCATTGAAACTAAACGCCAACGGCGTCGGATGTTAAAGCCCAGGCCAACGGCCTGGGTATGCGGCGTTTTCGTCGATTCAAGCCCCAACGGGGCGGCATTGGGCACATGGGGGTGTCTTGGTTCAGGGGCCGGTCGGCCTCCAATCCTTTGGAGCGTCATCCGCCTTTCTTGATGCGGCTCTTGCGATTCGTCCAGGTGGGGATTTGCCGAGGGGGTGTCTGTCACTTTCTGGACGAATCCTGGACGTAACCGTTCACAGGTCAGTCTAGCGTTTTCTACTCGGAATGGGGTATCCTTGCAGCTGGCATGGATGCTTCTCCGGTTGTTTCTGAAGCTGATCTCGCCGCGACACCC
>VGYC01000189.1 GCA_016873095.1 Planctomycetota bacterium | reverse complement strand
ACAAGGATCGCTACAGCGAAGTGTTCCCGGCGTCGAAGCGGCCAGGCATCCCGTACACGCAGCTCAAAGCCGAGCAAAAGGCGTTGATCGCCGACGTTGTCAAGACCATGACTTCCGAGTACGGCGCTCAGCGTTGCCTCGAAGTCACGAAGGAAACCCCTGAGGGAGCAAGGTATCTCACCTTTTTCGGCGAACCGTCCGAGAAAAAACCATTCGCCTGGCGCGTCGGCATGCATCACCTGACACTCTTGTTCGCCGAGTTCGGCACGGACCCGGCGAACGAGTTCGGCCCGATCCTCCTGGGCGGCAACCCCGCGAAGTCCTTGTGGGAGGCCGAAGAGAAAATCGCGCTTGAGCTTTATGCCGCTTTGACACCGGAAGAGCTCAAGAACATTCAAGAGTCCGCCAAGGGCGTCTCAGCGGGCTCGGGGGGAAAAATGGGCAAGGGCGGCGTTCGAATTGCTGATCTCAACGAGAAAGCGCGCCAGCTGGCCACGAGTTTGTTCGCCAAGCGACTCGACGTTTTCTCGGCGGAGCGACGCAAGGTGGTGGATGACATCGTCAAGCGCGATGGCGGACCGGAAAATCTGCGGCTGATCATCTGGGGCCAGGCCGTCAAATCCCACCTCGAAGGCGGCAACTACCACTGGCGCATCGGCAGCGACGCCATTGTCTGCGACTGGCAGACAGTCGGCAAGAACCATCTGCACATGACCCTCCGAGGCCGGCTCAAGAGCTGAACCGGAACACCTTTTCTGAACTGCAACCAGGGAGCAAACCATGTTCACACGATCAACCATCTTCTTTTCGGCGATGCTTGGCCTTGTCGGCCTTGGCATCTCTTCGGCCCCGGCCGGCGAGGGCAAAGGGAAAATCCGTGTCGTCATCATCGATGGCCAGAACAACCACGACTGGCGCGCGACCACTCCGATCATGAAGAAAGCCCTCGAAGATTGCGGCCGGTTTACCGTCGACGTCGCGACTTCGCCGCAGGTTCCCTCGCTCGCCAAGCCGGGCAAGCCCAAGGATGAGACCGATGTCAAGGCGATGGCCAAATACAAGGAAGCCCTCGCCAAGTACGAGGCGGAGTTGCCCAAGTTCCAGGAGAAGCTGAAGGCAGCCCAGGCGGAGCTGAAGAACTGGCAGATCGACTTTTCCAAGTACGATGTGGTCGTCAGCAATTACAACGGTCAGCCGTGGACCAAGCAGATCAACGACGGGCTCGAGGAGCGCCTGAAGAACGGCAAGATTGGCTTGGTCATCGTCCACGCCGCCAACAACGCCTTTGGCGGATGGAAGGAATACAACCTCATGATCGGCATGGGCTGGCGCGGCGCCAACTTCGGCGAGCGGCTCAAGGTCGATGACGGTGGGAAGCAGATCCGCGTTCCCAAGGGAGAAGATCTCGGTTCGGGCCACCGCTCGGGCGGCAATTTCGCCGTCGTCGTTCGTGATGCCGAGCATCCCATCACGAAAGGGATGCCCGACGAATGGATGCACGCGCAGGACGAACTCTACGATAACATGCGCGGACCAATCGAGAACGTTCACCTCCTGGCGACAGCCTATTCCAAGGGCACGAAAACACATGAACCGATGATCTGGACGGTGACCTACGGCAAAGGACGTGTGTTCCATACGCCCATGGGGCACGGCACGGCGTCGATGCTTTGCGTGGGTTTCCAGGCCACGTTGCAGCGCGGCACCGAGTGGGCTGCCACCGGGGGCGTGACCCTGCCCATCCCCGCCAATTTTCCGACTGCCGCCAAGGTCAGCTCACTGCCGGCCGCGAAGAAGTAACACCCGCTATTCCCCACCTTTTTTTTTGAGGCATTCATCATGATCCGCACACTCGTTTTTTCTGCCGCCTTCCTCGCCGCTGCCGTGAGTTTGCACGCGCAAGAACTTTCCGACGCCGAAAAAAAGGACGGCTTTCGCCTGCTCTTCGACGGTAAAAGCTTCGACGGCTGGAAAACGTCGGACAAGACTCCCAAGAGCTGGAAAATCGAGGACGGCCTCCTCCGGCTGACCGGCGGCGGCAGCCATCTTTTCACCAACGATACCTTCGAGGACTTCATCCTTCGTCTGGAATGGCGGCCGGCGAAAAAAGGCTACAACAGCGGCCTGTTCATCCGCGGCAACAACCAGATCCAGATGCTGCAATCGGACTGCGGGCACCTCATGAGCAACGCCAAGGAAACCAAGGGCGTCCCCAATTTGCACAAGGCCCCAGGGGAGTGGAATGAGTGGGAGGTCGTCTGCATCGGCAGCAAGATCGGGCTCAAGGTCAACGGCACCCAGGCCTGGGAGATTGACACCTTCAAGGCGAAAAAAGGCCCCATCGGCATCGAGGCGGAAGGACACGCTATCGACTTCAAGAACCTGCGGATCAAGGTGCTCAAGAAAGACTAACCCCGACTGGCAGCGGATGGTGATGCAAGCGATTTGCTGGTCCGCAGGGCAATCTCGAACCGTCTCGCTGTCTGACAAGAAATAGGAACCCAATCCCATGCATCGGCTGACTTATCCGCACGTGCTCGTTCTCGGCTTAATGGGTGGGGTTGCTCCGCTCCACGCTCAGTCCTCGGCCGGGATCGATTTCTTCGAGAAGAAGATTCGGCCCGTGTTGGTCGAGCACTGCTATGCATGCCATTCGGAAGGCGCCAAGAAGACGCGCGGCGACCTGCGTCTGGACACCCGCGATGCCACGCGCAAGGGGGGACACAGCGGGCCAGCGGTTGTTCCTGGCAAGCTTCAGGACAGTCTGCTCTTGCAAGCAATCCGGCACGCCAGTCCGGACTTGAAGATGCCGCCCAAGGGCAAGTTGCCGGACGCCGTCATCTCGGATTTCGAGGCCTGGATTCGGATGGGCGCACCCGATCCGCGCGACGGCAAGGCGGTTTCCCCCGCCAGCAACCTTTTGGACGAAGGGCACAAACACTGGGCTTTTCAGCCGCTGATGAAAACGGTCCCGCCGGCCGTGAAGGCCTCCGGATGGCCGAACAATGACATCGACCGCTTTTTGCTGGCCCGTCTCGAAGCCGAAAAGCTGCAGCCGGTCGGCGATGCTCCCGCGCGGACGCTCGTCCGCCGGGTCTACCTCGATCTGATCGGCCTGCCGCCGTCGCCTGCGGAAATCGACGCGATCGAACGTGATAAAGCCGCGGACTGGTACGAGAAACTGGTGGACCGTTTGCTCGCTCGACCCGAATTCGGCGAACGCTGGACCCGGCACTGGCTGGACGTGGCCCGCTACACCGACACCGCCGGCTTCGAGGGGGACCGGGTCCGAGAGAATGTCTGGCGCTATCGCGACTATGTCATCGACGCATTCAACCGGGACAAGCCTTTCAATCAGTTTCTTGTCGAACATCTCGCGGCGGATGAAATCGCGGGCGCCAATCCGGAGGTGAAAGTCGCCCTGACTTTCCTTCGGCTTGGGCCGCACGACAGCGTCGCGGCCAATCCGGAGCTGCACCGCTACGATCGGTTCGACGATGCCCTGTCCACCGTAGCGCAGGCGTTCCTGGCCCAGACGCTGGCGTGCGCTCGCTGCCATGACCACAAGTTCGAGCCCTACAGCCAGCGCGATTACTACCGCTTCCTGGCCGCCTTCCGCCCCTTGATGGTAAATGGCGAAAACGACGGCGCGCCTCTGGTCGAGGGGGCTGGAAACGAGATCGCCAACAAGAAGGGGAAAGCCGGCAAGCCCGTGGCCTACATCTGGCTGGAAAAACCCGGCAAGATTCTGCCTACCCACGTTCTGAAACGTGGCGATCCCAAGCAGCCGCTGGAGGAAGTGACGGTGGGCCTGCCCGAGGTCCTCGCCAAGGGACCGCCACCGGACCCAAAGCCGTTGCCGCACAGCAGCGGTCGTCGCCTGTGGCTGGCGAACTGGATGACCACCGAAGCACAGGCGCTAACGGCGCGCGTGCTGGTCAATCGTCTGTGGCAGCATCATTTGGGCCGAGGCCTGGTGGACACGCCCAACGATTTCGGCCTGATGGGCGAACGGCCAAGCCATCCCGAGTTGCTGGACTGGCTGGCCGCCGATTTCCTCGCGGGGGGCTGGAAGATCAAACGGCTTCACCGCATGATCGTGCTGTCCCACGCTTATCGCCTCGCCTCAACACCGAACGCGGCGGCAAGCAGGGTCGATCCGGACAACCGTTTGCTTTGGCACTGGCGATCGCGCCGCCTGGAAGCGGAAGTCTTTCGCGATTCGGTCCTGAGCGTCAGCGGCAAACTCGATCCCGAGCGCGGCGGTCCAGGCCAGGAACCCAAAAACCTGCGCCGCAGCATTTATCTCCTTGTCAAGCGGGCGGCCCCTGTTCCGGAGCTGGAGATCATGGATGGTCCTGACGGCAACTTCAGCACCGCCAAGCGCCCAGTCTCGACGACCCCCTTGCAAGCACTCACCTGGATGAACGGCAAATTCATCCAGGATCAAGCGGATGCATTTGCCAGTCGCCTTCGCAGCGAAGCCGGCGATGATCCCGAAGCGCTTGTACGGCGGGCGTACCAGCTCGTACTTTGCCGCACGCCGCGCCCGGAGGAGTTGCAGGGGTGTGTCGCCTATCTCACCGGAGGACAGCAAGGGGCGAGTCGCCTGACGCCTCAGCGCCTGGCGAGCTTCTGTCTCGTGCTGCTCAATACCAATGAGTTTGCGTACATTAACTGACCTGGCTGGTCTGGAATTCAGGGGCTTCAACATGCAGGGCGTACTGTCTCGTCGCGAATTGCTCAACCGTGCCCGCGGCGGCTTTCTGGGCACCGCTCTGAGTTACCTGCTTGCACAGGATGGCATTCTTGCTGACTCGCAGGAAACATCGAGGCCCGTGACAAGATATCATCATCCGCCGCGCGCCCATTCGTGCATCGTGCTGTTCATGCCCGGCGGCTTCAGTCATGTCGACACGTTCGATCCCAAGCCGGAGCTGACCCGGCGTCACGGGCAGCGCAGCGAACATCCGCGCGAGGCCGCGACGGCTTGGTTGGCTCCCTTGCCACCCATACCAACATGAAGTGCGTGGCCGGCCACAGTCTCGCCCGGGTGGGGTAGTCGTGGCGTGCGAAACGTCAGATCGACGTTGGCAGAGCCAATGACACAGATTCGGGGGACAGCCGCCATTGGTACGTCATGCTGGGAACATGGAAAGTCCGGTCCCAAGCCGCGAACGGGATAAGGTGACGCTATCTCACGGCGTAGAGGTTTGCAAGCCGGAACTGGCGTGGATGGCGTGCCCTGTTCATGCCCCCCACTGAGGTCTTTGCATTAGAAGCGGACAGGGGAAAAACAGGGGAAAATATTGCCCATGCAAGTGCCATGTGCCTACAATGCAACAGCAGTGTTCTTTGAGCGTATCCCAGGCCCTCGGAGTAGCTTACACTGCAAATCCAATCCATCCCCAACCCCGAACCGCCAACCCCGAACCGCTACTTTCGAATCCTAGTTCCCCAGCTTTTATCAGCTTGCCGGGCGGGGTGATGTTTTTTGCAACCATCAGTTCATTCCAAGACAATTGTCCCCCACAGTTCCGGCAGCAGCTTCGCCTCTTCGCTCAGGTCCGCGGTCGTCGTTCGGTTTCTGTTGAAGATGTAAGCGCGCGTCTGGGTGCTCTGGCCCCCTGGATCCGAAAACAACATGCCGATGTCGCCGCGCAGGTTCAGGCCCGGTGAATAATTGATGCCCAGCGACTTCAGCGGCACACGGGCCTCGCACACGTATCCCCCCGGTGCGGTGCTGAAGACGAGCTCGACGCCGGACATTTTTGCGACCGAATCGAAGACTGTCGTGCCGATCGGCGAGGTCAGTTTCACTTTGTCGCTCTCCTTTGCCCCCGGCGCGATCGCTCGGTAGAGAATGGCAGAGGGGCTCGGTCCGGTGGGGACGAAGATCAGCCGCAAGTCCCCCGCAATCGGATCGGGCTGTGGAACTTTGCGGAATGGGCCGATCCGCAGTTCCACGCAGTCCCCCTCCTTGAAATAGGCACGTTCATCCTGGGCCTTGTTTTGCAGAGGCGACGAGTCAAGCACGCGATACGCCAGGAACAGGCTCGCGCCGTCATGGGCGACCTGCACCGTACCCGCCTCGATGTCGCCGGCCAGGATCTTGTAACTCGGGATGCCCCGCCAATCGCCGAGGCCGCCGTCGACGCGGATCTTCACCGGGTCGGTCTGCGGAATCTTCGGAACGACGATGGGCGTCGCCTGGTCGGGCTGCCTGGGAGGCGCGCCCGTCACCCGGACATTACTCGAAAGCTGAATGTGACTGGTGGGCAGCCGCAAGACCTGATCGAGCCCCTTGATCTGGCACACCGTGGCCTCATTGCGTCCGAAGAGTATGCGGATCTTGCCGTCGTCCTGTTTGCCGAACCAGGTGCCGAACGCTTCGCCGAGCAGGGTGCAATGAGTGTAGTCGGCCCCCTTCACAGCCTTGGCGGGGTAGCCGGGAGGGTTGGTGCGGGTGTCGCGGAAGAGGGTGCAGAGGTACATGCCGTCTTCGGTGAAGAGGAAAACTTGTCCCATGTCCCCGATGGTCGCCACTACAGAGCCAACCTCACCACCGATGTCGGCCGTGCCGATGAAATAGAGTTCACCCACCGTTTGCCCCGGCTCCGGTACGCGCGAATGCTCCGCGGAATGGACACCCATCGCCACTAGCGGGAACGTGGCCATCGTTTTCCCATCGATGTCGGCAAACTTGTAGGCACCGACCTGAAACGGCCCAGCGCCGGACGTGCCCACCAGGTGCTTGCCGACGCGCAGAAACAGATCATTCTCCTTCAGCTTGCGTGCTTTGGCGCCGTCGTAGATCGGCGTACCCGACGGCGTGAAACGGACCGGCGGCACTGCGAAACCGTTGACGTAAAAGACGAGGTCGGGCTGGATCAGGTAGTTCCAGCCGTAGAAATCGGCGATGCGTCCGTTGCCGCCGGCAGGGAGGGCCTGAACTTCCTCCGCCTGCACCAGACCGTCTTCGTTGACATCGGACCAGACATAGACGGTGCCCGGCTTCTTGACGAATTCGGGCAGGGCCAGGATCCCTTTCGTCGCGCCGCTGGTGCCGATAGCGGCGACCGGTTGATAGTCGCCGTTTTTTTCACGGAAGATGACTGGGTAGCCGGGGAGGGTGCTCAGGTAATATTCGTGCATCTTCCCCGAGGCGTCGCTACGAAAGAGTTGTCCTTCCGTGAAAGGGACCGCTTGCACTTGTGTGTCCAGACGCTGATTGGGGGCCCCTTTCGCCGGCGGGGTGAAGGCTGGGCCTGACGTCAGGTAACGGATTGGGCGATAGGAGTTGGTCTTGCTCGGATCGACCTCGAAGAGAATGCCGCCGCTGAACCCGCGCTTTGGATCCTGGCAATGCAATAGCGTGTTGCCGGCCCCGTACGACGTGCAGCCGACAAACTGTCGGACAAACTTGCCGTCCTTCCCGAACACGGCCACGCGGCGCGGATGGGGATTGCCCTCGGCCACCCAGAGCTGGCCAAATTCATCGATGGCGAGGGCTTCCACCGAGTGCATCGCCCCGGCGTCATAGGCCAGGCCCTTGTCGGCCTTCGCCGGAATGGTCCAGAAGTACCCGGGATGGCTGACCGGTTGCCCCCCCTTGGTGCCGATCGTGTGCAAGAGCTGCAGGGCGGGGGAATAGACCTTCACCTGGTAGTCGGCCCCAAGGTCCATGACAAACAGGTTGCCATGCGGATCGAACGCGATCGCCCCTGGCTTTTCCAGTCCAGATAAGGCGACCGCCCTCGTCGATCCCTTGGCATCGACGATCACGACACCCGTCTTCGTTGAAGCGTATAGCTTGCCGTGCGGAGCGAAGGCGATTGACGTGGTCGGCTGCTCCATCTCCACCTGCAAGGAGAACATCGCCTTCGGATCGACCCACGCTTGTTTGTCGAGGAAGACGATTTTGTGCGTCTTGGCATCCTTGGCCGTACCGAGCAAGACGGCGACGTAGGCCGGGCCGACGCTGACGCAGTCGATGGGCCGTTTCAGATCGATGGCGGTCTTCTTGCCTGTCGGGCTGTCCCAACCCCGGCTTGTGGCCGAGTCGAGCTTCAGCACGATCAGTTCGTTGCGGACGCCGAGCCACAGATGACCGTCGGCGATGGCGACGGAGCGCGAGCCGTCGAACCCGGCCGCGCGTTTGAAGCCCCAGACCTTGCGATGATTTTCGTCGAGGGCGATGGTGGCGTGCGGGCTTTCGACGACGGGCCAGGTAAGGACCACGCGCCATTTGTTCTTGCTCCCGGCCGGCACGCAGGCCACGCCAGTCGGGCCCGAATGATCGCCGCCCCAACCGCTGGTCTGGTAGCCCTGCCACGGTGGATCGCCGGGATTGTACCAGGCGTAGTCGAACTCCGCCGTGGGTCGGGGGAGCGACAGTCCGTCGACGCGATAGGTCCCAGCAATGGCCGGGTTCCCCTTGTCGTCGAGCCCATTCCAGGCCACGCGCACCTTTTGCGGCTCGCCCGACGCAGGATCGCCGCCGTAGTCCTTGACGTTTCCCATCGAGACGAGATTTCGAACGCGGACGCCGTGCGCATCGTTGATGACGACGGTAAAAATCTGGTGCCCGGCCGGGATGGTCACTTCCATGACGGCATGGGCGTCCTTGGCGGTCGTCACTTCATGCCACTGAAAGCGGAAGTTCTTGTGAATATCCCAGCTGGCCAGGCGCAGCCGATCGGGCTTCACGCCGTCAGGCAGTGGGCCGAAAGTCAGGGGTTGCGCCTTTACTCCGGACTGCTGGGCCGTTGCCAAATGCTGCATGCTCAGCAGCCACGCCGGGGCCAGAAGCAGCAGCAAAACCAACGACTTCAAACGTATCGGAAGGTAGCACGGTTGGTGATGCATGGCAACCACCTGCACAGGATCGTTTATCACAGTAGCAGTTCGCGCCGCGGCGGACAGGTTCCAGACTGAGCGATGATTCTGCCTTGTTGTATCCGTTCTGTGAACAGCGTCAAGTTTGGCTCATTGAGTCCTGCGCCTCACAGAAGTCCCGCCCCGTCAAGCCGCTCTGCCGCCACAGCCGCAGCATCCGCCGCCAGTACCTCTCCTTGGTCCGATCCCGTCGTCCTGGCTTGGCTATGATAGTGCCCTCCTTTCGGAAAGCATGCTACCAGACCACGCAAGGTGGGTTGGCGGAACGGATACCACCATTTTGCGAACGGCCCTCAGCGCGTCTCTCATGCTGATCGGCTGGCAAGTCAGCCCGGCGGCAGCCGGCGAACGCGACAAGATTCGCGTACTGATCATGGACGGCCAGCACAATCACGCCTGGCGCGACACGACGGCATTTCTCAAAGAAGTGCTGGAGAAGAACGGCCGCTTCACTGTCGACGTGTCGTCGAATTTGAAGCCCAACGACAAGCCCGGCAAGGTTCCCACGGTGCCGTTTCCGCCCGATTTGACGAAGTGTCAGGTCGTCATCAGCAACTACAACGGTCCCGCCTGGCCCGCGGAGTTTCGCAAGACTTTCGCGGAGCACGTCAAGGAGGGGAAACTCGGCTTCGTTCTGTTCCATTCCGCCAACAACTGCTTCACCGATTGGCCCGAATTCAACCGCATGGTCGGCCTGGCCTGGCGCAGCCCAAAGTTCGGCGATCGCATCTACTTCGATGAAAAGGGGCAGCAGGTCCGCATTCCCAAGGGCGATGGAGGCGGCACCAGCGAAACCAACCATCCCTATGCGATCGTCCTGCGCGACACAGATCACCCCATTTGCAAAGGCATGCCCCAAGAATGGATGCACGCCAAGGACCAGCTCATGTTCAACCTGCGCGGACCGGCCGAGGAGATTCAGGTCCTGGCCACCGCTCTCTGTCCCAAGACGATGGTCCATGAGCCGACGCTCTGGACCGTGACCTACGGCAAGGGGCGCATCGTGCAGACGCCGATGGGGCACGACGTGTTTGCCATGCGCTGCGTCGGTTTCATCACCACGATGCAGCGCAGCGTGGAGTGGGCAGCAACCGGAAAAGTAACATTGCCGATCCCCGAGGCGTTTCCTTCGCCGACCAAGCCCAGTCAGATCGAGGCGGGGAAAAAGTGACGCGCTTGCAAACAATCGACCACCCCGACCCACGACGCCGGAGGCTTCGGCAGGGCGAAGTCCTGATCTTTACCTGCAAGGGGGACCACCCCTTCGGGCCATTTGGGACCTCAAACCGCCCGCCTGGCTGGGAGCATTAACTTACGACACGAAAGTTGGCAAGTTCTCACGGCGCAGGCGATTTGAACAATTGACTCTCAAACCTGGCATGAACCGATCGCAGTGCATTGGAACTACAATGCACTTACGTGGGACAGACGCGGCTTGCGGGAGTTGGGAAAAGGGCGCGTTGGCCACCCATACTGGTGTTTCAATTGGCGAGTTCGCCCTCCTCTTGCCCAGAAACTGCATGCTTCGGACCCCGTTGCGTCGTTGGCACCGACGCACCAAGCCGAAATAGTCAACCTGCTTCGGTCCGACACACCGATGTATGGATAAAGGAGGCTATCGCGAACGCAAAAAAAGCGATCCTTCCAATTCTTGTGTTAGCGTGCCGCGGACCGACGGCGGATTGGGGTCAGCTGGTTTGATCCCAGCCGAACTGAAAGTAGTAGCCCTGTGCCGGCCTCTGCAGGTCCTGCGCCAACATCACGGCACGCAAGCCTTGGTTCACGCCTTATCCCGATAATGCACCGCAAGCCAGATAGTCGGCACATCTGGGGTGGTCCACTCAACACGATGCTTCCTGTGCGCCGCGATGTTGATGAAATCGCCGGCTGTCATCTGCACGACGCCATCCTCAAAGCGAAGCCTGGCAGCGCCCTTTAGCACGACAACCCACTCATGGTCATCTTGGTCGTACCAGAACCCATTTGGTGACGCATGCCCGTGGGAGACAATCCGCTCGATGCGCACGTCGGCAGCCTTGAGGAGGGTGGTGACAACCTCATCGGGCATCTGCTGGGGCACGTCGGCTAAGAGATTGGCGCTCACGATTCCACCTTCGTTCTCAGGAACGCAGCGAGGTTTTCGGCGTCGTCCGTCCCGATCCTCAGCACGCAATTCTTCAGGTGAACGACGACACAATCCCGGCCCCACAGGTTCCAGACCCAGCCGCCACGGATGCTGTAATGAATGCCCCAGCCGTCCAGGATCAGCGTGCGCCCAACTTCGACCCTCTCAATATCGGAGTACCGAAGGGTCCTGCGAAAAAGCGGGACAGGACCGAAGCGAATTGCCAGCCTATCACCGTGGTCCTCAACCTTTAGATGATGGAAGGCAGGCGCAAGGCCAGCGATGATCAGGCCGACTGCGAAGGCGATGTACATGCCCGGAGTTTCGCCGACTATCCAGCCAAGGGCGATGCACAACAGAGCCGAGCCGTAAAGGATGAGGCATAGTGGCGCTATCTGCGTGTGCGAGTAACCAGCGGTAGTCGTGCCCGTCGTCATCGTTTCGGCTTCTTCCCTTTCCCGGGTGCGAGACCTTCAAGGAAGTTTTCAATCTCCGTAAGGGCCAGCTCCAGATTCTCTTGCTCCGTCGTGCCCGAACTCTTCCTGGGCTTGAAGGAATGTTCGCCGTTCGAGAGCCACTTCAACTGTACGGCCGGCGACAACTTGTATCCCGCAACCTCTTCGCGGTTGCCAAACGGATCGCGCTCGCCTTGCAGGATCAGCGTGGGCGTCTTGATCATCTGAAGATGCTGAACGCGAAGCTGGTCCGGCTTCCCAACGGGATGGAAGGGATAGCCGAGGCAGATCAAGCCAGCGACACCGGCCTCGTCCGCGATCAGACTGGCGATCCTACCACCCATTGATTTGCCGCCGATCACCAGTCTTTCTGGGCCAAGTTCGGCCACAACCTTCAGCCAGGCTTCCCTCAAAACGGGCTCGCGGTCCGGAGGTTTTCTTTTGCCGGTCGTGCGGAAACTTGCCATGTAGGGGAACTCGAACCGGATAGCACGATAGCCGCGCTCCGCCAAGCCGACCGCGAAGTGGGTAATGAAGGGAGTGTCCATCGCCGCGCCAGCGCCGTGCGCCAGCGCAACCGTCCACTTGGCGTCTTTGGGGCCGTCAATCAAAAGTTCTGGGTCCGATGCCACTATTGGTTGTCTCCAAACGCCCAACAAGGTGCCGCCGCTATTATCATAATGAAGAAGATGGCTGTCACCCGGAGTCCGCAAATGGCTGAACCTGACCGCATAACGATCGCCGCTGACTGGGCCAAGCGCGGATTCTCTTGCGACCTGTGGACCGATCCGCCGGGCCAATGCTGGGAGGACTTCAGGCACGCGACGGACGAGCTGGTGACCGTGCTGGAAGGCGAGATGCAGTTTGAAGTGGCAGGCGAGGTTCAGCATCCGACGGTCGGCGTTGAGTTGCTTATCCCGGCCGGCGCGGTCCATTCCGCGAGGAACGTCGGCAAGACCACGGCACGCTGGCTTTACGGGTACAAGCACCGGTAAACCCACACATCCCGGTCCGCGTCCAGCCGGAGCATTGCCTATTCTCGTGGCGCTGAACGCCCGCTCTTTGAGCAATCACGGCTACGGTGTCTGCGTTCAGCACCCTATCCGGCGGCTGAACGAGCTGGGTGCGACGGCATGTGTGGAGGCAGGCGTCGGCCATCATGTCGGGGATATGATCGGCAGCAAAAAACCAGTGTCGGCTCGGGCCTCCGTCAGGCCATCGACACGACCCTCGACACACCTCCGCGCGGCAACTTGCCTTCACACTTCCGGTTGTGCCCGGTCTGGGTGCACCCCGCAGCCTTTGCCCCGGCCTTGCCCACGCCCGAATTATCTCTGGCGCTACCGGCACCTGGAGTCCCATGCCAGGAGGTACGGCGAACTACATGCAACCCCATACGCGAACGCCCGGCCGACCTGTCGGCCGCCGCTTCACCGACTGGCCAACGGGCTTGTCACGGCAGACTCAGCAGAATGCCTTCTGCGCGGCTGAACCGGGCTATCAGCGATACCATGATGGTGGAGATCCACGATTGATGCGACGATGATGGCGGAGGTTAATCCGTGAGACATTTCTTTCTTGGTGCGGTGCCAACGTGTGCGTTCCTGCTCGCTGCACTACCTGCCAGTGCACAGCAGTCCGACGGTATTCTTGATCTCAAGCAACTCTGGAGCCAGGGCAAGGCGGAAGGAAAGGGGGCGGTCAGGTTCGCGCATTCACCCATGCGCGTGGACGACATCGAGCGAATCACCCCAATGGGCCTGATGATCGGAGGTCATGTGTGCCCGATTGATCACGGCTATTTCTACCCCAAGGCGACCAAGCCGGGCCAGCCTCATTTTGATGTCATGTCGCCTGCCGATGGCTACATCGTGATGGTTGGCCATCGCACGCAGTTGACCGGCTCTACCGAGCACAAGCGCGACTACGACGACTACGCCCTGCACATCGAGCATACCGGGACCTTCTTTACGTTCTACGATTTGCTGACGCAGCTCGACCCTTCCGTTCTGAAGCACCTCGATGAGGCCACGCGCGAACGCTTCGCCAAAAAGAACATGGGCCCGCCGGTCCAGGTCCGCATTCCGGTCAAGGCGGGCCAGGTTGTTGGCAAGATCGGCGGAAGGTCACTCGATGTAGCCGTGATCAACACCGAGGTCACGCTCAAGGGATTTCTGACGCCGAAGTTGTACGGACACTACGCCTGGCGCGTTCATGTCGTTGATCTGTTCGACTGCTTCGACGAGCCGCTCAAGGGCGACTTGCTGAAACTCAACACCCGCAAAGCAAAGCCGTACTTCGGCAAGATCGACTACGATATCGACGGCAAGCTGGTCGGCAACTGGTTCAAGGAAGGTAGCGGCGGCTATCCGGGTGATCGGCGCGACCCACGCGGCTACTGGATGGGGCATCTTGCATTCGCCTATCACCACGTCGATCCCACCCTGGTGCTCGTGTCCATCGGAGATTTCGACGGCAAGCCGCGCCAGTTTGCCGTGCAGGGTAACGGCCCTGATCCCGCCAAGATTTCGGCCAAGGACGGGCTCGTCAAGTACGAGTTGCTGTACGCGTCCATTAACAGCAATGGGGACCGAATCGAGTTGCCGCCCCAGATGCGCGGCGTGCAGGGAACTCTCCTGGCGCAGGTCCTGGACAACCGGAAGCTCAAGATCGAGGTTCTGCCAGGAAGAAAGGCCAATGAAGTCCGGGACTTTGGCAAGGAAGCCAGGATTTACGAACGATAAGCTGACCGCTGACGCACTGCTGCAAGAGTCGGTGGAGTTTCTTCCGCTTCACAACGTCGCAAGGCCATGATCTTCCGCCTCGCCCTGCAAATACTCGTAGAGGTCGCTGAGTTCCGCTTCCACACGACCGCTCTTCGCGTGGTTCGCCGACCGCGCCACTTCACCCAGCAGATGCTCGAAATAGAATTGGTCGAGTTCAAAAACGACAGAATCCGCATTCCCATCTGCCGCCTTGAGCGCAGCCTCAAATTCCTCGAACGGATAACCGTGCTTGAGAATGAGAGAGCGCTCCTTCGGGGAAAGAGCAAAACGGACTTTCGTCTTGGGCACGGCATGTCCTCCATGAGGGCGAAAAACCGC
>VGYC01000188.1 GCA_016873095.1 Planctomycetota bacterium | reverse complement strand
GCCTCGAGAAGGACACGCAGCGATTGCAGCGACGGCGAATCCTCCAGGGCGTCCCAGGCGAAAAGTGGTTTGGTGATCGCGATTTTCATGACGGCCTCCAATGCCGAACGGGGAAGGTGGCGGGCGCCACCATTACAACACAATATATCCCCGTTTGGTTTGGAGGATGGTCGAAAAATTCTGAAAAAAACTGCAACCGCGGGCTTATTCTTACGAAGTCGAGAGTTCTGCGGGGGAAGAGATTTTTGCCCCTTGGTGAGAACCGAAAAAAGACTGGCTCGTCGTACATCGCAACGGGCTCATTTTTTCCCTTTGGGAGTTGCTTTTCCGGGCGACCCTGACCACAATTGAGCTTTGAAGGCCTCAGGTTCAGGCCCAGCAGAGGACTTTCGGAACAGGTGGCAGCGCAGGAGGGTTCCGATCATGAATCGTCGGCATGCAGCTTGGTACTTCGCGTTGGGAATTCTTGCGCTGGCGCCGGTAGGCCTGCGTGTCTTGTCCTGGTCAAGGCCGGAGGCGGAGGAACTGGACCAGGCCGCCGTGAATGCGGGCAAGGAACTGTTCGTCCACGAATGGGCGCCGAACGATGCCATCGCTCGCGCCAATGGCGGCGATGGGCTCGGACCGGTGTACAACGCCACTTCTTGTTTCGCCTGCCACAAGCAGGGCGGCCTCGGCGGCGCCGGCGGGTTGGAGCACAATGTCACCAATTTCATCGTGGCCTCGGCCGGCCGGCATGCCGCCCAAAGCGTTCTACGCCAGGGCGTGGTGCACACCGACGCGATCAGCCCCGAGTTCCTCGAAACACTGACGCATGTCGATCACACGCTGCCGCGCATTTCGCGGCCGACGCTGGCTTCGTTGCTGCCGCCCGGAGCGCTGGAGGGCAAGGGAGTTCGCCACCAGGGTCGAATGTTCGAGTTGATCGCCAAAGCAGACGCCCCGGTCGCGGACGCCCCGGTTCCACTTCCGGACCCGGTTGAGGGAGGGCAGGCACAGGCCAATCCGAATCAGCATTTCAACATCCCCGAACACGTGCACCTGTCCCAGCGCAACACGCCGGCTCTGTTCGGCGCCCGCCTCATTGACGAGATTCCGGACCGCGTCATCATTGCCCAGGAACGGCTGGAGCGCGTGCGTTTCGGCATGGCGGCACCGCAGTCGCGTGAGGTTCCGGTCGGCCGCGCCCTGCGCGACGCCAGCGGCAAGGTCGGCAAGTTCGGCTGGAAGGGGCAAAGCTCGAGCTTGCTCGACTTCGTCCAGGCAGCCTGCGCCAACGAGCTTGGCCTCAGCAATCCAGCCCACGCGCAACCCTCATCCATCGCCCGCCCCGAAGTCAAGGCCGTCGGCCTCGACCTGACCAACAAGCAATGCAGGGACATGCGTGACTTCATCGCTTCCCTGCCGCAACCCATCGAACGCAATCGCGACAACCCGCACGTCGCCGAAGGACGGCAGCTGTTCACCAAGGTCGGCTGCGCCGATTGCCACACCCCAAGCCTCGGCTCGGTGGACGGCATCTACAGCGACCTGCTGCTGCACCGCATGGGCGACGATCTCCAGGGGCAAGGCTCCTATCACGGCGGTTCGACGCCGTCGATCCCGGACTCCCCGGGCAACGGTCCGCTCGCCGATGAATGGCGGACGCCGCCGCTGTGGGGCATCGCCGACTCCGGGCCGTATCTACACGATGGCCGCGCTACCACCTTAAAGCAGGCCATCGAGATGCACGGCGGCCAGGCACAGGCCTCTGCGCGACGCTTCGGTTCCCTGACGCCGGTCCAGCAAATCCGGCTGATCACGTTCCTCGAGTCGCTGCGGGCTCCCGAAGTTCGCTGATCGCCGCCCGGCGGCTTGACAGCCATGACCATCACCTTTTACTGCACCTGCGGTCAGCACGTCAGCGCCGATCAGGCGGACGCGGGGCGCCGCGCCATCTGCCCGCGCTGTCGCCAGCCCGTCGTCGTGCCTTCCATGAAGGCGCCAGCGCCGGTGATCCTCGAGCGCCCGCCGCTTTCGGTCCAGACCATCAAACCGATCTCGCCGTTCGCCGATCCCGAGCCCGTGTCCATCGCCGTGCCGAAGAGCATCGGCTACCAGGTCGTGCTGGTGGATGAGACCTGTTCCGTGCCCATCGGTTTTCCGAAGCAAGGCTATCCGCTCAAGAAAGAAGAGCCGGTCGCGGAGTCGCGCGACGTCGATCGCGAGCTTGAGGAGATCCTCGGCCACAGACAGATGCAGCGCCTGCGCCGCCCGTGGTATCGCCGCCCCAGGCCGCAGATCGAACGCAACGGCCTGGAGTGCATGGCTTATCCCTTCCGCGCCTTCGGCCTGGTCAGTGTCCTGGCCATCAGCCTGACCATCAGCAGCCTGCTCAACTTGATCCTGCTCTTCACCGATTTTGACGTGCTGGATTACGGGCAGCTTTTTTTCTGGGGCGTGCTTGGCCTGGCCACCTTCGGTTACCTCTGCGGTTTCCTGCACTGCACGCTGCAAGCCGGCGCGACCGGCGACGCCGCTCGTGTTCGCTGGCCCGGCGCCGATATCCGCCTCGTCCTGCGCAGCGTGGCCGCCGTGGCAATCAGCTTCCTCGCCGGGCCGATCGTCTTTGCCCTGGCCGCGCTTTGGTTCTGGCTGCAAGCTGGCGAGCTGACATGGCTCGACTCCCTGCTGCTCTGGGAACAGGGTCTGGCGGCCTTCTTGCTCTGGCTGCTGGTCTACACTTCGGTCCTGGTAAACGATCGGCTATCCGCCGTGTCGCCGGCCGGCGTGCTGGATGTCGCCGTCCGGCTCGGCTGGCGACTCCTGCCCATCGGCCTGAGCGCAAGCTTGATCTTCTTCGTGCATGCCTGCTGGATCCTCTTCGTGCTGGAGACGCGCGTCAACGAACCGGCCGCCGGCTTCATGCTCCTCCTCTTTTTCTGGGGAAGCTTCCTTTCCTGCCTCACCTTCCTCGTCCGCTGGCTGGGCGTCTCCTGGTATCACCGCAACCGGCAACTCGAAGCGACGAAGGAGACGCCGCCTGCCGCTAGCCTGGCGCCACAAGGTCAATGAGCAGACACGCTGGTCGCCGCTTGCGGTTTCGCGCGATTGCCGGCGCGCCGTGCGCGAAACCGCAAGCGGCGACCCGATGCCTTTCGGCGATCTCTTGCCTTCCCATTCCCTACAATGCTCCCCATGTCCGCGCCGATCACCCCGATGATGCAGCAGTATCGCGACGCCAAGGAGCGGCATCCAGGCATGCTGCTGCTCTTTCGCATGGGCGATTTCTATGAGCTTTTCGATGCGGATGCCGAGCTGGCCTCGAAGGTGCTGGGGCTGACGCTCACCAGCCGCGACAAGTCGATGCCGATGGCCGGCTTCCCGCATCACTCGCTTGAGCACCACCTGCGCAAGCTCCTGCAATCCGGGCATCGCGTGGCCATCTGCGACCAGGTCGAGGATGCCAGCCAGGCCAAGGGACTCGTTCGCCGCGAGGTCACGCGCGTCGTCACGCCCGGAACCATCACCGAGGACAACCTGCTCGATCCGCGACGGGCCAACCATCTGCTGGCCATCCGGCCGGAGAAGGGGGACAACGTCGGCCTGGCCTGGCTCGATCTCTCGACGGGGCAGTTTCACGCGGCCGACGTGCCCTGGTCTCGCCTCATGGACGAGTTCAGCCGGCTCGCGCCGGCCGAGGTTTTATGCGCCGAGCAGGACGGCGACTTCATCGACGCCCGCTTGCAGCCGTCGCTATCCGGGACGACGCTGACGCGCCGGCCGAACTTCACCTTCGACGGCGACTCAGCCCGGGCCGCGCTGCACAGGCAATTCAACGTGGCCACGCTCGCCGGCTTCGGCTTCGACGACAAGCAATTCTGTTTGAAGGCTGCCGGCGCCCTGCTCGCCTATGTCGAGGAGACGCTCAAGGCGGGGCTGGCGCATATCCGTCGCCTCTCGCCGTATCACGCCGGACGTTTCTTGCTCATGGACGAGGTCACGCGCCGCAGCCTGGAGCTCACGCGCTCCTTGCGCGAGGGCAGTCGCGACGGCTCGCTCCTCTCCGTGCTGGATCGCACCACGACGGCCATGGGCTCGCGGCTCTTGCACGCCTGGCTGGTGACGCCGCTGGCCGAGCGCGAGCGTATCGAGGCCCGGCTCGACGCCGTGGCCGAGCTGAAGGACGAGAACGCACTGCGGCAGGAGCTGCGCGAGGTGTTCGCCGAGGCGTTCGACCTGCAACGGCTCACGTCGCGAACCAGCACGGGACGGGCGTCGCCGCGCGACCTGTCGGCCATCGCCGGCACGCTGCGGCTCTTGCCACGCGTCAAGGCGAAGGTGACCGCCCGACGGTCGGCGCTGCTGCGCGAGCTGGAAGCCGGGCTGGAGCTGTGTCCCGAGCTGCGCAAGCTGCTCGACGAGGCGCTGGTCGATGACCCGCCACACGGCCCGCGCGACGGCGGCATCATCCGCCCCGGCTACGATGCCAGGCTCGACGAGCTGCGTGAGATCATGCGCGGCGGCAAGGAGTGGATCGCCCGCTTCCAGGCCGCGGAGATCGAGCGCACCGGCATCAACTCCCTCAAGGTCGGCTTCAACAAGGTCTTCGGTTATTACATCGAGATCACCCACACGCACGCCGAGAAGATCCCCGCCGACTACCAGCGCAAGCAAACCCTTAAGAATGCCGAGCGCTACATCACTCCCGAACTGAAGGAGTATGAGGAGAAGGTGCTGACTGCCGAAGAGAAGAGCCATCAGCGCGAGTACGAGCTGTTCCTCGAGCTGCGCGAGCAGGTGGCGGCGCAGACGCCGCGGCTGTTGCAGACCGCCGAGGTACTTGCCCATCTCGATGTCCTGGCGGGGCTGGCGGATCTGGCCGTGTCGCGGCATTACGTCCGCCCCGAGCTTTGCGATGATTCGATCCTGCACGTGATCGACGGCCGGCATCCGGTGCTCGACATCACGCTGCCGCCGGGCATGTTCGTCCCTAACGACGTGATCCTGGGAGCGGACGACGGCATGCTCTGGCTGATCACCGGGCCGAACATGTCCGGCAAGAGTACGTTCATCCGACAAGTCGCGCTCCTGACATTGATGGCGCAGATGGGCAGCTTCGTGCCGGCCAGGCAAGCGCGGGTCGGCATTGCCGATCGCATTTTCACGCGCGTCGGCGCCAGCGATGAGCTGAGCCGGGGACAGAGCACGTTCATGGTCGAGATGACCGAGGCGGCCAATATCCTCAACAATGCCGGCGCGCGCAGCCTGGTCATCCTCGATGAGATCGGCCGTGGCACCAGCACCTACGACGGCGTCTCCCTGGCCTGGGCCATCACCGAGCACCTGCACAATCACATCGGCTGCCGCTCGCTGTTCGCCAGCCATTACCACGAGCTGGCGCAGCTCGCCGAGACGCTGCCCGGGCTACGCAACTACAACGTGCTCGTCCGCGAGCACCAGGAAGAGATCGTCTTCCTGCACAAGATCGCCGCCGGCTCCGCCGACAAGAGCTACGGCATCCAGGTCGCCCGCCTCGCCGGCGTCCCCAGCGAGGTCCTCGACCGCGCCCGCGTCGTGCTGCAGCAACTCGAATCGCATCATCTCGACCAGGAACTGCCGCGGATCTCGCGGAGAAAGAAGCCGGCGCGGCGGGAGAAGGAAATGAGCCTGTTCGGGGACATGGAAGGGGCGGAGCACGCCTAATTCAGCGCGGTTGCCTCGCCGTATGCATGCTGCGTAACAACTATCTGCCCCGTCATCGGTTGCGGCTTCCACGCTCCACTCGCCCGTAGGCGACGCTGCCAGCGTCGCCCACGGAATCCGGATCATGCCGGAAATGGTGGGCAAGAAAAATGGCGAAGCATCGGCGCAAGGCGGCGGCCTCGCAACGCGCAAATCTCCGCAACCAGATCACGCACGCGGTCTTCGGTGATGGCCGATTCACGCTCGCCGGCCTCGCAGACCGCGCCGCGGACGGCAAACCAGTCAGGGGCGATGAAGGACAGTCTTTCAATCAACTCTCGATCCAGTGACCCGGCGAGCGCCACCTTGACGCCCGCGTCGCGGCAGCGGCCGCACACTTCGCCGATGAACTCCGGCGACAACCAGTCGAGCAAGTGCATACGTCGCCTGCCGGATTCGTGCCTTTGCTTGCCAAACGTGTCGATCATGAACACGCTGCCGGGCCAGCGGCAGGCGAAAGCGGCGATGTCCGCCACGGGCGGCGATTGTGCTTGCCGCCAGTCCGCGTAAGCGACGACCACGACGTTCGGGCCGGAAATACGACGCGACTCGAAGAATCTGGATAACACGCCTCGCCAGTCGAAACAGTCATGGCAGCCGCTCAAGCCCCATTTGACGTAGTCGAGTCCGGCGTGCGGCGAATCCTGACGATGATCGATCAATTCTCCGAGGGCGGCGCTCACCTGGCGGCGGCCAGAGACAACGTCGATGATGCTGTCGATGATCGTGTCGTCGGCCTTGCCCAGCGGGCCGCGCGACGGTTCCTTGATGTCGATGAGGCCGGCGCCGCCGCGCAGCGCCGCCTCGGCTTCCGCGACCGAGCGAACGCTCACCAGCAGGCGCGAGCCTGGCTGTTCACCCCCCGGCATGTTGTAACTCCAGGCATTGCGCGTTCTCCGGCACCGGAAAGAAGCGCAGCCAGCCGGGAAACTCGCGAAACGGCAGGGGAACGGCGCGCGTGAACGTGAAGCCGTACATGACGGGTCCCTCGAACCAGTCGAGTTCATTGAGGTGCAGTCGCTGGTCCATGGCGAAGATCCGGGGAGAGCGATAGCTGAGACAGCCAGTCAGAAACGCGGAGCCGACAATGCCGCCGCGCCCCTGCGCGGCCTGTTGCAGGTCGGGGGGCACATGCTTCCAGGCCTCCGCGCGATCGTCGGCGACCTTGGCGGCATGGATCAAGACGGTGCCGCGATGAGTGGTTGGCCATTTGCGGATTTCAATGGTCTTCAGCCCATGAGCCAGCAGGGTGGCCCAGGGTTGCTTGATCGACAGTGCAAGGAGTTGCGGCGCTCTCATATAGTGTATTTATGTACATTACGACGCCGAAAGCAAGTCTTTTTTCCGTCGTCGCAAAATTCCGCCCGGATTTGCGGACGCCATTCTCAAGAGCTAAGGTATCAATGTGAGCGTCGACGACATCTCCCTGCGCACGGCCAGATGCTAGTGGCCGGCATAGCGGGTGGGCAATTCGGCGCTGCAAGAGGATGCGCTTTCATGCCTGTGAGGATCGAGAGCCACGCCGAGCCAATCCCCGGTTACAAGCTCATCGAGCGACTGGGTGGAGGCGGCTTTGGCGAGGTCTGGAAAGCCGAGGCACCCGGTGGTCTGCTCAAGGCCATCAAGTTCGTTTTTGGCGACCTGAGCGCCCTTGACGACGAGGACGGCTCGCGCGCCAAGCAAGAACTCAAGGCGCTCAACCGCGTCAAGACGGTCCATCATCCCTACATCCTTTCGCTCGAATGCGTGCACATTGTCGAAGGCCAGCTGATCATCGTCATGGAGCTGGCTGACCGGACCATCTACGATCGTTTTCGCGAGTGCCACAAGCAGGGCCTGCTCGGCATTCCGCGCGATGAGCTGCTTGGCTACATGGAAGAGACGGCCGAGGCGCTCGACCTCATGAACGACAAGTACAAGTTGCAGCACCTGGATATCAAGCCGCAGAATCTCTTCCTGGTCTTCAATCACGTCAAGGTCGCGGACTTCGGGCTGGTGAAAGACCTGGAAGGCATGCAGGCGACGGTGACGGGCGGCGTCACGCCGGTCTATGCCGCGCCCGAGACCTTCGACGGCTGGGTAAGCCGCGCCAGCGACCAGTACAGCCTGGCCATCGTCTATCAGGAACTGCTGACGGGCCAACGACCGTTCACTGGGGGCACCATTCGCCAGCTGGTGTGGCAGCACATGCAGGGCGCGCCCGACCTGAGTTCCCTCATGCTGGCGGACCGGGCTGTAGTGTCGCGGGCTCTGTCGAAGAACCCAGAGCATCGCTTTCCGTCGTGCCTGGAGTTTGTTCGCTCGCTCCGGCAGGTTGTCACACCACGTCCGGTTGATCCACCATCGGTTGTGATCGACCAGGTTGCCCTGCCCAATACCGAACTGCGAAAGATTCCGAAGGTTGCTCAGGAGCCGCCCTTGAGCGTTACCTGCAACGCGCGCGGCCGTCTGGCGCCTTGCGAGGCCGTTCCGAATAAGGCGTTTCCCGACGACATGAAGCTGCCAGCGCCGCCATTGCCGATGGCGCCGCTGCCGCCTCGTCCGCCGCGACCCAGTCCACCGGAAAAATCGGCGAACGCCCCGCCTGAAAGATCGCCGGACAAACTGCCGGCAACTTCGCCTGGTCAGCCGGGCAATGCTTGCGCCTCCCGGGCGTTGCCGAGCGAGTCGGTTTCAATTTCGTATCCCGCGCCGGTCTCGGTTCCCTTCACGGACTCCGGCATCCTGCGGCCGGCCTTGATCGTCGGCCTGGGTCGGGTCGGCGTGGATGTCCTCAGGCAATTACGCAAGGAACTGGCCCAGCAATACGGCGCTCCCGAGTCCACGCCGCATCTGCGTTTTCTGGCGATCGACACGGATCCAGAGGTTACGCAGGCGTCGCTGCGCGGCGGCAAGGATGTCTTGTTGCCTTCCGAGGTCGCGCTGACCCGCTTGCATCGCCCCAGCCACTACCTCAAGCCGCGTGACGGCAAGCCGCCCTATGCGAGCTGGTTGCCGTCCAAGATTCTCTATGCCATTCCGCGCGAGCAAAACTTCGCCGGCGCGCGCGCGCTGGGCCGGCTGGCCCTGGTGGATAACTGCCTGTCGGTCACACAGAAGATGACTCGTGAACTGGAGACCGCCTCCGCGCCGGAGACGCTGCAAGCCGCAGCTCAGGCCACCGGCTTGACGCCGCGGACGCGCAGTCCGCGCGTGTTCATCGTGGCCGGCCTGGACGGCGGCACTGGCGGCGGCATGTTCCTCGACCTCGCCTACCTGAGCCGGCGGCTATTGCGGCAACAAGGCTTCAAGGATACGGAAGTTGTCGGCCTGTTTTGCCTGCCGCCCGCGCTGGCAAGTGACAAGAGTGCCAAGGCGCTGGTCAACGCGCATGCTTCCCTGGCGGAGCTGAGCTATTTCGCCTCACGCGACCACGTGTTCACCGCGCGCTATTCGCAGCGCGACGGCGGCGAACTGTCGCTACAGGACAAGGCGCCCCCCTTCCAGCGCTGCGTCTTCTTCGGCCTGCCGGAAAAGCGCGGCGCGACTGGCCGTCAGATCGCCAGCGTCAGCCAGTATCTTTGCAGCGATTTGATTTCGGCCGCCGGCCAGGAAGTGGACCGGGCGGCACGCCGGACCGCAGAATCTCTCGAGGCCGGCTCCATCAATTACCAGACCATCGGCATGTATCGGCTGGTGTCGCCGCGCCGGGCAGTTCGCCGCCAAGCGGCGCAGCGCGTTGGCGCACGCCTCGTCGCCCACTGGATGAACAAGGACTCAGCGGCCATGAAAGAGGCCACTCAGCCCTGGGTCCAGGAACAATGGGAGCACCTCGGCTTCCGACCGGAGAACATCATCGAGCTTCATCACCAGAAGTGTGAAGACATCCTGGGACACAAGCCGGATTCCCTGTGGCTGAAGCTCATCGATCCCCTGTTCGACGATCTGCAAACTCCGGCGACGGCCAAGGACGATCCGGTGCTGCGCTGGACGCCGGTCGTGCAAGTGGTCGAGGGGCTGGAAAAGCTTCTCGGTGTCCCTGCGGAGTTTCAAGGACCCGGGGGTGGCAGTTCCGAGCCGGCCATCGAGAAAGCCCTGCGCCAGGCCGGCGTGAGCATCACGGCCGAATTCGAGCAGATGCTGGCGGAGCTGATTGTCCGCTTGTTCGAGGAGCCGGCATTCCGCATGGCGGGCGCCGAGGAGGCCATTCGCCAGTTCAGCGCCTGCATCCAGAAGACGCTGGAGAGTCAGGAGCCGCTGCTGCGCGAGTTGCAAGCACAGACCGCCGCCCTGTACAAGCACATCCATCTCGTGCTGGAGTCGCCGGTTCAGGCAAGCACGCCGCATTCACGCTGGCGGGCTCCCTTCACGCGCCGTCCCAACCAGGACCTCACGCATACCGCATCGGAGCTGGTCGAGCTCGTCCGCGCCTACGCCAAGAGCCGCTATCATGCGGCAGTCATGCTCAGCGTCAATTCGTTGTATGTCTGCTTGCGCGGGCTGCTGTCCGATCAGATGCGCGAGATCAGCTTTTGCCGGCAACGCCTCACGGAGCTGGCTGACCTGGTCGGGCGCGTGATTGCCGAAGATGCCCCCTGCGCCCAGCGCATGCTCTTGCCGCACGGCTGCAAGACGGTGCCGGAAGCCGTCGCCCAGCTTGACGCCACCGTCGGGCCGGCGGAACTGGTTGCATTCGACACGCAAGTACAAGACATGATCCAGAAGCAATACCGCGCGTTGGTCACGGTCTGCATGGCTTCCACGACGGTGATTCGTACGCTGGCGGACGGGCTCATTCAGCACGCCGATGCATTTCTGGAGGAGCGCATCGAGAGCGCCGACGCGGCCGCACTGTTTCTGTCGCAGTATGCCGACGATGCCGAGGATCGCTCGCGCCAGAGCGCCGACCTGTTGCAAGTTTACGAGGAGTCGGCGCCGCCCCTTGGCCCCGACGCCGCTGACAACGAACTTTTCGTCATCAGCGCGCCCGCCGGCAAGGCCGGCGACCGCTTCCGGGAACTGGCCCGAACATACTTTCCCAGCGCTATGCTCGTGACGAGCAACCAGCCAGACGAAATCGTCTTCTTACGCCAGTTCCAGTCACTGTCGCTCAGCGACTTCGACCAGTTCGGTCCGGTCGCCCAGGATGCCTATCGCCAACGTCTCACTCAGGACCCCGCCTCCGTCCACTGCCGCGCCGACATCGAATGGCAAACTGCCGAGCCGGTGGCGTGACCGGGCCGGCCATCTTCACTGCTGTCCCGCGGCGCATGGTCTGGGACCACGGGAATCCGTGAGCGGCCCGCTTCGCGCAGGAATGCCGCGTCTTACCGTCTTGTCCCGACTCGTCGAGCGTCGCTGCTCTTGGCATCGCCCCGCCCCCATTGTTATCATCTTTACATCTCCAACCAAAGGCAGGCAGTGACCATCGACGAAAAAATATGGACCGTGGGCGAGTTGCTCAACTGGACGGCGACCTATCTCGCCCAGCAGGGCATCGAACATCCTCGCCTCGATGCCGAAGTGCTGCTGGCCCATGCCAGCGACTGCAAGCGCATCGACCTCTATGGACTGCGCTTTGGCGAGCAGGCCGGCGATGAGCTGCGCCGTCGATACAAGGATCTGATTCGCCGCCGGCTGGAGGGATGCC
Source organism: Planctomycetota bacterium (assembly GCA_016873095.1). Taxonomy (GTDB): domain Bacteria; phylum Planctomycetota; class Planctomycetia; order Gemmatales; family Gemmataceae; genus VGYC01. The sequence continues at coordinate 3,254 of VGYC01000188.1, read as the reverse complement.
CGGTCGCCTACCTGGTGGGACGCAAGGAGTTCTTTGCGCTGGAGCTCGAGGTCACGCCGGCAGTGCTCATTCCGCGACCCGATAGCGAGCTGCTGGTGGTGACCTGCCTGGAACTGTCCAGGCGCCTTCCCCAGCCACGGATCCTTGACGTGGGCACCGGTTCGGGTAATCTCGCTGTCGCCACGGCGCACGGCCACAAAGGGAGTCAGGTGACGGCCATCGACGCCAGCAGCGACGCGCTGGCCGTCGCGCGGCGCAACGCCGACAAGCACGGCGTGGCCGACCGTATCCGCTTCTTGCACGGGGATCTCTTCGCCGCGCTGGCCCCCCGCGACAACTTCGATTTCATCCTCTCCAATCCGCCGTACATTGCGCGCGAGGACCTGGACAAATTGCCCCTGGGAGTGCGTGCCTATGAACCCAGGGAAGCGCTCGACGGCGGGTCTGGTGGCTTTGCAGTTTTCGACCGTCTCAGCACGGCCGCTCGCGATCACGTCGTGCCGGGCGGCTACCTGATCATCGAGATCGGCGCGCCGCAGGAAACCCCCGCCCGCGCTCGCCTCGCCGCGCTGCCCGAGTTCGAACTGGACGAGACGCTGCGAGATTTTTCCGGCCATCCACGGGTGCTGCGAGCGCGGCGCCTATAGCCGTGCGGTGCCATGCCGTGTGAGGAAATGCTTCAGTCGCCATCCCGAGGGGGCACCTTGCCCTCGGGCACCAGTTTGCGCCAGGCAGCCTGGGAGCGGGCACGTTCCTCCTGGGAGGCGGCAGCATCATAGGGAATGCTCTTGCCCTGCGGAACCAGCGTATACAGGTTCCAGGCAGCCAGTTCCCGGATGGCGGGTTGCTGATGTTGCAGATAGTTGATGAGGATCTCGTAGGTTTCCGGCCGGGTCAGGGCGGCGCTGGAAAACCCATGCAGCAACTCCATGATGGTCTGGGCCTGGCCGGCCGGATACTTGGCCTCCAGCAGCGTGTGATATAGCTCGAGATCTTCTTCCGAGCCGGCGCTGATGCGGTTCTGCAAGGCGCGCGTCGCCGCCAGCCGGACTTCCGCAGACTTGTCGCGCCAGCCGGCCAGCACCGCGGGCAGGTTGCCAACTGCGGCGGCGCTCAGGACGGCGACGGCACGTGCGTGTGCCTGCTTGCTGCCGGCCGTGGCCGTCACGGCGCTGCCGACTCCTTTCTTGGCAGCGAACTGGCGGCGCAACGTCTCGACGCCTTTATGCCAGGCCGTCGCCTTTTCCGAAAGGTCTGTGTTCGGCCACAGCCAGTCCGGAAGCTTGTTGACAGCGCTCGGACCTTGCAAGCGTCCGCTGCCGACGCCCACAAACGCCGCCGGCTCCTGGACGTGATGCGTTTCTCCCTGACGGGTGATCTCGACCTTGCCCTTGACTACCAGCAGCGCGACATGGGCGTCTGCCATGCGCGGCGTCTTCGGCTTGATCGCGAAGGGGACGCCCGCGATCCAGGGTTGAAAGCGTTCCAGCACGATGGCCGACTTGGGCGTCGCCAGCGTGACGTCGAGTTGTTCCTTGGCGAGATGGATGCGGGCCTTGACCGGGCCCTCCTTGCGAGTGTTCTCGAGCATGATTCGGCCACGCACCAGCGACAGTTCGGCGTCCGCACCCTTTTCGGCGCGCAGCCGGGCAACGCATTGCAGCACTGGCGACGGGGACAGTTCCGGCAGGTTACCCCACAGAATGAGTTGCGCGCCCGCCCTGGGCAGGTCCACGACCGCGCGACTGCCGGGCAGAGCGATCAATGTTTTTTCCAGGGGCACGTAATCGAACAGCGCGGGCAACTGCCATGCTTGCTTCGATTCATCTGCGCCGATGAGCAGCGTGCCGATGGGCGATTTCAGGATCGCCGCCGGCGCCTCGCTTTCCACCGGCTCCGGCTTCTTTTCTTGCCCAATTGCTGCTTGCAGGCTCAGGTGCAGGAGAAGTGCCACGATGCCCGTCAGCCGAAGAGAGACTGTCATGATGTCGTCCCCGTGAATGGTGAATGACCGGGCACATTGTACGGCGCGTCGCGCCGCCCGTGCTCACGGCGCCGCGATTTCCTCGAACTCGGTCAGGAACGCCCGCAAGCCGCGCTGCACGGCCCAGGTGTCGAGGCCCAGCGACAGCATGCGGCAGCCCAGCTCCACGCAGCGCCGCGCATACGGCGGATTGGGCGGCAGGATGGCCCAGTGATTGCCGTTGGCCTGGGCTGCCTTGGCCACGCGCTCGAACGATTGCCATAGCTTCGGATGGTTCCAGTCGCCAACAATGCCCATCGACTGTCCCAGGTCGGCCGGACCGATGAACAACACGTCCACTTCCTTGAGGGCGGCGATCTTTTCCACCTCATCGACGGCGGAGGCATGCTCGATCTGGATGGCGACGAAGGTTTCGGCATTGGCACGGCGAAAGTAGTCGGCCATCGGCACGGTGCCATAGCGGCCATCGACGCCGGTGCCGTTCACACCGCGCAGTCCTTGTGGATAGAACTTCGACCAGCGGACGATTTCCTCGGCCTCGCGGGCCGAGCGGACCTGTGCGGCCATGATGCCGCCGGCGCCTGCCTCGAGCACGCGCATCACCGTGGCGTAATCCGTGGCCGTCAGGCGCACGAACGAGTCGAGTCCGACCCCGCGCGCCGCCCGGGCCCCTTCCTCGATCTGCGCGATCGAGATGCCCGCGTGCTCCTGGTCGAGCCAGACCGCGTCGAAGCCGCCATGCATGCCGACAATCTCCACCAGCTTGGGATGACACAGCTGTCCCATGCCGAAGACACGCACCAGCTTGCCCTGCTTCAGCCGTTCCTTCAAAATCGCGCCCATGGTAGTCTCCTGAGGCTTGACGAGTCGTGTTCGCGCGGCCTGGTTCGATCGAGCAACGCAAGGAATGCCATCATCTTGGGATTTTGACCCACCACAGACAAGCTACTCTCTTGAACTGCCTGACGCAGTTCGATTCCTCGCCGTATCATGTGTCATGTCAATGAATTACAGAATCGCGTCGAGTTGACCGGCGTGATAAAGGCGCCGGTCCGTTCCAACCTTGACATTTCGTAAGGTTGCAACGTAACCGTTCACGCCTTGGCCAGCAATGGTGCTGGTTTTCCAGCCATTTGGGCTTCGACGGCGGTTGTCAGCCATGCAAAAGCATTGTGTGACTGGCGACGACAGGTTTCGATCACCGTCAGCAGACGCTCGACGAAACGGCTGCCACCGTTCGATTGCGTGCCGAAGGAGAGCTTACGCCAGA
>VGYC01000187.1 GCA_016873095.1 Planctomycetota bacterium | reverse complement strand
ACGAATACGCCGCGTGGAAGCGCGACACCAACGGGACGTGGACGTACGAAGGACAAGCCACTCCTGAGGGCCGGAACGGGCATATCACGATCACGAGGCTGAGGTAACGCTGTGGGAGAGCCTTCACCACGTTGAGCGCACCCGCTAACCAATGACCCAGCCCTTCGGGTCGTTCATCCGCCACGCGCGCGAAGCCAAGAAAATCAGTCTGCGCAAGCTGGCGAAGAGGATTGGGGTGAGCCCCACTTACCTGTCCAAGATCGAGCGGGACGAGTTTCGGCCGCCGGCCGAGGACAAGGTCAAGGTGATCGCCGACATCCTCGGCTGTGACGCGGATGCCCTGCTGGCGCGGGCTGGCCGGGTGTCGTCCGACCTTTTGGACATCATCAAGCGTCAACCGGTTGAACTGGCTGCGCTGCTGCGCACCACAACGGGCCTCCAGGCCAAGGACATTGCGCGACTATCCCGGCAGGTCTCGTATCACCCAGCCGACCTCGATGCGTGGGTGCAAACGCAGCCCCGCGAGGACACCACCGACGAGTGAATTGTGTGTTAGACTTTAGCCTTGTAGACGGCGGCGGTTCCTCTGCTCAACTGTCGTCCGTTGTCGAGGCGTGCCGACTTACACCTCGGTGCGCCTCATTTCGACGGCCAGCCCTCGCCGTCGCGCTCGATAAAGTGGAGGTGACCTATGGTGTCGGACGCGTTTTTCCCGTGGCTGCTGGTGGCTCTGGGCCTTGGTCTGAGCGCGGGCTGGTCGCTGTCGCGGTCGGCCACGATTCGCCTGTGCCGCAGAATCGCACAAACGCCCGGCGCTCTCGACCGCGTGTTCAGCGAAGACGCCTTGATTGACACGCGCGGGACATTCGCGCCACAAACCAAACGACGACCCGTGCGGCGGCGCCAGTTCCTGCACCCGGCGAGCGTGCGGAAGCTCCTCGAACCCACACGCGTAGGTGGTCGCGAGTGAGCGCCTCACACGACGACCCCGTGACGCCACAGCAACTCCGCGCCCAAATGGAACGACGGCGGAACGCCGTCGCCGGCGTCATCACCGCGCTGTATTCCCTGGAGTTCCCCGAGGCCATCGCCTCTATCGAAGTCGCGCTGCGGTTCATCGCCGTCGCGAAAGACGCTGACTGTAACCAGCAGGAATGCCTCAAACTTGTGCAGGAGGACAGCGAAGCGTCGTATCTCGACAGACTGGAGAAGCTTGCCTCTCTCACGACCCTGACACCGCAATGACCAAACGCCTGACACCCAAGGAAGAGCAGTTCGTCTCGGCCTACCTCGTCAACCTCAACAAGACCGAGGCCGCACGCGCCGTCGGCTACAGCCCGAAGCACGCCAAGAAGCACGCCTTCCTCATCGCTAATCGGCCGCACGTAAAAGCCGCCCTCGCAGCCAAGCAAGCCGCGCAGGTATCGAAACTAGACCTGACCGCCGAGGGCGTGAAGGAAGAGATCCGTCGGCTTTCGCATCTCGACCCGGCGCAGTGCTTCGACGCCGAGGGCAAGCTGCTGCACCTCTCGAAGATGCCGGCGACGGTGCGGAGCTGCATCAAGTCGGTCGAGGTGCTGAAGCGCAACACCACGGCGGGCGACGGCCTCCAGGACGAGGTCACGAAGATCCAGTTCTGGGAGAAGACGGCGGCGCTCCAGATGGCGGCGAAGCACCTGTTGCTGCTGGTGGACACCGTGCGCCACGAGCACCGCTTCCCGCACGCCGAGCTCAGCGACGACGAGCTGCGACAAGCCCTCAAAGATGCGCTCGCGGAATAGGAGACGCGAATGGCCGCTAGCGTGTATCTTGGTCTTGGTCTCGCGCTGCTGATGCTGTGTTACGTCCGCTGGCGGCGGCACGAGGAGCAGAAGTACGATTGTGCGCAACGCGAGCGCTTGCGCCGCATCGCGTTGGCCGGCGACGCTTTACTGAGCGAAACGGTGAAACCGGGGGCACGGTTGCGCCCGTGATCTATTCGCTCATCGGACCTCTGCCGCAACACCGGTATTGCTGGATTGATACCACCTTCACGCACGCGCAGCCTCAGACCCCGCGTTGGCAACCCGCTGTGTGGTTCGGCTTGGTGTCGTTCCCTGGTCGGGCGTGGGGCTGCACGGTCTTGTTGGAGTCTGGCGCCGTCTATCGAAATATCCCCCCACACGCGCTTGCATTTTGTGCTGACCCTCAGCCGCTCACGTTGCGAGAGGCGCAAACCTGGGACTGCTACCACACCGACTTTAGCGCGGTGATCTATCCGTATTTGGATGGACTGCGGGCGCAGGTGAGGACCGGGGAGACCTGCCAGCAGGGGTGCTATTTGTTTAGCGTGGCGCCCGTCGGCGACGGTTTTAGCGCCGCGCCTGATCAAGCGAAAGAATTTCATTTTCTTGAGCTGGATACTGGCGGGTTGACGATCCAGCCCACCAACCGCGTGGTCTACGAAGAGAAATCGTTTACCGTGTCTGGGCACATGCCGGTCGGATTGAAACTCCAGACCGACGTGTACTCGTGCGAGTGAGGCGGGGGTGGCGTGATGGACCTGCGTGACCACAAGCTCTCACTCCTCGCGGAACTGCACCGTCGCCGCACTGGTAAGTTTCGCACCTACTTTCCTGACACCGGTGTGTTGGCGCGGTCGAAATATCCCCGCCACACCGAGTTCTTTGCCGCCGGCCAGCGGTTTGCGCAGCGGCTCTTCATGGCGGCAAACAGAGTCGGCAAGTCGGAAGCCGGCGCCTACGAAGTGACCTGTCATCTGACCGGGCTTTACCCGCCGTGGTGGGAGGGCAAGCGCTTCGACCACCCGGTTGAGGTGTGGGTGTGCGGCACCACGAGCGAAACGACTCGCGACATCGTGCAGACAAAGCTCTTCGGCGACCCGCAAAACCTTGGCACAACGTGGACGGGCGGTATGGTCCCCGAGCACTTAATCGTCAACCACACGCGACGCGTCCATGGGCTTGCCAACTCGCTGGAGAGTGTGTGGGTGACGCACGTTTCCGGCGACACGAGCGTGGTCGGCCTGAAGACCTACGAGCAGGGCCGTAAGAGCTTCGAGGGCACGGCCAAGCATGTTATCTGGTGCGACGAAGAGCCGCCCGAGGACTGCTACACCGAGATGGTGTTTCGCACCATGACGACCAAAGGGATCGTGCTCGTAACGTTCACGCCGTTACAGGGCCGTAGCCACGTCGTCAATGGTTTCTTGGAGCCGACCCCGGAAGCGGCCGAGCACAAGTGGTTTATCCAAGCTGGCTGGAACCACGTCCCGCACCTCGACGCAACGCAGAAGACCGCGCTGTTGGCCACCACGCCCCCGCACGAGGTGAAAGCGCGCAGCGAGGGCGAGCCGACCCTTGGCGCTGGCGCCATCTACCCCATCGAGGAGAGCAATTTGATCGTGCCGACCCGCATCGTGCCGTCGACGTGGCGTCGGTGTTACGGGATGGACATTGGCTGGCGGCGCACCGCCGTCATCTGGGGCGCGGAAGACCCCAGCTCGGGCGCCATCGAGCTTTACGACGAGCACTACCTGAGCCAAGGCGAGCCCCCGTCGCACGCGGCGGCGATTCACGCCCGTGGTGAGTGGATGCACGGCGTCATCGACCCGGCCAGCGCCGGCGCGAGCGTGATTGACGGGCGTGTGGCGCTCGACCTCTACCGCGACCTCGGCCTGAACCTCGAACCGGCGGTCAACGCGGTCGAGGCTGGGCTGCTCGAAGTCTGGACGCGCATGGTCACCGGCCGACTGCGCGTGCAGCTGCACCTGGCGAACTGGCTCGCGGAGTTTCGGAAGTATCATCGGGACCCGAAGGGCAAGATCGTGAAGGAGAACGACCACCTGATGGACGCCACGCGCTATCTGGTGATGTCTGGGGAGCCGCACATGCGGACCCCGCCGCAGCTCCGCCGGCGCTCGGGGTCGAGCGGGGGCGGCGGTGACCACGCGTGGATGGGGGGGTAGATGGACCTAACGCTCTACACGAAGCTCGTCCTGTTTTCCGCATGATCGGTCGCGCATGAAGGGCCCCACCGCGACGCGCCGAGCCTCAAAGCGCCGCCGGCAGCTCATCGCCGACCGTGACGTCTACCGCGCGGTCGATACGCGTGACGGGCACTGCTGCCAGGTCTGCGGCATCTACTGCGGCAACTCGATTCACCGGCACCACATCGTGTTTCGGTCGCTGGGTGGTGAGACGACGCTCGACAACGTGATCAGCCTGTGCGTGAAGCACCACGAGGCGGCGCACGGGCGTGCGCCGAGCGTGGGTCGCATCACGGTGGACGACCTGAAGATGAAACTACTGGTGCTGCCATGACCGATGACCCCGGAGACGTGGACGACCGAGACCTTCCATGGGCGATAGAGCGACTGGACCCGCGCTGTCCATCGTGTGGCCGTAGCCCCATCCCGCCCCCGTTCGCCGTCTACCAGGACGTTGTGAGCCACGCCGTCCCGCTGCGCTCGCAGCTCGACACACGCGTCCGCTGCGTGGACTGCCCGTGGTGTCGTTGTCAGTATCGGGCGATGTTCTATCGACGCCAGCAGCGCATCGGAGTAGACGTGACGACACCATCCGCGTAGAGTAAAGCGCGATGGCCGACCAGTTTGACGACCCAACACTCGACCCGGTGGTGCAGGACGCCATCAACTGCTTCAAGCTGGTGTCCACGGACGCCGAATCGGAACAGCGCCAACGCGAAGACGAAGACCTCGCCTTCGACGCGGGTGACCAGTGGCCCGAGAGTGTGAAGGCGTCGCGGCGTGCGCAGAATATCGGCGGTGTCGATATTCCCCCTCGGCCGATGCTGACGATCCCGAAGCTGGACCAACCGGTGCAGCTCGTGATCAACCAGCAGCGTCGCGCGCATCTGGGCATCACCGTGAGCCCTGAAAACGAAACGGCCAACCCGGAGACCGCCGAGGTCTTACAAGGGATCATTCGGCACATCCAGGCGCATTCGCGCGCGGAAATGGCGCGCAACTGGGCGTTTGAGCGCGGCGTTAAGGCCGGGCGTGGCTACTACAGAATCCTGAAACGTTACGTCGATCAGACCGGCGCTGGCGAACACTGGTCAGACCAGGAGTTGTGTATTCAGCGCATCCTGAATCAGGGTAGCGTCTATCTGGACCCCTACGCGGTGGAGCCGGACTGGTCCGACGGCGAGTGGGGGTTAATCGGCGGGTTCATGCCCGAGAAACGGTTCCGGCAGCGCTGGCCACAGTCCCAACTGACCACGGCGCTCGACGACGATGACTTCGGCTCCAGCGACGGCGACATCGAGCCGAACTGGATGAGTTCGGACATTGAGGGGTATCGCGGCGTCCGCGTGATGGAATTCTTCCGCGTGCAGCACCAGTCGCGCACGCGCGTGTCGTATTTGGAACCCGACGCGAATGGGCAGATGGGGCGCCAGAACGGCTATCTGGACGAGCTCGGCGACGAGTGGTGGACGACAAACAAGGATCGCGTTGATGTGCGCCGCGACGTCGACGAGCGGAAGGTGATGTGGTATACGCTCAACGCGCTCGAAGTGCTCGAACAAGAAGAGTGGGACGGCCGCTACATTCCGATTATTCCCGTGATCGGCCGCGAGCAATACTTCAAAAACCGCCGGCGGTGGGTCGGCATTATTCGCCCGGCGCAGGATGGCCAGCGGTTGTTCAACTACGCGGCGACCGCAGCGGTCGAAGAGAAAGCGCTCGACACGAAAGCGCCATGGATCGGCTACGAGGGCCAATTCAAGGGCCACGAGGAAGCGTGGTCCCAAGCCTCGACACGCAATTTCCCCTACCTGCAGGTCGCGGCGGTGACCATTGGGGGCCAGCCCGCCCCGCTCCCGCAGCGCAACACCGTCGGGTCGAACATCAGCGGCTCACTCGCATTGCTCGAAGCGGCAGACCAGTTTATTAAGTCGGCGACGTTCACCTACGACCCGTCGCTCGGCAATGCGCGTGCGGGGGACAGCGGACGCAAGGTGCTCGCCCTCCAGAATCAAGGCGAAGAAGGCAACTCGAACTACCTCGACAACCTCGTCACTATCTCGATGCCGTTCGAGGCGATGCAGTTGGTAGACCTGATTCCCAAAGTCTATGACCGTCCCGGACGCATCCAGCAGGTGCTCGGCGTCGAAGGCGACGAGAAGGCCGTGATGCTGAACGCGCCGTTTGTCACCGGACCCGATGGCCGACCGCAGGCCGTTGACATGGCGGCGCAGGGGGCCAAGCTCTACGACCTCACGAAGGGCCGTTACACCACGGCCATCACCATTGGGAAGAGCTATAACTCGCGCCTGCTCCATGGCGTGGACGAGATGAATCAGCTGCTTCAGGCCGCGCCGGAGCTGCTCAAGGTCATCGGCGACATCTACTTCAAATTCAGAGACTTTCCCGGCCACACCGAGATCAGTGAGCGCTTCAAGAAGCTACTCCCGCCCGAGCTCGCCGACGAGGAGGGCGGTGAAGACCCTGAACAGCTCAAAGCCCAGCTTGCGCAGCAACAGCAGGCGTTGCAGGAGCTTCAGGGCGCGTTCCAGAACGCCGTGCAGCAGTTGGAGACCAAGCAGGTCGAGGCCGGCGCGAAAGTGCAGAGCGAGCAGGTCAAGGCCGACGCGGCCATGCAGCTCGAACAGATGCGCCAGCAGGGTAACCTGATGCTGGCCGAGATTGACGCGAACCTGAAAGTGCGCCTCGCGCAGGTGCAGGCACAACTAAAGCAGGGTGAGCAAACGCGCCAAATTGCGGCAGACACGGTTACGCGCGAAGACGAACAGCGGCACGACCTTGCGTTATTGGCGTCTGAACACGCCATGAACACGGACGAGGCACGGGTCGCCTACGAGCGCGCGGAAGCCAGCGCGGAAGCCAACGACGACCGAGCCGAGGCGCGCGCCGAGCGAGCTGCCCAGCGCGACACCGAAACGGACGGCAGTTGACGTGACGAGATTATAGTGAGACAGTAATTGACCAAGCGCAGTTCTCTAGCCTTTGGCCGGGCGAACGCGGCATCTCCGAGCCGCTGAGAACACGAGACAACGGAGGGCACACCAGCGGAGGGCGTGCGGCGGTCCTGAGAGACCAGCCGGCACGCCTTTTTTGTTGAGGTGACCCTCCCGCGTCACACCCGGAGCTGGAGCACGAATGGCATTAAACGGGTTGGTTGGGGCCGACGAAGACTTTGAGGGCGGCACGACGCCGCCAAGCGAGCCGCCACCGAGCGAACTGCCGGCGCCTGTCGAAGACGCACCGGCACCGGTCGATGCCGCACCACCCGACGAGGCGAAGGCCGACGAGGCGGCCAACGCCGGCAAGGTGCTGAACGCTCACAAGAAGTCCCTCGCGGGACGGAAAGCGAGCATTCAGGAGGAGATTAACGCGCTGGTGCGGGAACGCGGCACCACGCAGCGCGAGCGAGACGCCATCAGTGCAGAGCTAGTGGACCTGCGCCGGCAGCGTGACGAGCTCAAGGCCGAGATGGCCACCGAGCGACCGCGAGAGCTAGAGGGTCAGGCACGACGGCCGAAGCAGCCAGAGGGATGGGGTCAAATGGACTCCAACGACCCCGAGCCGCAGGAGGCCGACCACGATGACTTCGCGTCGTATGTGCGCGAACAATCCGCGTGGGCCGCTCGCGAAGCGGTGCGCGTGGACCGTTACCACGAGCGATGGTCTCGTGAGCAGCACGACCGTAGCCGCTACGAAATAGAGCGGCAGCAGAAGTTTTCCGAGCGGTATACGAAGTTCGCCGCCGAGAACGCGACGTTTGCGGAGGAGGTCAACCGGGAAGACCTTCTCCTGTCACCGCCGATGGAAGACGTGATCAAGGACTCACCCGTGGGTCCGGCGATGATGCTCTACCTGGCGCGCAATCCCGAGGACGTGGACCGTCTCGCAAGGATGCACCCCGTGCTGACTTACGGCGAGATGAAAAAGATCGAAGCCCGATTAGAGGCCGCACACTCCGGCTCGGCTCAATCGGTATTAGCAGTAAGTAAGGCGAAGCCACCCATTAAGCCGGTGGACGGCGCGCCAGCCATACACGAGACCGAGACCGAGATTCCGAATGACCTCGACATGGACGAACACATTGCGCGCGGCAATGCGCTTGATGCGAGGCGACGGAAAGCAGGCCAGCGCGTCCGGTAGGGCAACCCCCCGTTGAAAACGGGTTTGAGAGCGTAAAGTTATGGCAAACACAATTGCAACTAGCGATTGGGTCTGCAAGGAAGTCGCGCGTGGGTTTACGAACTCCGTCGTGTTCCTTGCGAATGTCAATCGCACGTACGATGATCAATACAAGCAAGCCGGCGCAAAGGTTGGGCAGACCGTCAACGCACGTCTCCCGCAGCGCTTTACCGTCAGCGACGGGCAGGCGATGCAACTGCAAAACCTGTACGACCAGACGGTCCCGATCAGTCTGACCAACCAGAAACACGTCGCCTTCACCTGGTCGTCAAACGAGCAGACCACACAGCTGGACGACGTTCGCGCGCGATACGTCACCCCAGGTGCTGAGGCGCTTGCCAACGCCGCCGACGTGTTGGCGTTCGATAACGTCTACCGCGACATCTACAACAGCGTTGGCACGCCGGGCACCACGCCCAGCTCGAAGCTCACCTACCTCCAGGCCGGCGTCAAGCTGTCCGACGGGGCGGTGCCGCTCAACGGCCGCGTGGCTGTGCTGGACACGCTCGCGATGGCGACCCTAGCCGACAACGTCAGCTCGCTGTTTAATCCGAGCGCGGTGATCGGTGAGGCGTACCGTGAGGGCATGTTCGGGCGCAAGCAGCTTGGCGTGGACGAGTGGTATCAGAGCCAGAATCGTCCGGCGCACACCACCGGCACGTTTACGGCGTCCACCCCGCTCGTCAACGGTGCCAACCAGACCGGCTCGACCCTCGCGACGGATGGCTGGGCCTCTGGCGCCAGCTCGCTGAAGAAAGGCGACATCTTCACCATCGCCGGCGTGTACTCCGTCAACCCGCAGAGCTATCGCTCGACCGGGCGTCTCCAGCAGTTTGTGGTGACGGCCGACACGTCGGACAGCTCGGGCGCGATGGCTACGTTGCCCATTTCGCCGTCCATCATCACCAGCGGTCAACTGCAAACGGTGTCGAACTCGCCGGCGGATAACGCAGTGATTACCGTGTTGGGCGCGACCTCGGCGACGGCTGGCACGCTCGCCACCACGGTGTCACCGCAGTCGTTGCAATTTCATCCTGACGCGTTTGCGTTTGTGATGGCCGACTTGGTTAAGCCTGACGCGGGCTGCACGTCCTCGTTCGCGCGGTCGAAGAAGTATGGCTTCTCGGTCCGCATGGTCGAGCAATATCAGATCGGGACGGATCAGAATCCGAGCCGCCTCGACATTCTCATCGGCGCCGCGACGTTGCAAGCACGTCTCGCCGCTCGGGTGTGGGGGTAAACGCACATGGCTCTGGTTCGCACAACTAATTCCGTTGCTATCGCAGCGGGTGATCAATCCATCACGGTGGCCTCGGCCACCTCTATCGCGGCCGGTCGCATCATCCAGATCGACAACGAACGGATGAAAGTCCGGCAAGATTACACTAGTGGCACCAGCGTTGTGGTGCTGCGTGGGTGGGACGGCACGGCCTCGGCTGCGCACGCCATTACGTCGGGCGTCGTACACGGGGACGCGTCCGACTTCACGACCGCGCCGGCGCAGACGTCGCAGGCCGTGATGGGACCGCTTGGGCGCGTGCGCACCATAGCGGCCTATGGCGCGGCGGGGGCGATTGCACTGCCCCAGCCCGGCACGGACGCGGTCGCCATTATCAACGGCACGGCCGCGCTGGCCATGACGCTCGCCAACCCGGCGAAAGACAATGACGGCGACGTTCTGTGCATCGTGGGCAACGGCAAAGCCGCGCACACGGTGACCTACACGGCGGGTCTCGGCAACGCCGGCAGCAGCTATGACGTTGGCACGTTTGACGCTAACGGCCAGTGCTGCTTGTCGCTGATTGCGGCCAACGAAATTTGGGTGCCGCTATCGTCGCCGTTGTCCGGCACGCTGACGTCAATCGACATCGCCATCGCGTAAGCGGGGCGACCACCACTTCGACGCACGAGGGCCGCATGGGGCGGCTCTCGTGTGTGTCGCGTAAGGAGCGTTATGGGCATTGTGCTGGGACCGGAAAACGAAACCGCAAAAGAACTAAAACGCTGGGATACCCCCAAACGCCTCGGCGGCATGAACGCCGACGGCAAAGACGAATTTCCAAAAATGGTTTACAAGGCTGACCGGTGGACAAACGGGAAAACCATGTGCGGTCACCCAGGCGTCGCCACGGGTGAGCCGATTGCGACCGCGTTTACCGCCGCGTGCCAGCGCACCGTATTTGACGGGGACGAGTATGCCAGTGCCAGGCGCGCTGCTTGGTACGATTCCCCCGAACTAGCAATTAAAGCGTTTGAGGCCGCGCAGCGCGGTGTGGCCGACGCGGTCGCCGAAGAGCAGTATCGCGTTAACCGTATGAGCGAAAGCGCGCAGGCGGAGTTCCGCGACGCGCAAGCGGGTGAAGAGCATGTGCCCGACCCCCCAGCGCCAAAAAAAGCCCCCAAAGGCGCGCGGCGCTGACCGCACACGGAAGGAGATTCTTATGCGACTGTTGAGCGCTTTCGCGCTTGTCGCCAGCTTTGTGTTGGTCTTGTCGGCCCCTTCGGTCACCGCCACGCAAGGCCAGTCCGGCACGCGCGTGGTGTGTACCGTTGTCAACAACAGCGGCACGTCTCTCACAGCGTTCACGGGCACTGGGTGCGTGGGGCGCGATGCGCAAACGGCGTTGTTGATTACGTCCATTACGGCCAGCGCCAGCGTAATTGCTACAACGACCACGGACCAGCAGTTGACGTTAAAGTATGGGACCGGCTCGGCGTGCGGCACGAGCACCACCACCGCGTGGTCGGCTTACAATCTGGCGTTTGCGCCCCTTCACGCGACATTTAACGAACCGCTCCGCATTCCTGGCGGGAACGATTTGTGTTGGATACACGCAGCGACGGGCAGTAAAACGTTTATCGTAGTGGGTTATCTCGCACCGCAGTAAAGCGCGCATTGTGGGTGGCTGAATTGATGCGGTCAACCCGATGGGTGGTGTGTTGTTGGTTACGTAACCGTGACCCGCGCAGAGGGCGCCGATGACGGTCACAGAATTAATTACCTCTTCGCTGCGTCGTATTGGGGTGGTGGCGCAAGGCAATTCGCCGAGCGGCGAAAACCTGAACGACGGGCTACAGGTCTTAAACGATTTTGTTGACGCCATGAGGGTCCAACGCCTCATGCTGTACGCGTCGCAAGAAACCACGTTTACAATCAGCGCCAACACCCGCGACTATTCGGTCGGCTCGGGTCAAACGGTCAACGTGGCACGCCCGGCGTTTGTCACCAGCATTGGTGAAGTGTCGCCGGTGCGGTATTACAACAGCACTAATAGCGTGTTGACGTGGATTCCGCTCCCGCTGATGACGGATCAAGAATGGCGTTCCGTCCCAAACAAAAACATCACAAACGTGTTGCCAACCCGCGCGTATTACAACCCGACCATCCCGACCGGAACCCTGACGTTGTGGCCTACGCCGACGTCCTCGACGTTAATTGGGGTATTGTTTTCCCCCATTGCGGTCAGCGAGTTTGCGCTGGGCGACACGTTGTCGTTGCCGCCGGGGTATCGGCGGTTTTTGCGCGACAACCTGGCGGTGGAACTGGCAACCGAATTTGACCTTGCGCCAACGTCAACGCTGATGACAAGCGCAATAGAATCCAAAGCCGACGTCGAACGTATCAATATGCGGTTATCTGAGCTGCCCATTGACGCAATGTGGAGCGGTCGGGGACCGTATTACAACATCGAGACAGACTCGTGAAGTTTCCGGTATTTGTCAACGGCGCGTATCGGTCGCAGTCGCCCATTGCAGACGACGAGCGCACAATTAACTGGTATCCCGAGCCGATAGAAAGCGACGGCGCGACGACGCGCATTGCGTTATACCCAACTCCAGGCTCGAATTTGTGGTGTTCGGTTACCGAGAGCGCGGCCGGACGTGCCGCGTTTGCCATGAATGGGCGGTGCTTCTTTGTGATTGGCACAAAGTTGGTTGAGGTGTATTCGGACAAAACCTACACCGTGCGCGGCACGCTTGAGGTCGATTTGAACCCGGCGACCATCTGCTCAAACGGCGAGAACGCGGATCAACTGTTTATTACCTCCGGCGGAAAAGGTTATTGCTACGCGTTGAACACAAACACGCTGACAGAGGTCATTGCGTCCGGCTGCACGATGGGGGCCATGTCGTACAGCTATTTTCAATATCTGGACGCCAGCACGAGCAAATTTTATATTTCGGAGCCGGCGGATGGGTTGACGTGGGACGCGACGCAGGTGCAGGGCCGCACAATTGGTCCAGACCCGTGGAAGGCGCTGGTGGTGTCAGGTGGGCAGACATGGCTGTTGGGCGAGCAGACGAGTGAAGTCTGGTATAACGGCGACGAAGACCCGTTCCCGTTTGTACCGGACCAATCCGGTGGTCTGGTCAAGGTGGGTATTGCGGCGCCGTTTTCGGTGTGCGTAGCAAACGACGCGGTGACGTGGCTTGCCACCACCAAAGAAGGCGGTCTACAGGTCATGTCCGCGCGCGGCGTGGTGCCGCAGCGCATCAGCGACTTTGCGCTGGAGTTTGCGCTGGCCAGCTACGGCGACGTCTCCGGGGCGACTGGCGAGACGTATCGCGAGCTCGGGCATACCTTTTACGTGCTGTCGTTCCCAAGCGCCGGAATTACGTGGGTCTACGACTTTGCGACTGGCAAATGGCACCAGCGCGGAACGTGGATTGAAGAAAACAGCGCGTACGACGCGTGGCGCCCGACGTGGCACGCGGCGGCGTTTGACGATGGCGTGCATTTGTGGTGCGACCGGGAAACCGGCAACATTTACGAAGTCAATACGGACTATTACGTGGATGTCGATGACCGCGTGTTGCGTCGGGTGCGCCGCAGTCCCACGTTAGAAGCCGAAGGCCAGTGGCTGACGCACTCGGTACTTGAAGTGGTGGCCGAAACCGGCTTGGGGTTGCAATCAGGTCAGGGTTCAAACCCGCAAGTGCTGTTGACGTACAGCGACGACGGCGGGAAAACGTGGAGCAATGAACGCTCGGAATCGCTGGGAGCTGTGGGTCAATATCGGCGCCGGGTGCAATTTTGGAAGCTGGGTGGCTCGTATCGACGGACCTACGAAATTGTTGTCACGGACCCCATTCCGGTGCGCGTGCTTGACGGCTGGACCAATGTGCGCGCACACGCATCAAACCGAAGGCAGGTGGCGTAATGCCGTTTACGAGTGCGCCGATGCCCGTGGGCGACGAGCTGGTGTTGCGCGACCGCACCATCTCCGAAGTCTGGCGGCTGTGGTTTCGAGAAACCAAGCGCGTGGTTGACGCCACGCCGGAACGGGTGGTGACCAAACAGTTGACAGCGCAAAGCGCGTCAATTGCGACAACGTCGTTACCAGTGTCGGTGACGACCGGTTTGTGGCGCGTGAGCTGGGCGGCGCGCATTACCAGGGCGGCAACGACAAGTTCAAGCCTGACGGTCACCATCGGCTGGACGGACACGGTGGCGCTAACCTCCAGTGGCGCGGCGCTGACGGGCAACACCACGACGACGTCGCAAAGCGGCATGTTGTTGATCGCGGCAGACGGCAACACCCCGATGACCTACGCAACCACGTATGCGAGCGCGGGCGCTACCACCATGCAATACAAGCTCGACATTGTGGTCGAGCGCGTCAACGCGTAAGAGGACACGATGGCTATTTATCCACCACGAAACGCCTACGAGGCGGCATGGCAACAATGGAATTACGGCGGCGGGGCAGAACGGGGAGACCCGGCGCCACGTCCCGAAGACTACCTCGACGTTAGAGACTATGCCGATTGGCGATATTCCATTGGACCTGTCCGTGTGAATGCGCCGACCAGTCCGTCGCCGTCGAGCCCGGCGCCGTGGAACCCGTCTTCGGTGCCCAACCGTGGCACACAAGAAGCGAGTTTGGATGAGTGGAACCGCGCAATGCGCCAGTCGCCGGTGTATCAGGCTTTCATGCGGAGCCATGGTTTGCCCACCGACGGCCGCGTCAAGCTGTCGCGGCAGCAACAGGTGGCCTTGGAAGCGGCGCTGGCCGCACAAGGAATTCGGTTGCCCAGCTCAATGCATATCGACCAGGGCGGCAATCTCAACCAAAAGAACCGCACCGGGCGCAACGTGGCGATTGGCGCAGGCGTGACGCTCGCGACCTTGGCGACGATGGGCGCAGCGGGTGTCGGTCCGATGGCGGGGATGTTTAGTGGCGGCGCCATCGCCGCTCCGGCGGTCGCACCGATTGTGCCTGCTGCGGCGTCAACCGTGGCACCGGTAGCCGGAGCTGGGACGCTCGCGGCGAGTGCGACGGCGATGCCGTGGGCTCCATTCACGGCCGGTGTGGCGCCTGGCGTGGGTGGCTCGATGGCCGCTGGCGGCGCGGGGACCGCGAACCTCGTGCGGAACACCGTGGCACCGTCTGCCGGACGCTGGATTGGTCGCGGCGACAACGCGACCAACCTAATCTCGACCGGGGCGGGATT
>VGYC01000186.1 GCA_016873095.1 Planctomycetota bacterium | reverse complement strand
CGTGGATCTGAACAAGGTCGGCCCCGAGGCGCTGGAACGGCCGGCACGTCCCGGCAGGCACCGCGTTCCCGACGACGACCCGCCGCCGCGCAAACCAAAGCTCCCCGAGCCGGAGAAGGTCGTGCCGCCGGTGAAGGACAAGGACCGGCCCAAACCGCCCGACCCCAAGCCGCCTGAGATCAAGAAGGTTCCGCCAAAGGTCAAGCCGCCGAAAGCGGAGCCGCCGAAATCGCCCTGGGATTTGCCGCCGCCGAAAGACAATCCGCGCGAGGAATCGGAGCGGCTGCGCAAGCTCGGCATCGATGCGTTTCAGCAGCAATTCTACGGCGTCGCCGCCTTTCGCTTCCGGCAAGCAATCAAGGTCGATCCGGCCGATGGTTCGCCGCATTTTCTTCTGAGCCAGACCGAGTTTGCGATGGGGTCGTTCCGCGACGCCGTCGCCACCATCAAGGCCGGCATGAAGGAACAACCCAACTGGCCCGCCATGCCCTTTCAGAATCTCGAACTCTACAAGGGCATGGAAGGAGACTTCGCCGATCATCTCAAGCGGCTCGAAGCCGCACTCGCCGGCGACCCGAAGAACTCCGACCTGCTGTTCCTGCTGGCCCACGTCCGCTGGTTCGCCGGTCAGCGCGACCAGGCCATCGTGCTGTTTCGCCGTGCCCGCGCGCTTTCGCCCGACCCGGCGTTCATCGACCGCTTCCTAAGAGCCGCGGCGCCGGGGCCGCTGGCTGCGAAGTGAGCGCTGACGACGCGCGGAATTGCCCCGCGCTCGCGCACGGCGTGAGCGCTCGGCCCGGAGGTCAGGACGAAGACCAATCTGCGGCATGGTGTGCCATGCTCACGGCTCTGCGTGAGCATGGGAATCCACCTCGGTCGCTGCGTCGGCCTTGAAACCGTGGAATTCGGGCGCGATGCTCCAGCCATGCTTAGCAAAATCGTGAGCACGGCACCGGCGCCGAGCGCGCGGACGCGATCCTGATGTTGAACGTTGGCCTTCAATTTCCTGGAGCGAAGAGGTCCCCGGATGAACCGATCCCTCACCCTTTATGCCCACAACCGAGTGGTCAATTCTCCGTTCGGGCTTCTTGGCACCGACGAGAACGCCTTGTCGTTCGCCCTGGGCTACACGTTTCAGCAATGCTTGCCGCTGCTGCAGTGGTTTCTCAGGGAGGTCGGCATTGAGGGTGTGCATAAATCGTCCTTGCACAATGCCCGCATTGACTTGCAAAGAGGTGCTACCGGGCAGGGAATCACGGATGTTGAAATCCACCTGCCCGGTGTCTTTCATGCCATTGTTGAGGCAAAAGTCGGCCTAGCTGTGCCGACCATCGAGCAATGCAGAAAGTACCTTCTACGGTTACGGAGCACGAACGAGCCGATTCAAAAGCTCGTGGCTGTGGTACAGTCGCCCGACAAGACCTTTGTCAAAGACCACGCTCAGCATGACAAGCAACTTTCTAAGAGGCTGGTGCGATTCATTTGGCCGCGTCTAATCCCGGAATGTGTTCGGCTTATGCTGGGCAATTCGATTTCCCCTGAAGCGAAGGAATGGGTTCGGTGCTTCTACAACTTTCTGGACATGGAGTATGGCATGAAGGCGTTCACCACCGAAGTCTGGATTCTGGCGATTAGTACCGAACCAATTTGGCCCGGCGGGATGAGCCATTGGGATATCCATCAGAAATACAGGGTGTGGTGGGCATATAATGAGCATACGGTCCGCCCTCTGTACATCGCCCTTCGAGTCCACGGTGAACTCGATTCAATCTACCGCGTCAATCGTGTCGAGCATTCGGTCCCGATCAGCGACAGGGTACCGGAAATGCGAAGAATCAAGTGGGCCAAAGCTCCTGCCACAATCTGGCATTTCGGGCCCCCGGTGCCACTTGCCAAACCTCTCCCGACAGGTCCTGGGATGTTCAACCGGCGAATTCGATGTGACCTTGATCTCTTGCTAACATGCAGTTCGGTTCAAGAGATTGAAATCGAGATGGGCAAGCGGAGGCAGTTCCGAGAAGAGTAGGATGGTTTGAAGGTCAGGTCGGCGTCGGTGTTGCCTCAGCGGTCATTGCCACTGCGATGAGCAAAGCCCCCTCATGAATGAACCGCAAGGCGCGACGTCGGCCGAACCCCGGTCACTGTTCGAATCTCAAGACTCGGCCCACCATGCCTCATTCCGTAAAAAATCCTCATGCTGCTACTGAGCTGTTCCAACCTGACACACGGTTACGACCATGTGCCGCTGTTCGAGGACCTGTCCTTCGAGCTGTATGCCGGGCAGCGCGTCGGCCTGGTCGGGCCCAACGGGGCAGGCAAGACGACGCTGTTGCGCGTGCTGTCGGGGCTGGATAGCCCGGACGTCGGCGAGGTGCGCCGCCATGCCGGGGCGCGGGTGGCGCTGGTGCGGCAGCAGCCGGACTTCGCGCCTGGCCGCACGCTCTTTGACGAGGCCCGCACCGCCTTGCAAGAGCTGGTCGCCGCCCACGACGAGATGATTCGCACCGCCGAGGAGCTGTCGCAGGCGACCGACGAGAGCATCCGCAAGTCGCTGGTGCAGCGCTACGACCGGCTCAACGAGATGCTCCGCCATCACGACGCCTACAACGTCGATCACCGCGTCGAGCAGGTGCTGGACGGCCTTGGCTTTCGACAGGACGAATACGATCGCCCGGTGGACACGTTCAGCGGCGGGCAGCAGAGCCGACTCATGCTCGCCAAGTTGCTGCTGGCGGCGCCGGACGTCATGCTGCTCGACGAGCCGAGCAATCATCTCGACATCGACGCGACACGCTGGCTTGAGGAATATCTCGCCAAGCAGCCGGAGGCGATGCTCATCGTCAGCCATGACCGTTACTTCCTCGACCGCGTCGTCAACAAGGTCTTCGAGCTGAACGCCGCCCACGTCGAATCATTTCCGGGAAACTACAAGGCGTACTGGCGGCTGCGGCAGGAGCGTTACGAGCAGCGGCTCAAGGCCTGGGAGTCGCAGCAGGAGTACATCGCCAAGCAGGAGGAGTACATCCGCCGGGTGCATTACGGGCAGCTGCACAAGCAGGCGCAATCGCGCAAGAAGGCGCTGGAGCATCTGGAGCTGGTCGAGAAGCCGCGGCTGATCCAGTCGCCGCGCATGCACTTCGGCGAGGTCCGCCGCGCTGGGGACGTGGTCATCGCCGTCGATGGACTGGCGAAGGCGTTTGATCGCCCGCTGTTCAGCAACCTCAGCTTTTCGCTGCAGCGCGGCAAGCGGCTCGGCATCCTCGGACCCAACGGCAGCGGCAAGACCACGCTGCTGCGCATCATGCTCGGCGACGAGAAACCCGACACCGGCAAGGTGGAGCGCGGCTATCTGGTCTTGCCGGGTTATTACGATCAGCACCTGAAATCGCTCAGTGACGACAAGACCGTGCTGCGGGCCGCCTGGCCGGAGTCCGACCCGGATGCCAGCGAGCAGGCCATGCGCGATCTGCTCGGCCGCTTCGGGCTTGCCGGCGACCAGGTCTACCAGCAGGTCGGCAGCCTGAGCGGCGGCGAGCGCAGCCGCGTCGCCCTCGCCCGCCTCGTGGCCGACGGCGCCAACGTGCTGGTCCTCGATGAACCGACGAATCATCTCGATTTATGGGCCTGCGAGGCGCTGGAGCAAGCCCTGCTCGATTTCGACGGGACTGCCATCGTGGTCAGCCACGACCGCTACTTTCTCAACCGCGTCGTTGATTTGCTCGTGGTCCTCGACGGCAAAGGTGGCGCACGGGTCATCCACGGCAATTACGACACCTATCAGCAGATGGCGGCGCTGCAAGCGCCGGCGGAGAGCAAGCCGATGGCCGCGACTCCGGCGTCGGCCCCGGCTCAGGAAGCCGGCCCCCCCGCCGGCAAGGTGCGCCGCAAGCGCCGCTTCCCGTTTCGCAAGGTCGGCGACCTGGAAGCGGACATTGCGGCACAGGAGACCCGGCTCCGCGAGGTGGAGCGCGCCCTGGCCTCGCCGGACCTGTACCGCGACGGCGACAAGGTCAAGGACGCCATGCGCGACTTCGAGGACTGCAAGCAATCGCTGCAACAGCTCTACGAACACTGGGAAGAGGCGGTGGAACTCAACAACTGATTCGCCGGAGTTCCGTCTGGGATGCTGTTTCGCTCCGCGACGGAACTTGAGTGATCCTTTCCGGTTTGCAGGAAGTTCCCTGTCAAAGCGCAGGAACGTCACGACCTTCGCGAATCTTCCCGTTTACTGCGCCAGCCCGGTGTTTTCCATCTTGCCGATTTGCCCCAGGGTTCATCCTGGCGCATGATTGGGGAGCACGGGCATGACCGGCTCGAGGCCGGCTGTTATCGAGAAGCTCGAGACGCCCGTTCAAGTCTTGAATACTATTTGCTCCGCGCGCGCTCTGCGTGGGGCCTGTCCAGAACAAGAGGGTAACTGTCATGCGGCGCGTGCGCTGGGCAACGCTGGCCTTGTCGGGCAGCCTGCTACTGCTTTCGGGTTGCTGCTGGAATTTCGGATGGTTTTCGCGGCGGGCGGTGCCGTGCTGCGAATGCGATCCATGCTGCTGCGGCAGCCCCGGCGCGGTCGCCGGCTTCGAGGGGCCGGTGCTGGCACAGCCGGAACCCTTCATGGCGCCAGGGGCCATGCCGCCCCCGGCAGCGATGTTCCCCGGCACGGCGCCGCCCCCGGTTGGCACGCCGGTGCCGACCGCACCGCCGCCGCCGCGCATCGTTCCCATCCCGCAAGCGCCGACGACGCCGTACACGCCGACCGGGCTGCGGAAGTGGCGACGCTGGTAAGCGAGGCATGCCGGGCGCCCAGGCGCCCGCGAGGCTACGGCTGCTTGACCAGCGTGCGGAACACGTCGCAGAGGATCGAGGCCGTCTCCGGTCCGAGACTGTTGACCTCGCCGTATTGCGACTTCTTGCGGCCATAGCAGAACGGCGGCTTCTCATCCCATTGCCGCTTGGGGATGATGTAGCCCAGCTCGTCGTTGGCCAGGCCAACGATCATGCGGTGCGGCCCGGGCATCTGCTTGTAAATAGCCGGCTCGATGGGCGCATCGGGAAAATCGGCGCCGGGATCCGCCGGATCCTGCACCTTGCCGAGCACGAGTTCCGGATAGATTTCTCCGGGAATGGCCGCCACGCTGAGGTCGCCAAGCTGCAGCCAGGCCAGCTCGGTCTTGACGCACAAGGGCGTCTTGGGCGGTACATCCGTCCCGGCCCGTTTGGCCCTGGCGGCATCGCCCATCCACAGGTATGCGGGCCGATCGAGAACCCCGAGCTTCCAGGCAAGCACGTAGAGCTTGTTATCGAGCGGCAGAAACACATCGCGACTCCTGACACGGAGCGGCGTCAGTGAAACACCTGTCGCCGCTGCCAGCGCCCTGTCCGCGAGCTTGCCGACGAGCACTCCATAACGCTCCGTCTTCTCGAAGGTGCCGTCCTTGAGCGCGTTGCCGGCGTCGTCCTTGATCGGCACGTGCAACGAGGTCATCAGACCGCCAACAGTGCCGGTCAGATAGACAGCCGGAGCCCGCTGGGTTGCTTCCAGATGGCGCACGGTTGCCCAGACGTAATCGGCGCTGATGAGCGTATTGCGGCTGTCAAGCGTCTCCGGATGGCAGTTCCACTGGACAATGACGCCTGCGCACTTCTTGGTCTTCGCGTCGTGAAACTGGATGGCGACGAATTCATCGTGCTTGATGTACGGTTGCCGGCCATCGTGCAGCAGCTCCGGGGCTCGTGCCGTTCCCAGCCGCGCCGTGACCGCCATCAGGCTTTTCTCCGCCTGGCGCACGGCGGCCACGATCTGTTCTTCCAGGCGTTTGAGATACGCCGGGTCCACGCCGGAGGCGATCGCGCTCGGGCCCCACAAGCCCATGGTGTCCGGGCCCTCGTGGTTGTGGGTACTGGAGACCAGCACGTAGCTGAAGCCGGGCAGACTCTTGCGGACGCGCTCGACCGAGGCATGGAACAGCCCGACAACGTCCACGGAGACAATGGCGATCTTGTCCTTGCCGTGCGCGAGAACCGTGGCACGCGCCTTGAGCGGGTCGTGCACGCCGGTGGCCTTGCGATTCTTGCCGAAGCCGGCAATGTATACGGTCCTGGCCTTGACGTCGGGGGTGATGTCGGACTCGGCGAAGCCCACGCGCAGAGATGGCGATTCGCTTGCTCGTGGGGACGACGGCAGGCTCACGGCAAGCGCTGCGAGCGAGACGATTGCCAGCGGGGCGATGAGGACGCGTGATACGTTCATGTCGGTCCCTCCGTACCGGCAACCTCTGCCCGCGAACTCGCATCGCGGCTAATCAAGTTGCCGCTCGCACTCGCGCATGTAGCGGCTGCTTTCGCGGGCGATGGTGACGGGGTCGGGCGTGTAGTCGAAAACTTCGACGGAGACCCAGCCCTGGTAGCCGGTGTCGCGCAGGGCCCGGAAGATGGGGACGAAGTCGGTGTTGCCGAAGCCGGGACCACGCTTGTTCGGGTCGTTGGCGTGGAAGTGGCCGGTGTGCGGCGCGTGCCGGCGGATCAGGTCCGGCACCGACGTCGGCTCGCTGCTCATGGCCTTCACATCCAGGTGCAACACGAAGTTCGGATGATCGATCTGCTTGAGGATCTCCACGCCCTCGTCGCCGGTGTTGATGAAGTCGGCCTCGGTGGGGGCCAGCGGCTCCAGACACAAGCGAACGCCGGCGCCCACGATGCCGGGCAGCGCGCGCCGAAACGTATCGACGGCGTGCTCGGCAGCCCTGGCCCGGGTCGCACCGGCCGGAATGCGCCGCTGCGCCGGTGAGCCGAAGACCATCAGGTCGCCGCCGAGGTCGCGGCAGCAGCGGGCCAGCTCAACGAGGTAGTCCGCCGTCCGTTGCCTGGTCGCCTCGTCCGCAGCGGTCAGCTGCAGCCCCTCGGTCTTGGCGAGCAGCCAGTGCAGGCCAATGATCTGCAGGCCACGTTCCTCGGCCTGCCGTCGCAAGGTGCGGCGCTGCTCGGCGGTCACGTCGGTGATGCGGCGACCCAGCGTGAACGGCGCCAGCTCGAGCCCCGTGTACCCGAGTTCCGCCGATACGCGACAAACCTCGGCGTGGTCCCAGCCCTCGTACGTCTCGTTGCAGATCGCGTACTTCATCTGACTCTTGACTCCTGACTGTCGGCTCACTGACCCAGCGTCACCTTCGGCCTTCGGCCCGAAGTGTCGAGCGTCAGTTCGATGGGGCCGACGCGGCGCTCGATCTCTCGATAGAAGTCGGCGGGGCTGGCAACGGGGCGACCCTGCACCTCGGCGATGACATCGCCCACCTTGAGCGGCACGGCGGCGGCTGGACTGCCAGGCTGAACGGCACACACCATGACGCCCATCGGGATGCGCGAGAACTGATTGGCTGTCGGTTGCACCAGCAGGCTGGCATGATCGACGCGCAGACCGCGAAACATCGGGCGTTTGCCCATCGAGCTGTAGATCCGCTTGCCGGGCGACAGAAACTTGGCCAGCGTGATATCCACCTCCTGAGGAAAGCCCGGCCGGGTGCGACGAACCTGCAGCCGAACCTTGGAGCCGGCCAGCGCACTGCCCAGCGCCAGAAACAGGTCATCGCTCTCGTGGATCGGCTTGCCGTTGACCTCGAGGATGCGGTCGCCGGGCTGAAGCTGGCCGTCGCGCTCGGCCGGCGAACCGCGGACGAAGCTGATGAGCCTCACTCCTTCGCCGTCGCGAACCGGGCCCTGGTCAAAGCTGACGCCGAGAAAGCCGTAATCGATTTCCTCGCCGCGGCGCAGGACGTCAACGATCCGCCGCATGCCGGCGTCCATGGGGACGGCGAATCCTCCCGGCGTCTCACCTCCCTGGATCGCGGCCAGCGCCGTGGTCAGGCCGATCATTTCCCCCTTCAGATTGATGAGGGCGCCGCCGCTGCAACCAAGGTTGAGACGCGCATCGGTTTGCAGCAAGGTCCCGTACTGATGCAACGGCTTCACGCGGTCCAGCTCGTTGCTGTTGCCCGGAATGCGACGGCGAATACTGCTCAGGATCCCCCAGGAAGCGCTCGGCTGCCCATCCCGGAAGCCGGCGGCAAAGGGATTGGCAATGGACAGGACGAACTGGCCGCGCTCGCAATGCTCCGCCTCGCCCAGCGCTATGGTCTTCAAGCCGCCGGGCAGCTTGCGTGATCGCAGCCGCAGCACTGCCAGGTCGGCGCGAGCGTCCGCAGCGTGAATGTCCGCGTAGCTGCCCTCGCGACCAGGCAAGCGAACGAAAACCTTGGTGGCGTCCCTGACGACGTGATAATTGGTAAGGATCAGCCCCACGGGGTCGATGACCACGCCGCTGCCGTACGACTCGGGGACGATGCCGGGATCGGCGAGGTCGAGCTTGCGCCGCCAGCTTGCCAGATCCTCATCAGACGCGCCGGGAAGGCGATGCAGCAAATTGGCGTCGAAGTCGCCCAGCTCACCCGGCTTGTCGGCGCTGGGCCTGGGCGTGATACGGGCATAAACGTCGCTGCGCGACACAAGAATGCAGGCGATGGCCGGTGCGGCATCGCGAATGGCAGCCTGCACTGTTTTCTGCAGCGCCAGTGCCTGGCGCACATCCGCTTCATCCGCGCGGCCGGCCAGAAACGTGGCGGCAAGAATCGCGACGGCAATGACAACACGGCAGCCCATGAGGTTCTCGGCTTCGGACAGCATGCTCGGTTCTGTTCTTTGTACCCGGCCGGATGGGGAATTACCAGCGGCGAAACTGCCCTAGGAAATTGTTTTTTTGTTCGCTATACGCCCCCTCGCCTGGTGGACAGGGCCGGCAGCGGCCGCAGGCATGCCGCACAGGAGCGGCCGGCGGCACCCCCAGTGTGCCGTCAAAGAACTACCCCTTGACAGTGATTGCGACCCTCGTTATGAGACCGCGATCCCGTCGGGAGTCCATCGACTGTTCGAGCGGACGGCATGTTGCACGTGGCCGATTGCACACGCTGCAGGCTGCACGTCGCACATTGCCGTCGTTGCGCTGGAATTGCAGAGTTCCGCTGCGTGCGGGTCGCGGGAAGGCCGGCACTATCCACCCTCCTGGGTAGAGGCGAACTCCCGCTGGACCAAGTGGTTTTATTGGGTCGGCCACTCCAGTGGGTGCTTCGCAGTGGAGCTTTTATGACCGGGAGTCGAGCGCAGGCTCGGCTCCCGGGGATACACGATGAAAGGCAGTGAGGGAAAGGGGGGGACACCGGGGTGCAACATCCCGAGCCGAATCGGGCCGAGGTCGGCTCGGCGGCTCGAGATGTTGCACCCCGGCCCTTTTTCACCCGCTTCCGGAGGACTGCGATGTTTGCCTATCGCTTCGTGATGGCCCTGGCATTGTTGAACTCGCCGCCGGAGCGTTTGGAGACGCTCGACCTGGAGGCGCGCCATGCGGAGCTGGCGCCGGCCGTCCGCCTGGTCGCGATCCATCTGGAAATCCTGGACCGCAAGGAGGCCAAGTACATCCTGGCAGATGCGCGGCACTTCGCCGCAGATTTGCGCTTGCTTGGCGGCCGCTGCCACGATCTGGCCGATGCGCCGCGGCTTGCGGAGTGCCAGAGGCTGCCGGCCCTGCAAATGGCCCAGGACTTTCTGGCGGTCAATCGCTCGTTTCAACAGAGTCTTGAATCCAGGCTGCCGCTCGATCCCCTCCATGCCGACGACGTGCGCACGGTACTGCAAGAAAACGAGAAGCTCTACCAGGTCTGGGAAGCGGTGCGGGTGGCGCAGAACGAGATCTACTACATCACCGTGCGCCGCAGCGCCCTCAAGGAACTGCGCGACCTGATCGGCGCACACGATTATTACAGCGGGCTGTTGCCCCCCAACGTGCCGATGTGGTGGATCGATTGATAGGTGCGTCGCGGAACAACTTCGTCGCGAAACAAGTTCGTAGCGGAACTCGCAAGAGTTCCGCCAGACGGCCCGCTCGCCGAATTCTTGCGCATTCCCCTGCCTTCCTAGCGCGGCAAGAACTGCTGATAGGTACTGAACAGCATCAGGCTCTCGCCGCTGAGCTTGGCGGGCATGATGCGCGGCGGCATGGTCCAGACAAATGGCGTGTTGACGAAATCACGAGACGTCCGCCCCTTGCCGCGATTGTCGGCGACTTCCTTCAAGTACTCGGCAATGTTCTTGTCGGTCGCCAGCCCTTTTTGCAAGAGGCCGACTCCCTTGAGCTTGGTGCGCAGGCCGACGGCGGCGGTGTAGCGATACTTCTCGTCGGGCATCGGCTGGCCGTTCTCCTTCTTCCCCTTGTAAGTCACCAGGTTCTTTTCCAGGGTCTTGGCAAGCTTCTGTCCGGCCTTGTCCTCGTCGCCGTGCAGGAACAGCATCGGCACGGCCTTCTCCTTGCCGGCCTTGCTGAGCAAGGCGCTGAGATTGACGCGATAGTTGGGGCTCAAGGTGGGGCTGATGCTCAGCCAGACGCCGCAGATCGTGTCGAATCCTTCAGGCCGTCCGGTATCCGGCTTGGCGACGCCCATGAATTGCTTCAGACGGCAGCGGTACCATTCCTGATTCAGCCACAAGGCGCCCAGCGTCGCGCCCGTCTCGGCGCCGATCACGATGAACTTGGACGTGTTGCATTCCTTTTCGTCGTTCTTGACATCCAGATACGCCTTGGCAGCGGCGATGTCGTTGACCAGCGCCGTGTAGTAGGCCGGATTGAAGTCCTTGATATCAATCGTGTCCTTGCCCGTGTTGCGCGGGTTGTTGATCTTGTTGAAGGGCGTGCTCCAGAACGTGGCGGCGTTCACACCCTTGCTGGCGCCGTGGCCGCGAAAATCAAAGGTCAGGACCGTGAAGCCCTCTGCATGCAGTCTCTGGGCCAGTTCCACCCACCCTTGCTTCTTGCTGGTGTCGTTCACGGGATGCAGCATCAGCACCGTGGCGGCGTTGGCGTTCCTGCCGGCGTAGTAATTGCCGTTCAGGCTGACGCCATCCACCGTCTCGATGGTGACGGGTTCACTTTTGTCCTGGGCGAACGCGCTGGGCGTCCCGGCCGTGAGAAATGCCAGTGCGCCCAGCCAGAACCACGGTCGCGGCATGTTCCCCATTTGCCTGTTCCTCCGCTTGCTTGACAGAACGACGGGACTTTCATTCGATGATAAGGTCCGCGCAAGTGTGGGTCAAGTATTCACCATCTTTTGCGTGGTCGCAACGACCCCTCCGCGGCTGCGCCCTCGGATACGCGCCGCTACTATTTGAAAACACGCCCGGCGGCCGATCGTTGGATCAACTGCTGAGGCCAGGAATCAGGTTGATGCGGCAGCAAGGAGGAAGTCCACGCGTTGCTGCAGCCAGAAAAGACTGCCGCGCGGCCCCAGATTGTCGCTCAGTCCCTTGATCATGTCTCGGAGAGTGGATTGCGAGGCAGGAACGCGCTCCAGGAGACCGGTCAGTTCCTTATGCCAGCCGGAGTCCCGAACGGCCGCGAGATCGGCATTCAATGCCTTGAGCGTGCTGCGCGCCTGGTCAAGCTGATTCCGGTGCAGCAGCGCCGTCGCCAGAAACAGCCGACCCGCAGCGGCGCGATGCACGAGGCCGGTCAGATCCTGGTGCTGGCCGGCGAGCAGATCGATGGCGGCAACTTGCTGCAACCGCTCCAGCCGCCGCAGCGCTGCGCTGATGGGCGTGCGCTCGGCATATTGCTGCCACGCGCCCTGTGCGTTAAGCCAGTCCGAGGCGGCTCGTTCGGCGCCGCGGGTCCTGGGCGTCTTGGCCGACCCGGATCCCTTGGCCGGTCCCGCCGCCTTCTGCTGCGCCTCCAGCATGGCCTGCGACCTCTCGGCTCGGTCCTGCCAGCGAAGAGCGTTCAAGAAGAGAACACGTTCGCTCAACGGCTCCCGAACCGCGCTGAGCATGAGATAACTCAGCTCGAGTTTTTCCTTCTTGGGATCCGGACGTTCCGCGGCCAGGATCAGCGTCCCCATGTACTGGTCCTGGTTCCACAACATATTTACCAGGTTCTGGCCATCCTGCTGCTTCTGAACCAGCGCCAGGTAAGCGGTGGTCGCCTGCTTGCGAAAATTGTCGGCGTGCTTTTGCAGCATCGACTCGGAGAGGAGCGCGAATTCGGCATCTTCCAGCGCCTCGCGCGCCCAGTCGAGGCGCTTGGCGGCGCGATCCACCTGTCCGCCGGCCAGGGCCAGCCGTGGATCGCGGTCGTAACGCAGGAACAGCAGGCGGGTCAGGTGCAAGAGCGTCTCCTGGCCCGGAGGCACTTCCTCGTAGATGCGCATGGCGATGTAGCGCCGCTGTATGTCCATCCACGGAAAGCTCCGCATCTCGGCACGCAGTTTTCGGCTCGACTTGTCGCTGCCGCCCTCGGCCGGGGGCAGGAAGCCCCAGAGCATGCGCAGCGGCGAAGTGCCGGCCTGCTCGCGGGGACTGATCCACGGTGTTGGCTCCAGTCCGGCCCCGGCAGCCTCGGCGAGGCTCTTCTGCAGGCGCTCCGGCTCGGTGTGCAGCATCACGCGGTCGTGCACCGCCAGCCGATCCTCGAGATACTTCATGCGCGGCGCCAGGGACTGCATGGTCACGACAGAGTACACGCGTACGGCGGGCGTGGCCGCTTTCTCCTTGCGGTCCGGCAGATGTGCAAGCGGATCCTTGCGCAGCTCGCGAAGCGTGGCCACGCCGGCCTCGCCGGGCACGGGGCGACCCAGGCGCGGATCGAACAGGTAGATTTCTTTCTGCGCATCGTTGCCGAGCACGGCGCCGGCGAAAACATGTCCCGGGCCGCCGTCGTCTGATTCGCCCAAAGACACGAGACAGTTCGTGATCTGCAGCTGGTCCAGGATCGCCAGGAACACCAGGGCCCTCTCTCTGGCCGTCCCCTCCCCGAGTTGCAACGCCCAGAACGGCGGCACCAGTTCATCGACGCGCTCGACGAGCAGGACATGCCGATCCACCCATGCCATGGCCTGTCGGGCCTGATCGATGGGGCCGGCGCCGCTGCGCTCGATGGCCCGCGCCACGTCGTGAAGCATGAAGCATAACTGCACGTGATGGCTGTCGAGCGGACGGAACGTCGTGGATTCGACGTCGGCCAGTTCCTCGTCGTTGAGTTGCAGCCGACGGCGCATGAAGTCGCGGGATTCCGCACCGAGCCGGACTTTCGCCCGGCTGTCCGGACGGGAAAGATCGTTGCCGGCGACATTCAGGGCCTCGCGAAACCCGGAAGTCTCCGTGGATGCTTGCAGGATCTCCAGTACCTGCTGAAACTGGTCCGTCTTCCTCGTGGGCGCAACATTCTTGCCTTTCGCATCAGCTGGATCAACCGTGGCCTCAGGCCTGGGACAGCCCGACGCGCACAGGAGCAGCAGCACCAGTGAACTGCCTGTAGCAAGTCTCGTCAATCGCTTCATGGCAACCTGTCTGAGAAACTGTCCGCCAGGGCCGTACGAATGCGCGTGCAGCAGTCCACGAGTCGAGGCAAGTCATCGAGGGCGATCATGTTGGGCCCGTCGCTGAGGGCCTGGTCCGGCCGTGGATGCGTCTCGACGAAAACGCCGTCGCAGCCGCTGGCCACCGCGGCCCGGGCCAGGTACGGGACCATGCGCCGGTCCCCATCGCTCGAGTCGCCTCGCCCTGCCGGCTTCTGTACGCTGTGAGTGGCGTCAAAGATCACCGGAAAGCCGAGGTCCTGCATCCACACGATGCCGCGCATGTCGGCAACCAGGTTGCCGTAGCCAAACGTCTCACCGCGCTCCGTCAACAACACCTGCTGGTTGTCCACCTCGGCCAGCTTGTTGACCACGTGCTTCATGTCCCACGGGGCCATGAATTGCCCCTTCTTGACATTCACCGGCCTGCCGGTGCGGCCTGCTTCCTGCACGAGGTCGGTCTGCCGGGCCAGGAACGCGGGAATTTGCAGGATGTCGCAAACCTCGGCGACGGCCTTCATCTGATGGCATTCATGCACATCGGTAAGCACCGCCAGCCCGGTCTGCCGCTTGACCTCGGCAAGGGTCCGCAGCCCTTTCTCGAGCCCCGGCCCGCGAAACGACTTGCCCGAAGTGCGGTTGGCCTTGTCGAACGACGCCTTGAAGATCAGCGGAACCTTGAGCCGCTCCGCCATCTCCTTGAGCCGATGGGCGATCTCCAGGGTCAATTCATGCGACTCGATGACGCACGGCCCGGCGATCCAGAAGAGCGGATTGCCCGCGCCACACGCCACCCTCCCCACCATGACCACGCGACTGGCCGCCATGCCGTCACCCTCCAAAACCACGTATGATAATGAACCACGCCACGCAGGGAAGTTCTTTCAGGGCCGCTTATCTCTTATCTCTGTACTACTCTTCGAGTGATTTCTTTGCAGCGTGCAGAGATTTCATGGCGATTCTAACCACGGATTTCACGGATGGCACGGATAAAGAAGACAGGGTTGACGGACGATTGACTGGCTTCTTGATTTCTTGATCCGTGCCATCCGTGAAATCCGTGAAATCCGTGATCGCTTTGTCTTGCGCATCTTCCTGATCGTAGTTGCGGCTCGGCCGCGCTATGATCTCTGTGGTGAGATACGTATTTCTGCTCTGGCGGCTTGACCGCGCTGTCCCTTCGCTAGCGTCCTTGATCCCCAGAAGTTATCTCGTTTGAGTCAAGTTTCATGCAGGCACTTTCTGGGCCTCGATCCAATGGTCGATGTCTGCGTCAAGGCGTTCGAAGCTGTGGCGTAACGGATTGTCACTGTCAGGTTCGTCGGCGCAGACGTGGGCCAGGCCGGGGCGCAGGATGCGGTTATAGGTGCGCGTACAGAACATGGCGGTGCGCCAGCCCTGGTCTGTGACGCGGTAGCGGTGGGT
>VGYC01000185.1 GCA_016873095.1 Planctomycetota bacterium | reverse complement strand
GAGAGTTCTGCGGGGGAAGAGATTCTTGCCCCTTGGTGAGAACCGAAAAAAGACTGGCTCGTCGTACATCGCAACGGGCTCGCAATGTTCTCCTGTGCGTTGACAATCGTGGCAGGCGTTGCTAGCATGCAATTGTCGGCCGGATGGCCATCTTTCTTATCTGACCGTCCCTTCCCGGGACCGCCACCTAACCAATCTGACCATCCTCTCAAGCGACCCACCCCCGCAATTGGGTTTGGGATCGAGTTGCCAGGGAGCCGTTCATGGCCAAGCAGAAAAGGTTGCAGGTGGAAGTCGATGGCAAACGCCATTTCATCAACGTGCCGGCCGGGCGCGCCAACGACTTGCATAACTATTTGCGTAGCAACCGCGTTCACTCAGCCCCGCCCGCACCGTCCTGGACCGGCTTCGATAGTATCGAACTGGCCAACAACGTTGATGTTGCCAGAGTGCAGGCCCTCCTGAACGCCTGGAACTAGCAAAGGCAACCCGTGCTCTCCCTGTTGCTCGAAGGAGAATTGATGCCCTTGCGCATGCGCGTTCACGACCGCGAACCGATTGGCGCTGCCCTGCGGCGCCTCAAAAGACCATTGGAACGGAGCGGACTTGCCAGGGAACTCTGCGCAAGCTTGTCGCCATCAAAAAAGCCAAATCGATGGTAAGGAATGGATCTTATCAAGCAGCGAGATAGCAACCCCCCTCTCGGCTTCGTCGTCTGGTCGCCTGTCATCCTGTCAATGTTGCCTGGCCATTACTCATGTCGTGCACTAGAATGACCAGTGCTCTTCATTCCTGGTGCCTTCCTCTTCGCAAAACCTGGCAGACATCAAGCGTGCTGAGCGGGACGAGCCGTCGTCCTCGCGTGCGCCATGATGCAATCGCACCAAAGAACGAACGTGTCTAGCCCGATCCCGTGGCTCCCGTGGAGAAGCGTGGGCCAGCGCGCAGAATGTCCTTTGCCGAGTCGCACATGAAGCCCGTCGCGATCGAGATCGAAAACATTGAGGAGATGCGCCGCTGCGAAGGCATTGATGATGTGGAATTGCGCAATGAGATTCGCGGGCTGCGTGTCGGCGACGTCGTCAAACTCACCATCGTCTCGGGGCCAGCGCTGTTTGAGACCTTGCCCGTTCGGATCACAAGCATTGCCGGCTGCGCCTTCCGAGGCAAACTCGCGCGCAAACCGTCGTCGAAGGAATTAGGGCAGCTGCGCGAAGGAGCTGCGCTGGCGTTCACTTCGGCGCACATTCACTCCGTCGCCAAGAGCTCATGAAGACCGCCCCACGAATACTAACCCATGAGGATGACCAGCATGCGTACGACATCTATCACCAAGAAGCCGAAGTCGCAAATCGAGGCCGCGCCGCGCTTCGCCGCCGCCGCGCCTCCCTGGACCTTGGAGGAGCGCGTTCATGGCATCCAGGCAATGGCCAAACGCATCGAAGGTTACATCAGTTACATGTGCACCATCGCCGGCACGAACGGTACTTCCTACGAGGCAAAAGACCGTGCCGTGACCGCCTTCTACAAGCAGATGGTCGTCGTGGAAAGCCAGCTGGCGAAAATCTATGACGAATTGCGGCTGGAATGAGGTGACGCCTTCTGTGGACCGGCCCGCACCGGAAAATTGGTGAATCTGGAAAAAAGCGCTTGCGGGTTTGCCGGGCCCGGCTTACGATAACGGCTAACTTCTCAAGCGGTCGGTGCAACATCTCGGTAGAACCTTTGCGGAGGGCCATCATGGCCATCAAGGTGAATTGCCCGTCATGCCGGGCCTCTTTCAATGTGGCGGACACGTTGAACGGCAAGAAGATTCGCTGTCGCGAGTGCGAAAAGCCGGTGCTTGTGTCCGGAGAGGGCGAGGATCAGGACGATCGCGATAACGACAAGGCCCGCATCACTGATCGCAAGGGTCGTCCTGCTGTCGCCGCCAAGACATCCGCCATGCGCAGCAAGGCCCGCGATGCTGATGATGACGACGACGACGAGGACGACGACGAGGAAGACGAGTCCCCGCGTTCACGCCGTGGCAAGAAAGAACCGCAAAAAAGCAGCATGAAGCCCATCATGCTCATCGGCGGCGGTGTGGCGGCCGCGGCCGTTGTCGCCGTCGTGCTGTTCCTCGTGCTTGGCGGCAAGTCACAATCGGAAGCCAAGCCGATCGCGCAAAACCCGAATCCAACGCCCATGCCCAATCAGGGAACCAATCCCGTTCCAAATCCCATTCCGCAGCCCAATCCGAACGACCCCAAGCAGGAACCGGAGACTCCAAAGGATCCCGAGCCAAAAAAGAACGATCCGGAGCCGGAACCTGTCGTGCACATCCCGTCGGGTACCGCCGGCGAACGTGTTTATCAGCGTCTGCTCAAGTCCGCGGTCTGGATTCACGCCGAGCACAAGCTGGAGAAGGGCGGTGGCATCGTCGGCGTTCCGGAAACGTCACCTCCTTTCAATCCAAATCCACCCCGCAGCCAACCTGCGCAACCGGCTCAAGGTGCGGATTCGCTGTCCGGCACCAGCTGGGGCGGCTCGGAAACCCTCATTGGTTATGGACGGCTGGGTGTCACGTTTGCCAACGGATCTCAGGTGACGATGACGGACAAGGATGGCAATACGCCCGGCACCTACCAGCTGACCGGCAACAGCATCAGCATGAGATTCGCCGATGTTTCCGATTCGGGAACGATCCAGGATGACAAGATGTCGGGGACAGCATCAAACCCAGAAACTCGCTGGAACTGGACCGTTACCAAGGGGGCCGCGCCCGCCAGCGGACCGAATGTGCCCGGCATCGGCGGCGGCATTGGCAAGCCCGGTGGCATCAGTGGCATCGGTGGCAGTCGGCCGCCGACACGCCCAATCAAGATTCGCATTCGTGGCGATGAAGGCAACGAGACATCGCAGACTCGGCCATTTCAACTTGGTGGGGCGGGCGTGGGTATCGCTCCTCCGGGCATTTCCCTGCCCGGTGGCGCAACGCCGGCTCCTGGCCAGGTGCCTGGCGGTATACCGAAGCCTCCCGGCGGGTTGCCCGGTGGCGTCCAGCCTCCAGGTGGTTTTCCTGGCGGCGCGCCGATGCCTCCTGGTGGATTGCCCGGTGGCGTGCAGCCTCCCGGTGGATTTCCAGGCGGGGCGCCTATGCCTCCCGGCGGGTTGCCCGGCGGCGTCAAGCCTCCAGGTGGGTTTCCCGGCGGAGCACCGATGCCTCCGGGCGGACTGCCCGGTGGCGTGAAGCCTCCAGGTGGTTTCCCGGGTGGAACGCCTCCGGGCGGATTCCCTGGGCAACCTGGCGGCGGATTCCCGGGACAGCCGGGTGGTGGGTTCCCTGGTCAGCCCGGTGGACCAGGTGGGATCAAGCCGCCGGGTGGTTCCAACCCCGGTAACCCAGGCAAGGGCAGCGGGTCCATCGTCAAGGGGACCGGCACCGGTTCGCTGGTGGATCGCAAGCAGCGCCTGGTGTTGACCAATGTTCACGTTGTCGGCAACGCCGAATACGTCACGATGTACTTCCCGACCATGAACAAGGGCGCGTTGCAGGTCAAACGGGAATTCTACCAGTCCAAGCCGGGTATTCGCGGCAAGGTCGTCATGCGCGAGCCACGCGCCGACATCGCTCTGGTGCAGCTGGATAGCCTTCCCGAAGGCGTGCAGGTTCTGGCCTTTGCCAAGAAGAGCGCCAGGCCCGCTCAGCAGGTTCACTCCATGGGCAACCCGGGCGCCAGCGGCGCCCTGTGGATCTATTCCCCAGGCAAGGTTCGCCAGGTGTTTCCTGATAAGTGGAAGTCCCTGGGGGCCGATGGCGTTCACGAATACAACGCCATGAAGGTCGAGACCGATTCGGCCATCAATCCGGGCGATAGCGGTGGTCCGCTGGTCGATGATCGCGGCGTGCTCGTTGGAGTCGCTCACGGCGGCAACATGACCGCGCAGAATATGAGCATCTTCATCGACGTCAGCGAATGTCGCACGCTCATGGAGAAATACTTCAAGTCCATCAACCAGACGTGGATTCCCGAGCCGGAGCCGGTGTTTCAGGAAGACGCTTCCCAGCTGCCGATGCTGGTCAAGCGGCTCAACGACAAGGACTTCAGCGTGCGCCTCGACGCCGCTCAGAAACTTGGGGGCATGGGCGCCGCAGCCAATCTGGCCTTTGGGCCGCTTTTCAAGGCTCTCAAGGACAGTGAGACGCTCGTCCGCCGCGCTGCCGGCGATGCTCTTGACAAGATCCCGCCGCACAAGGGAGACCTGCCCATGCTGTGCGACGCCTGCAAGAGCGCGGAAGAACCCATGGAGGTTCGCCTGCAGGCCATCCGTGCCATCGGCGTTCTGGGCGCTGACGCGAGAGCCGCTCTGCCGGTACTCGCCGAACAGCTCAAGAGCGCGGATGAAAACTTGCGGCAGTCCGCTTTCAAGGCATTCCTGACAATCGGTCCCGACGGCAAGGATGTGACCCTTCTGGCTGATACGATGAAGTCGAGCAACGCCGAGCTACGCAAGCTCGCCGCCAGTGCCCTCATCAAGCTCGGCTCGGACAGCAAGGCTGCCGTGCCGGCGCTCACCGGCTACGTCAAGAGCTCCGACAAGAACTTGCGCGTGCCCGCGGCCCAGGTTCTGGAGGCCATCGGTTCAAGCGCCAAGTCGGCTCTGCCCGCTCTGGCAGAGGCCATCAAGGACGCCGATCCTTCCGTGGCCTTGGATTGCTTGCCTGCCTACCTCAAGCTTGGCGGCGATGCCAAGGAGGCGCTGGCGACCTTGACCCTCGCGGTTCGCAAGGGCAATGGCGAGACTCGCAAGAAGGCCCTCCGCGGCGTGGCCAAGATCGGCGCCGATGCCCGTAGCGCCGCCAACGATGTCATCAACTGCTTCGAGGAAGACGATCTGCGCGCCGACGCCCAGGACGCCATCATCAAGATCGCCAAGCCCAATACCAAGCAGGTCAAGGACACCATCACCACCGCCATCTGCAAGAAGCTCACGACC
The DNA here is from genome assembly GCA_016873095.1 of Planctomycetota bacterium. Taxonomy (GTDB): domain Bacteria; phylum Planctomycetota; class Planctomycetia; order Gemmatales; family Gemmataceae; genus VGYC01. The sequence continues at coordinate 10,032 of VGYC01000185.1, read as the reverse complement.
TTCAAGGACAACCCCAAGGCTCGCCGCGCCTGCATCGATTCGCTCGGGCATATCGGGCACGCTACCGTGTATGTCGGCAACACGCTGCAGTACCTCTACAAGCTTGATCCAGCCAACGAGAACAAAGAGGCCGCCCTGCACGCCTGGCAGCGACTGCAAGGCATCACACCCGGCTCGCAACCGCCCCCAGGCGGCAACAACGGCAACAACAACGGCAACAACAACGGCGGCATCAACCCGGGCGGTGGACGTCCCGGCTTCCCCGGCGGCATCAATCCCGGCGGCGTGCGCCCGGGATTGCCCGGTGGGATCAACCCGGGTGGTATCAACCCAGGTGGCATAAACCCGGGTGGCGTGCGTCCGCCTGGCTTGCCCGGCGGTGTCCGGCCGCCCAGCGGCGGCATCAATTGACCTCCTGTTGTCATCCGCAAGCCAACGTGGGCGACCCCGTTGGCTTTTTCTATTGCTAGCCAGTCAGGAGCAAGCACATGAAGCTTCGAACGTTCCTTGGCACGCTGCTGCTGTCAGCTGGGCTCGTCGGCGAAGTAGCCGCCCAGCAATCCACGCGACGAAGCTATGACAATCGCCTGAAACCCATCACCAATGCCAAACCGTTGCTGGCGGATCACCCGGAGTTTATCGAGCCGGTCCGTCTGAAGGCGCGCTTCGAGGCGCCGATGCTGGTGGATGACGCGGACGCCGACCTGCACGTGCGGGCCTGGCGGTTCTCGTACAACGCCCGCGGCATCATCGAGATGCCGAACCGGCTGCGCGCCAGGGAAACGGCTGTTGTCATGGTGCATCCCTGGGGCATCGACGACGGCCAAGGCTGGCAAACGCCGGAGCCGGCCGGTGTCTGCGATTTCGGCTGGCCGGACAAGAATCACCTCGCCGCCAAGCACACCCGCAAGGTCATCAACCCGTTTCTGAAGTCGCTGCGCGGCAAGGCGGCGTTCATCATGTACAGCTTGCCCGGCCCGGAGGACGCCATCCGCAAGAAGGTGTACCGCTCGGTCAACGGCAAACCGTCCAAAACCGAACGCGCCACCGGCCTGGAGGAGTTGAAAGCGAAGCTGGCGTCGTTCAGCTACAAGGCCCAGCCGATCCCGGACAAGCTGTCGCTGTCGCGCGACACGCCGGTGATCGATTACTTCAAGCAGTTTTCCGGCATCGACGCCGGGCCGCGCTACAACGGCGCTGGTTTCTGGGAGTTGCCGATCCCCGTGTGCGCCGACATCGACGCCGACCCGGACGACGTGGTGATCTACGACGCCGCCGGCTACGCGCCGCTGCGCGACTTCCTGAAGAAGCACGGTGTCCGACACGTGCTGCTCACGGGCTACGCCACCGACATGTGCTTCTGCAGGACCACGGCCGGCTACGAGAATCTGTCCAGGGACTTCAATGTCTTTCTGGTCGGTGATGCGACTCTGGCGACCTTCCCCGCCAACGGCGATCCACGCTTTGCCACCAACGCCGCAATCTCCTACGCATCCCTCAACCAGCTGGTCACGCAGGTCTCATGGATCACATCGGCGAAGTGAGTGCTGCTGTGCACTGGGCGTCATGCGGCTTGCAACGGCAGTGATCTGAAAAAAAAATGTCATTTTGTTGATGTCTCCTCGATCCGGCATCCGCATGGCATGTTGGGGTACACGAACTTGCCGGCACGGAGGCGCGGGGATGCCAAGTTAGGGGCGCTGGAGCATGACCCCGGAATCGGTCACGTCTGTCACCGGCCGTCTGCTGGCGCGCGCCGCGGCAGGGGATGCCCGCGCGCACAGCGAGTTATTGCAGCACGCGGCAGGACGATTGCTCCGACTGACACGGCGCATGCTGCGCGACTACCCCCGGCTGCACCGCTGGGAAGAGACCGACGACGTTTTTCAGACCGCCGTCATGCGGCTGTATCAGTCACTGTCGCAGGTGAAGCTGGAGTCGGTGCAACACTTCTGGAATTTGGCGAGTACGCAGATCCGGCGCACGCTCATCGATCTGGCCCGGCATCATCTCGGTCCACAAGGATCGGCCGCACGACACGATACCGATAGCGCCCTCGCCAGCGGCGACGCCGACGCGGAGGTCGTGCGCAACGTCGCGGCCCCAGGCGCTGAGCCATCCAGCCTGGATGACTGGACGGTCTTTCACGAAGCGGTCGATAAGCTGCCGGACAATGAGCGCGAAGTGTTTCAGCTGCTCTGGTATGCAGGCTTGTCGCAGCAGGAGTCGGCCGACATTCTGGGCGTGTCCCTGCCCACGGTGCAGCGCCGCTGGTATGCTGCCCAGGTCTCCTTGTTTCATGCGCTGCACGGGGAGTCGCCGGTGACTCGCGGTGAGTGACCCGCCTTGATGGCGCGAGGTAGTGCTTCATGCCTGACGACCTCCTGTATGACCTTCTGGCCCGGTGGAGCCAGTCCCGCGCGGCCGGCAAGGCGCTGACGCCTGACGTGTTGTGCCGTGACTGTCCGGAATTGCTGCGGCCTTTACGCGAACACATTGACATTCTGAGCACCATGACGTGGCTGGAGAAGGACAATCCGGCCGAGCAAGAATTGCGGCCCTTGACGCTGCCCGAGCCACCACCGCCGCCGCCGCGCGGCATTGCTCAGACATCCGAACTGGGAGACATCGCCATGCCGCTCGAGGCATTGCAGCGCGCACTTGTGGATGCGTCGCTCCTGAGTGCCGCTGAACTGCGTTCCACATTGCGTCAGCGTCAGGGCGCCACACCGCTGACGGCCACGGCCATGGTCCAGGAGTTGCTCCGTCTGAACAAGCTGACAGCCTATCAGCTCCGGCTCGTTCTCGAAGGAAGAGGAAGCGAGCTGATACTGGGCAAGTACTTGCTGCAAGAGCCGATCGGCGCGGGCGGCATGGGACAGGTCTATCGAGCCCGTCACCGCCAGATGGACCGGATCGTTGCGGTCAAGGTCTTGCCCAGGAGCGTCGTGGATTCACCGCAGGCAGTCGATCGATTTCAGCGCGAGATGCGTGCGCTGGCCCGGCTCAACCATCCCAACATCGTGGCTGCCTATGACGCGGATGCGGCCGACGGCCGGCATTTTCTGGTGATGCAGTGTGTCGCCGGCAAGGATCTGTCGTCCCTGGTGCGCGGGCACGGGCCGCTGCCGTGCCGGCAAGCCATGGCCTGCGTGATCCAGGCGGCGCGCGGGCTGGACTATGCCCACAAGCAGGGCATCGTCCACCGCGACATCAAGCCCGGCAACCTCATCATGGACGTTCAGGGGACCGTGAAGGTTCTCGACCTGGGCCTGGCACGCATTCGCCGTGACGATCACAACCCACGTTCCGTCTCGTCCCAGCTGACCGAGCATGGCATGGTCATGGGCACGGTCGATTACATGGCGCCCGAGCAGGCCCTGGACACGCATGCCGCCGATCAGCGCGCCGACATCTACAGTCTGGGATGCACGCTGCATTTCCTACTGACCGGGAAGCCGCCCTTTCAGGGACAGACCCTGGTAGCAAGAATGATCGCGCACCGAGAGCAGGCAATTCCCTCGCTGCGTCAGCGCCTCGATGTCCCGGAATGCCTGGACGTCGTCTTCGGCCGGATGATGGCCAAGAAGCCCGAAGATCGCTACCAGACCATGGCGGACCTGCTCGCCGAGCTGGAGTCGTGCGCGACAGGCCAGGTCTCGGGGTCGGCAGAATCGCACCTGGTGATGCATGCCGGCTCCTGGGAGCTTGTCCCGGCGCCGCTTGCCGAAACATCGTCGGCAGGCATCGACCCGACGATCGTGCAGCCGGCGGCACCGCAAGCGGCTCCGATCATCACGCTGGAGCCCCGCAAGAGCGCGCGGTCGTTGCGGGCCCGGATCATGGCGAGCAAGCGGCTGCTGGTTGGGTTGACGGGGTTAGCAGTCGTCGTCGGACTGGCCGCTCTTGGCATTTGCTTCTTTCCGTTGGCAAGCGAGAATGACGAGCCAGCGCCGCCACCGGTTCAGTCCAAAGACAAGGATGAAAAGCAGGCAGTGCGGCTACCTTCGCCGCCGTTGCCGCCGGTTGACAGGCAATCGCCGCTCGACAACCTCACTGCCGACAAGATTCCCGCTGCCGAAAAATTTGCCTGGCAGCCGAAGGAACTGGTGGCGGTGATCGGCACGCACGCATTCCGTCACTGGGGCCCTTGCAATACGCTGGTCGTTCATCCAAATGGCAAGACCGTGATCTCCGCCGGCCAGGACAAGCGGCTGCGTCGCTGGGACGTCGCTACTCTTGCCGAGCAGCCGGCCATCGACACCGAGCGTATCACGACCTTCAGCCTGGCTATCGCGAACGATGGCAAGACGCTGGCGGTTGGCTGCGGCTGGTACCCGGCGCCGGCGGCCTATATCTGGGACCTGAGTGGCGACGGCCCGCGCGTCAAGCACACGCTGCCCAACTACTCCAGGCCGGTGACGGTGCTGGCCCTGTCCGGCGACGGCAAGCTCCTCGCCTTCAGCGGCGCCGGCGAGGCCGCGATCGAGATCTACGACCTGTCCGGCTCGCAACCGAAGGCGGCGCGGTTGCTGGTGGATCACAGCAAGCCCGTCACGGGCCTGGCGTTCATCGGCACGGGACAGCAACTGCTATCGACGGGCGCCGACGGCGCCGCCAGGCTCTGGGACCTGACGCGCGGCGACGATTCCGAGGTCGTCCAGCAGATGAAGGGCCCATGCCACCTGGCAGCTTCGCGCGACGGCAAGCGTTTAGCGCTGTCCGATGCCGGTGAAGCCGGCGACAACAAGATCCACCTTTGGGACGTGAGCGGCGTCAAGCCACGCCGTGAATTCTCGATTGACGCCGACATGGCAGTCATGGCCATGGCCCTGTCGCCAGAGGGGGACCGCCTGGCGGCCGCCAGCAAGGCGCATGTGCTCGCATGGGATTTGCAGAGCGGTGCCGCGGCCAAGGTCCAGCAGAGTGCTGCCCAGGAGACAACCTGTCTGGGCTTCGCTGGCGACGGCACAATCCTGGTTACCGGGCACAGCAGCGGTTGCTTGCGCCGCTGGCCGATGAAGAACGGCCGGCTGCAAGCGGAGCCCGAACCGCCATTCCACGACCAGCCCTTGCTCGTGCCGGCCCATGGCGATCTGAGCACGCTGAGCAGGTCGAGCGTTCGCGACCTATGGGATCTGGCCGGAGCGGCCCCGAAGTTCGTCCATGTCTATCGGGCGCGCTCCGATCATTGGTGGCGATGGCGCTTCGCCTGGCACGGACGCAGCGTGGCATCTTTTGTCCCACGCACCGATGTTGTGTACCTGGGTGACTGGAAGTCTGCGCTGCTGGAGCCGTCGCGCGATCTCAAACTGCCGGAACAATTCGTGGGGGCGATGCTCGCCGGCGACGGCGCCACCTTGCTCACGCAATACGAGAATGGATTGTTCCGGCTATCGGCAATCGAGCCGCAGTCCTTGCGCACGCTGGCAGAGACGACCAGCGCCTACCGTCCCGCCGAGAGCTATCAGCTTGGACTGTCGTATGCCGGCGACGTGCTGGTTGCTGCCAGTGAGTCGGGCGTACAGGTCTGGCAACGGACGGCCGGTGAGCTTCAGCCGCTGCCTTTTCCGAACGTCCCGAAGAATCTGCGCGAGCTGTCCGTTTCGCGCGACGGCAAGCGCATCTTCGCCCATTCGCAAGCAATGGAGCGCGCAGCCTGCTGGGAAAGATCCGAGAGCGGCTTCGTGGAACGGCCTGTCGGTCCCAAACACTTCGGTCAGATCATCGCCAGCTGCTTTTCTTCGGACGGTGAACGGCTGTTTGTCGCCTGGGACTGGGCTGCGGTTCATGGTTACGACCTCGCCACCGGTCTGCAATTCGCCGCATGGCAGCTGCCCGGGCAATCGCTGAGCCTGAGCATGAGCAACGATGCCCGGCACCTGATCCTGGGCAACAGCAACGGCACGGTCTACGTTCTTCGGCTGGCCCCGCCGCCCGTATCATCCCCCGCCAAGAAATCCTGAGTTTTGTAACTTCTCAGTAAGTCTGGGTTGAAGCGGCCGGACGTGCGGGTGTGTACTACTCTTCGAGTGATTTCTTTGCAGCGTGCAGAGATTTCATGGCGATTCGAACCACGGATTTCACGGATGGCACGGATAAAGAAGACAGGGTTAGCGGACGATTGACTGGCTTCTTGATTTCTTGATCCGTGCCATCCGTGAAATCCGTGGTCGCTTGGTCTTAAGCATCTTCCTGATCGTAGTTGCGGCTCGGCCGCGTTGTGTAAAACTCGCTAGCGCAACGCAATCCAAAATGCCGCAACCGGGGAAATTGAGAACGTACTGAGTGTTGCTGCAATGTTTGAATCTGTCTGCAGTTAGGCGCCTTTTCTCTTCCGAGATTATGGGTCGGCGAGAAAAATCATCCGGCGCAGCACTTTTTTTGATGGCTCGGCCCCCTGGCTTTCGCATGTCCAGATAGCACGAAAGATTGCTGGCTGCGACGACGAAAACAAGGAGCCGATCATGGCAACGAACCTGCGTAACCGTGTTCAACCTGTTGTGGAGCGCCTTGAGGACCGGCTTGTCCCGGCTGTGAGCGCCGTGTTCGCGGCTGGCCGGTTGATCGTTACCGGGACGGCGGCATCGGAAACCATCGAGGTCCGCCAGAAAGCAGGCCGCATCTCCGTCGTGGGCGCCACCATCAACGACGCCGGCGTGCCACGTGCCTCGCTCGCCGCGGCAAAAGTCGATGTGATCCGCATTGACGGGGGTCGAGGCAACGACGTTCTCCAGTTCGAGACAGTGGCGGTCGCCAATCCCGCCAGCAACGCGCTCAACCGACCCATCCACACGCGCATGTTCGGTGGACGGGGCGACGACACCCTGAAGGGCGGCGAGGGCGCGGACCTGCTTGTGGGCGGCATGGGCTCGGACACGCTTTGGGGGCGCGGCGGCTCCGACACGCTCTTTGGCGATAGCCAGTACAGCGGCGTTCAAACCAAGCCTTTCACGCCCGGCGCCAACACCACTGTCTTCAACTTCAAGGAGTCCGTCTACTATCCGATGACTGCCTTGACAACCAACGTGGACAGCCTGAACTTCGCCCTGGCCCAAGAGGCGACCCCCGGCGCCTGCGGCAACGATAAGCTTTACGGAGGCGACGGCAACGACATCCTCTTCGGCGGCTTCGGCAACGACTGGCTCTGGGGCGGCGCCGGCAACGATGACCTCTATGGCATGCACGGGGTCGATATGCTGATGGGCGACTCCGGCAACTTCACAATCGCCGGCAACGACCGCCTGTTCGGCGGCGCCGGCAGCGACTTCCTCTTCGGGGAACAAGGCCACGACTATCTGGCCGGCGGTGATGATGCAGACTGGCTATACGGCGGCGCCGGGGATGATTTCCTGTATGGTGAAATGGGCAACGACCGGCTCTACGGCGACGACGGCGTTGACAGGATGTCCGGCGGCGACGGCGACGATCAGCTCTTCGGCGGCTTTGGCATCGATCTGCTCTTTGGCGACGCGGGCAACGACCTCCTCGACGGCGGCAACCAGTACGACCGGAGCAGCAATCAGCTCATCGGCGGCGCCGGCGACGATACGATGATCAACTACATCTGGACGGTCGACGATTCCATCTTCGAGGAACCAATCTGGTCGCGCGACACGATTCGCTTTCGTGGCGACGGCGCCGACACAGTGATCGAACGACTGACGGCTACCTGGCTGTAGTGATCCCCTCTGAATGAGTGCAAGGCGCTGGCCCGGAACGTCTTCGGTTCGACCGCGCCTCGCAACCAACGCAACGGAGTAGAGTCCGCGAAGATGCGCACCGCCTGGTGGCGGAGCGCATCTGCGCGGGCCGAGCCATCTTGTCGCGACAGTGCCGTGACCTTTTGCCATGAAGCTTGTCATGGCGTCGTCATGCCTGGTAAGTCATCTCGCAAGCAGCAATACGCCTCACGTCGGTGTGTGCACGCCTGAAGCATTTTTGATATGAAAACCAGGGATGCCGGTCGCTGAAGGAGCGGCCAAGAGTGACGCAGAAGGCATAGAGACACCGCGAGGACGACTCATGAAACGATTGGCCAACGGCGCCCACGCCGCGGTTGTTATCCTCGTACTTGCTGCCGCCGCGCGTGCCTCGGACTGGCCGCAGTTTCGCGGTCCGGGCGGCTCGGGGCAGCCGAGCGACGCTGCGCCGCTGCCGGAGGCCATCGGGCCGGCGACCAACGTCATCTGGAAGACGGCCCTGCCGCCGGGACACTCGTCACCCATCGGTGTCGGCAGGCGCGTCTATCTCACCGGTGTCCGGCAACAGCGACTCGTCGTGATCGCACTGGATCGGGCCAGCGGGCGGATCGTCTGGGAGGTGGAGACGCCGGCGCGGAAGCTTGAAAAGGTCCACAAGATCGGCAGTCATGCCCAGTCCACGCCGGTGGCCGACGAGGAGCGCGTCATCAGTTTCTTCGGCTCGTCCGGCTTGTTCTGCCACCGCCAGGATGGCAAGCTCGCCTGGCATCGACCATTCGGGCCATTCAACAACGATTTCGGTGCCGGTAGCTCTCCCATCCTCGTCAGCGACTGGGTGATCGTCAGCCAGGACCACGATCAGAACTCGTTTCTCGAGGCCATCGACAAGCGAACCGGCAAGACCATCTGGAGGACGGATCGCTCGGAGTTCCTGCGCGGCTTTTGCACTCCGGTGATCTGGCATGTGAACGGCCAAAAGCAGGTGGTCGTGGCGGGCACGCTGCGCGTGGCTGGCTACGATCTCGACAGCGGCAAGGAAATCTGGACGGTGCGCGGCCTGGCACGAACGATCTGCGCCACGCCGGTCGTTGGGGACGACGGCCGGCTGTATCTGTCCGGCTGGTCGGCTGGCGGCGATCCGGGAGCCGCGATCACGGTCGAGCCGTTCGACGACGTCGTCAAGAGACTCGACAAGAACGGCAACGGCACGCTCGAGGCCAAGGAACTCACCAAAGGTCCGATCTCGGAACGCTTCTCCCAGGTGGATGTGGACGCAAACGGCTCGATCACTCGTGCTGAGTACGAGCGCTTTCGCGATCTGTTCCGGCTGGGCCGCAACGTCGTGCTGGCGATCCGGCCAGGCGGCAAGGGGGACGTGACAAGATCACACGTTGTGTGGAGCAACAATCGGCAAGTACCGTTCTGTGCCTCGCCACTCTTCCATGGCGGCCTGGTGTACACGCTCAAGAGCGGCGGCCTGTTCGCGAGTCTCGATGCCGGCACGGGCAAGGCGCTCAAGTACGCCCGGTTGCCGGAGGGCGGCGACTTTTACAGCTCACCCGTCGCCGGTGACGGCAAGATCTACGTGCAGAACCAGCACGGCTGGTCCGCCGTCATTCGGGCGGGCAAGGACTGGCAGGTCCTCTCCACCAGCGACTTTGGCGAAGATATTTATGGCACTCCCGCCATCGCCGACGGCCGGATCTATCTGCGCACCGCGGGGCATCTGTTCTGCTTCGGCGAAAAACGGTGACAACGCCGGTCCCACTTGGATTGAGTCCCCGACAATCCGACAACGGACGCCCATTAATGTCGTCACTACATGATGGTATAACCCCGGAGGGTTGACTCCTCATGCAGGCACGCGACGCGGACATCTGGGAGTGGGCCGCTGCGCATTCACGAGCGTTACTTACGTACGATGTCTCTGCGATCCGCCCGCCGCATATCAGCGCGTGACTGCCGGCGAACCCATGCCTGGCGTTCTTGTTGTGCCTGAGTGCATGCGGATTGGGCAAGCGATTGACGAAATCCTGTTTCTCTCCGTGGATGTTGCACCTGACGAGTGGAAGGACCAGGTTATCTATCTGACGCTGTGAGGTAGCCAAAACACCATGACGAAGCGCCGGATCGCAATTGCTCATCCGCTGTGGGAAAAACTCCGCGCACTCGACAAACAAGCGGCAGGGCGCTTTCATTCGCCGAACTATTTCGACAAGGGCTTCGGTGCGCTAGGCCTTAATCAAGCGTAGGCTGAACGGTTTGCGGCTTGGGCGCTGGCAGCGGGCCGGGGCGCGGGATCGGCGCATCCCGTAGCCGGGTCGCTTGC
>VGYC01000184.1 GCA_016873095.1 Planctomycetota bacterium | reverse complement strand
CCAACAATGCCGCCGAGCAAGCGCTGCGGCACGCGGTCATCTGGCGGAAGCTCTCGTTCGGCACGCAATCAGCGTCCGGCAGTCAGTTCGTCGAGCGACTGCTGACTGTCATCGAAACCTGCCGCCGCCAATCCTGCAACGTCTTCGACTGGCTTGTCGAGGCAGTCCAAGCCCACCACAATCAACAAAGGGCAATATCTCTATTGCCCGCGCCGTGAACCAATACACCGCGCCGTGATCGGCGGCGCCCTGACCCGCGACGGCAGCGGCAAGAAGACGGATGCGTTTCGCTACGGGCTGCAGAAACGTGACTAGCGCGGCGGCCCAAGCGGAGAGTAGGATGCTGGGTGCCATGCTCACGGCTTTGCGTGAGCATGGTTGGACTGGATCCACCGCTACACGGTCATAGGGGATGACGATTTCCCATCGCAAAGCCGTGAGCATGGCACCCGAATCTCTCGTGGCTTCCAATCTGGGTGCCATGCCTCACGGCTCTGCGTGAGCATGGCGAGCCGCAGGAACCGATGTGCTTTCAACCTTTCAACCAATACCATTGCGCTTTTTTGCGAGCCCCGTTCACGGGGCTTTCCGCAAAGCGGTGGAGGCCCGCCGTTTACGGCGGGTGTAGGCGGACACGTAGGCGATGAGCCCCGTTTACGGGGCTTCTCGAAGTTTGGCTTTAGCTACTGTCGGCATGGCTGAAGCCGAACTGCGAGAAGCCCCGTAAACGGGGCTAACACACGTTTCACTGCGTTTACCCGCCATAACTGGCGGGCCTTAACCGCGTCGCGGAAAACCCCGTGAACGGGGCTGCCGCGCCCGTGCTGGACCGGAGAGCACCTGAGGAACACGCGTTCGATGACCGCTGAGCCCACGACACCACCAAGCGAGGACTGGAAAAACAAGTAGCGTCTTCGACGCTGCCGCGCTCGGCGTGCGCCCGCGAGACCAGCGCAACCGCCGATGGACATCCTCAACGAGGGCTCGACCTCGATGATGCGGCCAACCCGTAGCGAAAAAACGCTTGCCAGCCACCGCGCCGCACCGCTACATTGCATCCATGCCGGCACGCAGGCAAGCTGCCGGCCCATCGAATCCCCATAGTCTTGTGGCTGCGGGGCCCGCGGTTCAGTCCAACAGGAATCTATCCTGAGCCGACGCCACAGTCGTTCCGGTCCGTGAGCCGCGTCATTGCCAGCGGCGGCTCAGGATAGATTCCTGAACGTTCGGCTCGTTGTCCGTGGGCGCAGACCGAACACGAGGCGCGTTTATGTTCCGACGAACCTGGATCGTACTGGGCTTTGCCGGCTTGGGCCTTTTCGTTGGCGGCCTGCTTGGTTTCCTCGTCGGCTTCGTGCTCGCGGGAGGCGACATGGGCGGACATGGCGGCGGTCCGTTCGCCGGGCTCTTGTTGATGGCCGGCGCTCCGCTCGGGCTGATGGTCGGGCTCCTTGTCGGCGTCTTGCGAGCGCTGCGACATGGAAAGGATCCCCCTGGGCCAATGTCATAGGGCCGTAGCGATGGTCGAGCCAAAATCTACTCTATTCGGTTTGCCGCCCGCCCTTTATGGCGTCGCCTCGCTGCTGGCGGCTTGCATCGCCTGGGTGCATGAAAAAAAGGGGACGCGACGGACGCGACTCGTTTTGGGAGGCGGAGGCGGTTGTAGACGCGGCGTGCGACGTGCGGCGAGGCGGAGTGCGTCACGCGGAGTTGGCCCACGAGGACAGTATCGTCTTCGACTGAGGGCCGATATCCGGGTGGCTCCCTCCTGTCGTCGAGGGGTCACCGTTGGTTCGCGATCAATGGCTCCGGTCCTGGAGAGTCGGTGTCGTCTGAACTGACAGTATGATGTCACTGAATGCGGGGTCGCCGCAGAACCAGTCGATGAACTTGACCGGGCCCAGCCGATGATGCCCATGACGTGCCTCTGTTGAGATTCCGCCCTGCTTCCCTCTGACGCCGCCGGTCAAGCCGCGTTAAGCATAAGTGATTCAAAGTGCCGCGATGATGGCGTTGGTCATGGCGGTGGTAGTGGCATTGCCGCCGAGGTCCGGCGTGCGCAAATCGCCGCCCAGCAGGATCTTCTCGGCGGCCCGGCGCACGCGCAGGGCGCACTCGCCCTGGCCGATCGCTTCCAGCAGTTCCAGCGCGGGCAGGAGCAACGGCAGCGGATTGGCACGGTCGGGGGCCACGTCCTCGCGGCGGCCGCCGTGAAAGCTCTCGTAGACGCGGATGCCGTCGCCAACGTTGATGCCGGCGGTGGCGCTGATGCCGCCCACGATGCCGGCGCCAAGGTCGCTGACCAGATCGCCATAAAGATTGCCCATCACCAGCACGTCGAACTGCCGCGGCCGCGTGACGAGTTGCTGGCAGCAGTTATCTACAATCATCTCCCTGGGCGTGATCTCCGGATAGTCGCGCGCGACAGCGCGAAAGACGTCGAGGAACAGGCCGTCGCCCAGCTTGAGAATGTTCGCCTTGTGCACGCAGTGGATGGTCTTGCGCCCCGTGGCCCGGGTATGCTCGAAGGCAAAGCGGAAGAATCGACGGCTGGCCGCCTCGGTCACGACCTTGAGGCTCTGCACCACGCCAGGGACGATCTCGTGCTCGATGGCCGCGTACAGATCCTCGGTGATCTCGCGCAGCACCAGCATGTTGACGTCGTGAAAGCGGGCCGGCAGTCCGGGGACGTTCTTGAGCGGCCGGATGGAAGCGAACAAACCCAGCGCGCCGCGCAGCTTCACGTTGAAGTTCGGCTCGCCGGCTGCGCTCAACAGCTTGGTCTTGAGAGCGACGCCGTTGTCGCGCACCGATTGCAGCATCGGCTCCGGCAATGGCGGCAAGCCGCGCTCGACGGCCGCATGGCCCGCGGAATGCTCGTCCCAGGCAACCTGCGCGCCCGCGGCTTGCAGGATGCGCTGCACCGCCGGCGCCTGATCGAGCCCGAGGCCCCCTCCCTGAATCAGCGTGACGCGGATCATGGTTTCAGTTTTCAGTTTTCAGTGTCCGTTGCCTGCTTGCTGAACACTGAGGTCGCCGGTTCGGTTGTTCGGGCCTTGTCGGTGGTGATTCTACGGACTCCTCAATGGCTCGAATGCAGCAGCATGATGATAGCCAACGTCTGCACCGCGATCACCAGCGGCAAACCGATGATCACCAGCGCCGTCCAGAGCCGTAGTCCGCCTTGCACCTTATGAATCAGGGCTGCGTCCACGGTTCGCTCCAGTTCTTCTTTCATCCTCAACAAGTCGATGCCGCCGTGTGCATGGCACTTTCCTCGCGAAATCGCGCGAGAGTATATGTTCGGACTGCCTTAAATAGCCGCGCTTGAATTCTCTGCTGCATCCAGCCACGCTGTTCAGCGCCCCCGTCACCTTTCCGATGGCGCCACACAGCAGTTCGTCCGCCTGGGCCAGGGGCAACCGCTTCAGGGCCTCGCCAATCGGCCCGCTGCGCTCGCCCGATTCTTCCGCCCCGACGATACCCAGCATCCTCTCGAAGACCAGGCGCACGAACCATCGGCCCAATTGCAGCTTGCCAAGTCCATGCACCGCCGCCATGGCCACGGCTCGCTTGGCACCGAAGACAAAGCCGGCTGCTAGCGACTCGATGAATGCAACCATGGCGGCGATCACGCCATAGAGCCAGTAGGTGTCGCGCAGGAAGTAATACGACAGGCCGGCCAAGACTGTGCCGGCGAGCGCCATCACCAACAGCGTTCCAAGGAAAGAACGCAACGCTACCCAGGCCAGGCTTGCTATTTGACCGCCAAAGAGACGAAAATCGACCTTCACCGGTGTCAACTCATACTTGCTCAACACTGAACACTGAACACTGAAAACTACTCCAGGTTTTCGATGATCTTCTCCGTGATCGCAGCGGTTCCTAGCTTGCCGCCGAGGTCGCCGGTGCGGTTGTTCGGGTCATGCAGCGTGCGGCGGACGGCGTTTTCGATGGTGCCGGCGGCGGTCCGCTGGCCGATATGTTCGAGCATCATGGCGGCCGAGCGAATCAGGGCGATGGGATTGGCCAGCCCCTTGCCGGCAATGTCCGGGGCGCTGCCGTGCACCGCCTCGAAGACGGCGTGCCGGCCGCCGATGTTGGCGCCGGGAACCAGCCCCAGCCCGCCTACCAGACCGGCGCACAGGTCGCTGATCACATCGCCAAACAGATTCTCCATCACCAGGACATCGAAGCGCGTTGGGTCCATCGCCAGCTCCAGGCACAACCGGTCGATGTGCATCTCCTGAAAGCTGATGAATGGATAATCGTCCGCGACCTGCCGGCCGGTGTCGCGGAACAGACCGTCACTCAGCGGCAACACCTCGGCCTTGTGGCACAGCGTGACGCGAGCCCGGCCTTGCACGCGGGCCAGCTCGAAGGCATGCCGAACGATGCGATCGGCCGCCGATCGTGTCACGATCCGCAGGCTCTCAATCACGCCGGGAATGACGACGTGCTCGAGGCCCGCGTACAGTCCCTCCGTGTTCTCGCGGATGACGACGAGATCGACGTGATCGTAGGGCAACTGCAGGCCGGGCAGCGATTTCGCCGGCCGCACGCTGGCGAAAAGTTGCAGCTCCTGTCGCAGCCGGACGTTGATCGAGCGGAAGCCCTTGCCCACGGGCGTGGTGCACGGGCCCTTGAGCGCGACGCGATGCTTGCGAATGAGATCGAGGGTTTCGCGCGGCAGCGGATCGCCGAAGCGCTCGACGGCGCCAAGCCCGGCGTACGCCTCGATCCAGTCAATTCGGGCGCCGGCGGCGTGCAGCACCTGCCGCGTCGCTGCCATCACTTCGGGACCGATGCCGTCGCCGGCGATCATCACCACGGGTGTCATGGGTGTCATGCTTCTTGGTTTTGTATGGATTCCCCATACAGTCTCCTCATGGAGCACAACAATGCAAGTTGACCCTGTCGGAGGATGAACTGATGCGCACACTGAGATGGCCGATGCTCTGGTTGCTCGCCGCCTTCACGGTCGGGTTCACCGTGCAAGTCGGCAACGCCGACGACGACAAAGGAGACAAGGGCTACACGTCGCTGTTCAACGGCAAGGACTTGACGGGCTGGCGGCTCGGCAAGAAGAAACTCGACGGGCTCACCCAGACACCAAACAAGAAATGGCATGTCACCGACGGCGCCATCGTCATCGACGGGGGCGGCGGCGGCGACATCTACACCGTCGAGGACTTCAACAAGGATTATCACCTGAAGCTCGAATTCCGCGCTGCCCGCAAGGCTGATAGCGGACTGTACCTCCGCGGCCGTCAACTCCAGGTCCGCGACTACCCCAGAGCCGGCCCCTACAGCAAGGCCAAGTTCAAGGACGACGACTGGAACGAGCTGGACATCACCGTAAAGGGCAAGACGGCCTTGTGCAAGTGCAACGGCGACGTGATTGAAAAGGCATTCAAGATCGGTGCCAGCGGAGGCATCGGCCTGCAATCGGAATCCGGCAAGTTCGAGTTCCGCAAGATTCGCCTGCGCATCCTGGAATGACCCATATGCATCCATGAGCGAAGGAGGAATACCTGCCACGGATTCACTCGGCTGAGAGGCTGTCCGAAAAGGGGTCAGACCCCCTGCGTTTCGTGCTTGGTTGGGCAAGGGGTCTGACCCCTTTTCGGACAGCCTCTGAGATGAACAAACATATTCTCATCCGTGCGATCAGTGCAATCCGTGGTCTGCTTCCTTGGCGGAGACTCTGCAGAGCTGAGGAGGAAAGCCACAGCCGTGGTGGCCAAGCCTGGCCGGCAAGTGAACTCTCATGGCCACTCCATACCTTAGCCCGGCACGCCTCGACCAGATGCTCGCGAGACTTCCGTCGCTGTGCATCGGCGTCATCGGCGACCTCTTTCTCGATCGCTATCTGGACATTGACGGGATACTGACCGAGCCTTCGCTCGAAACGGGGCTGGACGCCTTTCAGGTGACGCGCGTGCGTTCCTGTCCCGGTGCGGCGGGGACCGTTGTCAACAACCTCGTGGCGTTCGGCGTCGGGCAAGTTGTGCCCATCTCGGTCATCGGCAACGACGGCGAGGGCTACGAGCTTCTTCAAGGCCTCGACAGTCTCGGCATCTCCCGCGACAGGTTGCATTTGCGCAGGGACTTCCGGACGCCTACATACACGAAGCCGATGCTGAGCGAACCGGGCAAGGCAGCGCGCGAGCTGAACCGGCTCGACATCAAGAACCGGTCGCCGTTGCCGTCAACCGCCGAGCAGGCGGTGCTGGAGAACCTGGCCGAGACCTGGCCGCGGCTCGATGCCCTCATCGTTTCGGACCAGGTAAGCGAGGCGGAATGCGGAGTGATCACGAGCCGGGTTCGCGACCGCCTGGCCGAGATGGGCCAGGAGAGACCGGCCACCGTCATCCTGGCCGACAGCCGCGAGCGCATCGGCTTGTTCCGCTCCGTCTGGCTGAAGCCCAACCAGAAGGAATGCCGCGATGCCGTCGGCGCGGCGGACGTGGCCGATGGCGCTCGCAAGCTGGCCGCCCGCGCCGGCCGGCCGGTGTTCTGCACGCGCGGCGCGGACGGCATCCACATCGTCGATCCGCGGCAAAAGCCGATGTCCGAGACCGTTGTGCCCGCCGTGGCCGTGGCCGGACCCATCGATCCGGTCGGCGCCGGCGATAGCGTCAACGCCGGCCTGGCGTGCGCTCTTGCCGCCGGCGCCTCGCTGGCAGAAGCGGCTGCCTTCGCCAACCTGGTTGCCTCCATCACCATCCGCCAGCTCGGCACCACCGGCGTCGCCACGCCGGCACAGCTTCGAGAGGCTTGCTGTTGAGACAAGTGCTGGGCAGACGAAGAGGTTGAACAGCGCGGGACTTGCTTTTCCTGGCGATTAGGCCGTGTGATGAGACATCGGATCCCTCAGCTCGTCTTGATCGTTGCCGCGCTGCTGGGCGCCTGGCTCGGCATGCAGGCGATGCACGAGGCGGGGCATGTCCTCGGCGCCTGGTGCAGCGGCGGCAGTGTCAAGCAAGTCGTCTTGCATCCGTTGACGATCTCGCGGACCGACCTGGCGGACAACCCTCATCCGCTTCTGGTCGTCTGGGCGGGTCCGCTGTTCGGCTGCATGTTGCCTCTCGCATTGTGGTTGACGATGTGGAGCGCCCGGCTGCCAGGAGCGTACCTGACCCGGTTTTTCGCCGGCTTCTGCCTGATCGCCAACGGCGCGTATATCGGCGGCGGATCGTTCGAGCGTGTCGGCGACTGCGGCGAGATGCTGCGCCACGGCGCGCCCATGTGGTCACTCTGGCTGTTCGGCGTGGTTGCCGTGCCAGTCGGCATCTCGCTGTGGCATCGCCTCGGGCCCGCATTCGGGCTGGGCGCGGCGCGCGGGCATGTGAGCCCTGGCGCGGTATGCGTCGCACTTGTTTTCGCGCTGGCGTTGCTGGTCTTGGGACTGGTCGTCGGCGACTAGCAGGCTCACGGCTCCTCGCCGGCTCGCGGTTCCTCGCCGGCTCATTCATTCACTCCGCGTGCGTGCATGAGAACCGGATGCAGGCTACGCCATGATCTGTCGGATCGGCGTGCCGTAGTCGATCTCGAGCCGTTGTCGGCCGGGGATGGCGAGGCGGTGCGGGTCGAGGCCCAGCAGGTGCAACACGGTGGCGTGAATGTCGGTGACGTAGTGAGGATGTTCGATGGCGTGGAAGCCGAGTTCATCGGTGGCGCCGTGGATGACGCCGGGGCGGATGCCGGCGCCTGCGAGCCAGACCGTGAAGCCGTGCGGATGATGGTCGCGGCCCGTGGGATTGGCCAGGCCGGCCCGCGACTCCAGTGCCGGCGTGCGGCCAAACTCCGTGCAGAAGACCACCAGCACATCGTCGGACAACCCGCTGCGCTTCAGGTCTTTCAGCAAACCTGCCACCGGCTTGTCGATGCGGGCGCAAGAGCGGGAATGATTGCCGCGCAGGTCCTGGTGCGAATCCCACTCGCCGTAGTCGCTGAGGTAGACGAGATTGAAGCGGACGCCGCGCTCGGCCAGCCGGCGCGCAGCCAGCAGCCGTCGGCCGTAGACCGCCGTCGTCGGATTGTCGATGCCATAGAGGCGATGCATCTCCGGCGTCTCACGATTGAGGTCGAGCGCCTCCGGCACCGAACGCTGCATGCGGAAGGCCAACTCGTAGCTGCGGATGCGGGCTTGCAGTTGCTCATCCTCGGGATGCTGCGCGGCGGCGATGCGGTTCAACTCGTTGACGAACTCGAACTGGTTCTGCTGCTCGCGCGGCAGCACGCCCCGGCCACGAGTGCCGAACGGCAGCGGGTTGTTCGGGTCGAGCGACAGTTCGATGCCGTTGTGCTGCGGGCCCAGGTAATCGGCGGCGAAGTTCTCACGCACGCGCGTGTCGCGATACTGGCCGAGAAAGACAAACTTCGGCAGGTTATCGTTGAGCGTCCCCAGCCCGTAGTGAATCCATGAACCGATGCTCGGCTGCTTCTCATCGAGGGCATGCCGGCCGTGGTGCATCTGAAACTCGGCCGCGTGATCGTTGTCGGTCGTGTACATGGAGCGGACAAAGGCGATGTCGTCCACGCAGCCGGCCAGGTTCGGCAGCCAGTCGGAGACATCCATGCCGTTTTGGCCATAGCGCCGCGAGCCGACTTGCAACGGAAAGATCTTGACGTACAGGTCGCGATCCATGCCGACGACGGAGCGTGAGCGCAGCAGAAAGAGCGGCGAGCGCTGCGGATTCGGAAACGGCGCTTCGGAATAGGTCTTGCCGGCGTAACGGTTGAGAGCGGGTTTCGGATCAAAGGTTTCGAGGTGGCTCACCCCGCCGGACAGAAAAATCCAGATGACGCTGCGCGCCTTGGGCGCGAAGTGCGGTCGGCCGTCCGGTCCGGCATGTGCGCGCGGCGCGTCCGCCCGCCCTACGCCGTCCCAGTGCAGCATCGAACCCATCGCGAGGCCGGCAAAGCCCAGGCCCAGGTCGGAGACGAACTGGCGGCGATGGATGTGGTTGCACTGGGGACCGCGGGTAGGAATGTTCGACATCTAGATCCTCTCGGTTAGTCGCGCCAGCTACGGTCACGCTCTGTTCCGAAGACTCCGCGTCGCGGCAAAACACTCATCTTATTGTGACAAAATCGCTGTGGTTAAACAACGCGTGCACCAGGTTCTCCCGGGCCCGCATCGTCAGATCATTGGACGGCATGTCCGCAGGGGTTGATCCGCCCTTCAAGCCGCTGTCGCGAAACAGCTTTTCTTGCCGGGCCAGGAAGGCGCGCGTTGCGCTTGCCTCAACTTTCGACGGTGGCCGACTCAGCACCTGCTCGAAGGCGGCGCGGATGAAATCGTCATCCTGCTTGTGTGCGGTCGCCAGCTTGCGGGCCAATGCCCGGCTCAGCTTCAGCGTCAGTTCGCTGTTGCTCATCGCCAGTGCTTGCTGGGGGAGCACCGACATGGTTCGCTTGTAAGCGTCGCAGGCGTTGGCGGCGTCGAAGAGTTCGAGGAACTGCAACTTGGCCTCGCCGTGGTGGGCGAAGTAGATGCTGCGACGCAGCGACGTGAGTCCCTGCTCGTGCGGGATCTCCGGGCCGCCGATGGCGGGGTCGAGCATGCCGGCCAAATGCAGCACGCTGTCGCGGACAACTTCCGCTTCCATGCGGCCGGTGTTGAAGCGCCACAGGAAGCGGTTGTCCGGGTCCTTCGCCAGGTTTGGATGGTCCATGCCGCCTAGGCTGGAGCGCATGCGATAGGCGTTGCTGGTGACGATGAGGCGGTGCAACGGCTTCATCTTCCAGCCGTTGGCCATGAACTCGACGGCCAGCCAGTCGAGCAGGTCCGGATGGCTGGGCCGCTTGCCGTTGCGGCCGAAGTCCACGGTGGTATCGACCAGCGGGCGGCCGAAGTGCCAGCCCCAGAGGTAGTTGACCGCGACGCGGGCCGTCAGCGGATTGTCCTTGTCAGCGATCCAGCGGGCCAGGGCGGTGCGGCGGCCGGTGCTCTTCTGCGGGAAAGTCATTCCCAGCGCTGCATACTGCGCGTTGCTCGGCTGCTTCAAGGCCGTCTCGGCCTGAGTCAGCGCCGCGCGTGCCTTTGTCAGGCTGCTCGTGGCAGTTTGGATGAGCGTGCTTCGCTTGGGATCGCTGGCCGCCAGTGCCTCGGCGGCGGCAAGTGCGGCCTCGGCGACCGCGACGTTGCCTCGGGCCGCCGCCGCGACGGCTTGCCGTTCCTTCGTGTTTGCCTCGCGCACCAGGTTGTCGGTGGCGACCTTGTTGTTGGTGCTGGAGAAACGTGCGGACTCCGCAGCAATCCTGGCGCGGAAGCTGGCCAGCTGTGCCCGCGCGGCGGCGACCTTGGTTTCCGCTGCCGTGACGGCCAGCTCCTTCGCCGCCAGCGCGGCCCGCGCCTGCTGCAACGCCAGCCGAGGTCCGGATGTTGCTGCAGCGCCGAACGCCGAGACCTTGGAAGTCGCGCCGGGCAGGCTCATTGCATGTACCGACCAGCCATCACGGCCGGCCACGTCCTGCCCCTCTCGGTAAGCAGACGGCTCGAAATCGACACGCAATAGCCGCGCTCCGCCCGGAGCCGTGACCTCGAGTTCATCGAACGCCACCGATGAGCCGGTGCGCGCATCGAAGAAGATGCCCTGGCGGGGATTCCAGCCGTTGAGCGCTGCCGGCGCCTTGCTGACCAGCATCTTGCCGTCGGCGAGGTTCTTCACCGATAGCAGGAGCTGATTCGTCGATGTCTGCAACTCGAGCCGGACCTCGAAGCGATCCTGCTTGGCGCTGACATCGTAACGGCCGGCCTCGAACTCCGTGAACGAATCGGGACGATACGTGACGATCTTACCTTTCTCGAAGGCGATGAAGGCAGCGGTCAGCCCCTCAGGGATGTTTCTTGCGAGCTGAAAGTTGACATGGGCATCGCGGCGAATCCAGAGCTTGAAGGAAAGCGTGGCGCCGTCGGGCAACACCTTCAAGCCGGGCAGGTCGTTGGCAAGGATGCGCCGCCCCTGGGTTGCATCTATGAACAAGGATTGCGTGCCGGCCAGCGCGGATTCCGGCTTTTCCTTGGCGACGGGTTCCCGGCCAACGTCGGCCTTCGCCTTCGCCACGGCCGCCTCGAGCGCCGGCCGCGACTTGTCGAGCAGCGCGCGCGCGGCCGTGACTTCGCGTTCGGCCTCGCCGATCGCCTTCTCGATCTTGCGGGTTTCCTCGTCCCGGATGAAGGGTTTCAAGGCGGGATTCCACGCCGCCGCCGGCAGCGTTACTGGTTCGATGTCAGTTGTGCCCCCCAGGATCGCCGGCGTGCCTGGCTCGATGGGCGGCTTGCCGGCCATGATGTTGCGCTGGTCGCCGCCGGAGTACATGAGCGTCTTGGCATTGAGATCCGCATCGAAAATGCGCACCATGCCGCTCTTGATGGGGCCGTAGGAGCTGCCATAGTTGTATTTCGGGTACGGCCCCGGATCCGGCTCGCCCGGCAC
Source organism: Planctomycetota bacterium (assembly GCA_016873095.1). Classification (GTDB taxonomy): domain Bacteria; phylum Planctomycetota; class Planctomycetia; order Gemmatales; family Gemmataceae; genus VGYC01. Next base: position 3,644 of record VGYC01000184.1, on the reverse strand, counting down.
GCGGTCATGGCGAATCTCGATCGGCTCGAAGAAGGCACGGAACTTGAAATACTCGACCTGGCTGATCGGGTCGTACTTGTGATCGTGGCAATGGCAGCAGTTGAGTGTCAGCCCCAGGAACGCCTTGCCGGTGTGCTCGACCAGGTCCTTCTTCCACTGGTTGTAGTTCCAGCGGAAGAAGTTGCGGACGATGAAGCCGGTGGCCACCAAACTGCTGTCATCGGTCGGATTGATCTCGTCGGCGGCCAGCATCTCCAGGATCATCTGGTCGTAGCCCTTGTCCTGGCCCACGGAGCGGACGATCCAGTCGCGCCAGCGCCAGATCATGCCGTAGCTGCTGAGAACATCCGGCACCGAGCGCCGACCATACCAGTCGCTGTACCGCCACACATCCATCCAGTGCCGGGCCCAGCGCTCCGCGTATTGCGGGCTGTTGAGCAGGCGATCGACGACCTTCTCGTAGGCCAGCGGCGAAGCATCTTCGAGGAACGCTTGCAACGCGTCGCGTGTCGGCGGCAGGCCGATGAGGTCGAGATAGACGCGGCGCAGCAACACATGCTTGTCGGCCGGCTGCAACGGCTGCAGTCCGTGCTTCACATGCTGCTTCGAGATGAAAGCATCGATGGGGTTCTTGATCCAGGCTGCGTCTGCGATTCTCGGCGCGGCCGGCCGGACAGGCTTCTTGAACGCCCAGTGCTCGCGCGGATCGGATTCCGGCTTCTCGGTGGCCGGGCTTTTCGCGCCGCCGGCGATCCACGCTTTGATCTTGGCGATCTGCTCCGGCGTGAGCGGCTTGCCCTCCGGCGGCATCCGCTCCGTTTCTTCCCTGGCGGTGATGCGCTCGATCAGCAGACTTTCCGTTGGTTTTTGCGGAATGGCCGCGGAGCCATTGCGGCCGCCCTTGCGGATGAATTCGCCGGTGTCGAGGCGCAGCTTGCCCTTCTGCTGGAGCGCCCCGTGGCACGCGAAACAGCGTTCTTTCAAGATCGGTTTAACATCGCGAACATAGTCGACATCTTGGGCGGCAACGTCGGCCGCGGCCAGCAACGACGCGGCAATGGCGAGAGTGAATCTCATGCCGTGAGCCTCTACGCAACGGGGAAAACAGGCAGGGGGGCGACGATCCAGATTCAGGCTTATTCTAGCGACAGTGTGCCCTGGGTCACAACCGTTTTTGTCGGGAGAGGCGCGCGATAGACCAGGTCGCATTGCAGGCAGGGCGACCATGGACGGCGTTGCAAGCGTTGCCGTCTCGTTCCACCCGTCTATTTGCCGATCTTGACGCCTTGATGGTGGAACGAGCCGTTGCTGGACTCGATGCCAACGCAATACGTGCCCGCTTTGGTGGCGCGAACCTTCCAGGTGACCGGGCTCACCTTGCTGACGCCGCTTGCAGCCGGGACAGGCAGCGTTTCCGCGCCGCCGACACGCTCGAGGCCTTCGGTGTGGCGGAGCGTCAAGGTCTGGCCGGCGGGCGGATTCTTGACCAGGGCGAGGACCGTCACATCGGTGCCGGCCTTGAAAGCGCCTCCCAGGACGATGCCCAGGTCGCCGGCAGCGTTGGCGGAGAAGTTGCCGAGGCCGTACGTGAAGCCGAGTTCGCGCTTGCCGCCGGCGGGCAATTCCTTCTCGTTCCAATACAGGACGGCGGCGGAGTCCTTGGTCTTGGTGATCGGCACGGTAGGCACGGCCCAGAGCGTGTTCGTTCCAAGCGCATTTGGCAACTTCAGCCGCGGATCCGGCCAGGAGGTCAGCAGAGCCCGGTCCGGCGGCTCCAGCGCCCCGCCCAGTTTCAGCTTTAGATGCGCGACCACTCCGGGCTTCTTGAAATCGAGACTTTCGAGTGCCTGGACAAACTCGGGTGCCTTGTCCGCGCTCTGATATTCACGAAAGGTCTCGCACAGTGAAGACTCGCCCGGCACGATGTAAGGTGCCCCATCGTTTGTGCCAATGAGCGTATCCAGCAGGAATCGCAAGCCCACCTTGTGCTCGCGATCGTCCTTGTTCTCGATTGTGTATCGAATCCAGCAGGTGTCCACGTCGAAGGTCTGCTGTCCTTGAGCGATTTCGACCGTCTGCGTGACTTCGACTTTTTCATCGGGATAGAGCCAGGTTGAACGCAAACCAATGCGTTCCCTGCCGGCAGGGTCGGCTCCCAGCTTCGCTTCCTTGGTCAGCCATTGTCCCGGGGCGGTGCCGAGCAGGCGTTCATTGCCGTCGATCTTGAGGCACGTATTTGACGACCGCCCCATCGGGTCAAAGGTCAGCCTCTTCTTGTCACCCGGCACGATGATACCGAAGCGCATCGACGCAGATGGCACCGCCTTGTCCGCCTCGCGATGAAACACCAGAGTGATGCGTGGCGGCTTGGCCTCCGGCTGGGCCGGTGCCCAGGGCGCGACAACGGCCAGCCCAGCCAGCGCTGCCACAGAGGCAAGAAGTAAGCTCTTCAAGCGTGTCATGGCGTCAAACCCCCAGTAGCGTTGCGGCGTTTAGCCTATCCCGCAGGCGGTTGATGTCTAGCGTGTCACGCCTGGCGAACCGAAGTATCGAGCGGCTGTCTTTACTTTTCGGGCGGCGCCACGAAGATAGCGTGCAACCAACGAGAGGAAGCCATGCCCATCGGTGTTGAGCCAACTGTCGATTACGCATTCAAGCATCTGTTTGGCCGCGAAGCTTCCCAGCCGATCTTGATCGACCTCATCGACAGCGTCCTCGAGCCGGCGCCTGCCCATCGCATCCGTGAAATCGAGCTGATGAACCCGTTCAATCCGAAGGAGACGTTCGACGACAAGATGTCGATTGTTGACATCAAGGCGCGCGACGAGAGCGGTCGGCAGTTCAACATCGAGATGCAGATGCTGGCCTACTCGCAATACGAAAAGCGCATCCTCTATTACGCCTGCAAGTTGCACCAGCAACAAATGCACGAAGGGGAGGAATACCTCAAGCTGTGCCCGACCATTTCCATCAGCTTTCTGGATCATGTCTTGTTTCGGCACCGGCCAAACTGGCATCATCACTTTCAGCTGCTCGAGAAGTCGCATTTCTTTCCCTTGACCGGCGACCTGGAGTTCCACGTTCTGGAGCTGCCGAAATTCACGAAGGACGCGGGCGACTTGACGAGCGAGCTGGACAAATGGCTTTACTTTTTGCGACACGCGGCGAAGATGGAAGTGGGCGCGCTGCCGGCCAAACTGCAACAACCGCTGGTCATGCGCGCCCTGGAGGACCTGAAGATGCTGACGCAAACCGACATCGAGCGCGAGCGCTACGAGGCCCGCCGCACGGCTATTCTAGACGAGAACACCAGAATGAAGGCGGCACGTCTCGAAGGGATTGAGGAAGGACGCGAGGAAGGCCGCGAAGAAGGGCAGCGCCATGAGGCCATCGAGGTCATTCGACGGCTTGAGGACGCGCTGGGTCGGCCACAGACGCCGGCCGAAGATCTGGAGGGCCTGTCCCGTCAGGATCTCATGGCCCTCAGGGATGACCTGCTTCACCAAGTCGCCGCGTTGCGGAAGTAACTGACTAAAGTTTTGCAATCTTAAGCCAACCCCAGCTGAGCGACCACATGGTCCGGACTCTGCGAAAACTCGGTGACCTGCTTGATGGCCCAGCCCAGGGTTGTCCGCAGGGTTTCA
>VGYC01000183.1 GCA_016873095.1 Planctomycetota bacterium | reverse complement strand
CTATCCTCCGGAAAAGAGATGGGACGGGACAGGCAAAACTCCGGAGCATCGTAGGGGCTGTACAGTAGTCAAAATCAAGCCCGCGGCGATAATTGAGGCAGAATTTGGCGATTTCGCCCTGTCCTGCAACCACACCGGAAAATTTCCAAGGAATCATCGCTTCGTGCTGGGCGAACGGATCGAACGAAACCTGTACGACTTGCTGGAGACACTGATAAAGGCAAAGTACACCCGCCACCGCCAGGAATTGCTGGAGAAAGCCAACCTGCTGCTGGAGATTCTCCGCTTCCAGATGCGGCTTGCTCGGCCAATGACCTGATGTGGGAGTTTTTTCAGAAACACCGCTTGAAGTGAATCATGGCGGGCACCATCGGGCAGAAGTTCACTGATGAGGACGGAGCCATGTCTCGCAAGAAAATCTCTCGCAATGCCCCATGTCCCTGCGGCAGCGGCAAGAAGTACAAGAAGTGCTGCTACGGAAAAGACTTCGACTTCGAGGAGGACGACCAGGGCAACGTCTTCAAGTCCATCCCGATGTCTGACGAGATGTCCGACCTTCTTCAAGAGCAGCGCCGGAAGTTCATCGAGAAGCACGGGCGGGAACCCGGCCCTGATGACCAGATTTTTTTCGACATGCCGCATCCCGAACATTTCGAACACATGATGGTCGAGGACATGAAGGCGGCTGGAATCGACCCCGCTATCATCTACGCCTACGAAAAAACCGGCAGGCTCGTCACCGAGGAAAACCAGAAACTTCTCTCCGATGCGGACCTTGACGAGTGGCAAGAAGCCATTGAAGAGTACGAGGCCAAACACAGAAAGCCGCCAGAATACCCCATCGGCACGGTCGCTCTCTACGGCCCCGATGACAAGACGACAACGAAGATAGCCGCTGGTGTGATTTTGCATGACGGGGCCGAGGCGATCATTGAGCGCTGGGTTGCCACGGATGTCACAACAAACCCGAAAGTGCAGAAGGAGATGCAAGCGTTCTTCAAGAAACATGGCGTCAAGTCCGTGGCGATGAGCGACGGCAACATGGGGTGTCCCCACGAAGAGGGCCAGGATTTTCCGCACGGCGAGGACTGTCCGTTTTGTCCGTTCTGGAAGGGAAAACAGGGCAGTCGAGCCGACCTGTTTTGATTGCGGTACGAAAATGTTCGGCAAAGGAAGCAAACAAAAGGAGTAATGACGATGGCAAAGCAAGGAAAAGCCTGGATGCTCGACACCGCAAAGCGTCCCAAGTCCGACTTGCCCGGCACGCTCAAGGACGAAGTGGACACCAAGGCCGGGGAACTAATCGAGAAAACGCTCAAGCCCAGGCACGTCAAGCCGCCGCCCGAAGGCAGCCAGTTCAATTATGTCACGGACATCACGACCAAGTGGATTGGCTCGACGTGCTACTTCATCTCCATTTACGCCTGCCCTGGCCCCAATGCCATAGCGCCGACCTTCGAGGAAAAGTTCGCTCGCATGGAGTACGTCGGCGATTCCAAATTCGCCCTCTCGTTCATGCGGCACACCGGCAAGTGGGTCGCACTGTTCAATGGACTATCCGTGGACGAGTGCTTGAAGGCCATTCAAGACGATCCGTGGTTCCAACCGTAGCTTTACCCTCATCCACAAACACACCCGGAGGGACGATCATGGAAACGACCAAGCCCGCCAAAACCATCTCGCAGTTGTTCGAGGAATTTCTGAACGACCAGAAAGGCCGGATCAGCGCCAAGACATTCGCGAAATATCAGAGCATCATCCAGCTTTACGGATCGTATCTGGAAAGCTACTGGCCCGGTCATGACGGCGAGTACGACAAGATCACCAAGGCAGGCGGTAAATTTTGCACGACATACGGGCCAGAAGATGTTACTGGCGGTTACAGCGAATTCCTGGGCTACTTCATGCCTCGAAAGGTGATGTGCGGCAACGACCTCATGCAAGCGGCTGGCACAGTCACGAAGAAGTTGGCCAAGTGGCTGGCCGAGAAGGGCTACGTCGAGGACACCGAGGATGCTCAGGACCGGGCAGGCGAAGCGGCCAAGAATTTGCCCAACGCCGGGACGGTCCTCGACATCCTCAATGCCTACTGCGACGAGACTGCACCCATCAAGCATGGCGGCGAGATGGAAGACCACTTCTATATCGACCGTATCGAACCCGGAAAACTGTGGCTGAATCCACTGACCGGCTCCTCGGTGATCGGCCCAATTCCGGTCCCGAAGCAAGTGACGGCTCTTTGCGAGCCAGGGTGGGACATTGGCGGTGTCGTGGTGAAGGTCGGCAAGGGCTGGCGGCTGATAGAAGTTTGGAACGTGTCGCCGTAACCGCCCGAAACCAACGACTCAGTGGCGGTTTGGGGTAGTAGGGAGGTTGAAGCCGTACTTGAAAAGAAACCACGCACCAGACGAAAGACTCAACACCGATGACACAACCAAGAGAGCCGTGGAATATCCGCCCGGCCAAAAAGCCAGCCTCCGTGACCGCATCTCTCAAGACCGAGGTAGAAAAAAAGGCCAAGGACTTGATCGAGAACGTGTTGAAGCCAAGGCACGTTCTGCCGCCGCCAAGACAGAAGCACGGCAACTACATCACAGACATCGGGGCGAAGTGGTTCAGGGGTTACTTCTACTACTTCACGACCTACGCCTGTCATAGTCCGAATGCTCTCTCGCCGACATTCGAGTGGAAGTTTGCCCGGATGGAACCCCTCCGTGACGGCAAGTTTGCCCTCTACGCCATGCGTTACACGGGAAAGGAATGGGTCGCCGTACTCGACGCTCTTTCGGTGGACCAGTGCATGAAGGCCATCAAAGATAACGACTGGTTTGCGCTGTAAGGCAGGGCTGGCGGTAGTTCCGAAGCCGGGCGGCAAGTTGTTCCTACTGTGCTTCAGCGACGAGGAGCCGGGCGACCAGGGGCCGAGGCGGGTGTCTCGGAAGGAGATCGAGGACGCCTTCGCCGAGGGGTGGGCGGTTGAGTCAATCGAGCCGAGCCGGTTCGAGGTACGGCCCGATCTGAAGGACTTCACTTTCAGCGAAAGCGGGCCGAGGGCGTGGTTCGTGGTGGTGCGGAGGGGCGGGTGATGGAGCAAGCGAAGTAAAGCCTTCATACGTCAGTCGTTCCGTCAGTGGTATCACGCAGTCCCAGATGCAGGAATAGAATACGCAAGTGGCGATAGCTTGCACATTCTGGCGTCGGCATGAGTCAAGTTGGCCTCCGTTTCTTTTCAGCGTAACCACCGGCATCAGCATGTTAAACCGCAGTTCTGACGACGAAGGCCTGGCGGCAACCGCTGGCCAGCAGAGCGCTGGCCAGCAGAGCGCTGGCAAGCAGAGCGCTGGCAAGCAGAGCGCTGCCAAGCCAGACGCCACGCGCCTCGACTTCATCGAACGCCGCTGGCGGGGCATTCAGAAGGTCATCAATCACGATCTTCCGAACCAGCTGGTCGCGATTCATGGCCTGCTGCAACTGCTGGCGCAGGACGAGTCGACGCGGCTGAGCGCCGAAGGCAAGGAAATCCTGCGGCGCCTGCAGGGCACGTCGGCGCGCGTCCTGGAAACGACCCATTCGCTCAAGCTGCTCGCCAAGGCGGGCGACGCTCTTGAGATGCCGGCGGTCGTGACACTGGCCGACCTCGCCAGCGAAGCCGCCGCGGAAGTGCAGCAGTCGCATCCCAGCCTGGACGTCGAACGGCGTTTTCCCCCTGACCTGAAAGTCAGCGCGGGGCCGCAGGCCTTGTACCAGGCGGTTGTCTTGCTCTTGAAGCTCGCGGTTCAGGTTGCCGAGGCCCCGAAGGCTGGCGTGCTCGTCGGCGCGGCCGAATCGCCGGCAGGGCGAGAACTCACGATTGGCTTCAAGCAGGAGCGGCCGACGGCACCCGCCACCGTCTGGTCGGCACGCGCGCTCGAAGAGCGCCTGGAAACCCTTCTGGCCCGTGAATGGCTTCGGGCCGCGGGCGGCGAGTTGCGCGTCGGCGAGAGCACGTCGCCGGAAAGGCTATTCGCGATCACGCTCGCCAGACCGTCCGTCTAGGCCGGCGCCTGCGAGCCATTCACTCGATTCGCCACAGGGCCGGCCGCAGCTTGGCCAGCGCGCGCGCACGATGGCTGAGCGCGTGCTTGACGAGCGGGCTGAGTTCGCCGAACGTGCGATGGTATTCCGGGATGAGGAACAGCGGATCGTAGCCGAAGCCGCCGCTGCCGCGATGTTCGCGGATGATGACGCCGTGACAGCGCCCCTCGGTCACCGCCCGTACCTCGCCCGACGGGTCGGACAGCACGGCGGTGCAGACATAGTAGGCGGCGCGGCTGGAATCCGGCAGCGGCGCCAGTTCCTTCAGCAACCGGGCGTTGTTGGCCTCGTCGTCTCCTTGCTTGCCGGCGTAGCGCGCGGACAGCACCCCCGGCCGGCCGGAAAGTGCCGGCACCACCAGCCCGCTGTCTTCCGCCAGCACCCAGCGCTTCACGGCCACGGCCGTTTCCACCGCCTTCTTGCGGGCATTCGCCTCAAACGTGTCGCCGTCCTCGACGACCGCCGGCAGGTCCGGCCAGGCGCTCAGGTCGCACAGCTCCAGTCCCAGACCTGCCAGGATCTCCTCGATCTCCTGCCGCTTCTTGACGTTGCGCGTTCCCAGCACCAGTGTTCTCGCCATGCCTGTCCCACTCCATCTCGACCATCTTGCTGCGGCGACCGCTTCATTTTAGATTAGGGATGACGGTGACGTGGGGCAGGACGCCGATCCTGCCCGGATCGGCACGAGCGGCATGTGGCAAGATCAACCATCGCAGGAGAACAGATGATGCGCACCAAGATTGGCCTCGTGGCTTTGGCTTTCCTGGCGGTGATCTTCACGGTGCAGGCCGGGGAGACGGCGTTTCCAGACAAGAACCTGGAGGCCGCCATCCGCGCCGTCCTCCGCGAGCCCAAGGGCAAGCTCACCGACGACAAGCTCAACAACGTCTTCATCCTCGAGGCCGACAAGAAGGGCATCAAGGATCTCAGCGGGCTCGAAAAGTGCAAGAACCTGTCGCTGCTCAAGCTCACCGCCAACGAGGTGACCAACCTCAAACCGCTCGCCGGACTGTCCAACCTGATCTCGCTCGACCTGTCCGGCAACAAGATCACCGACATCGGCCCGCTGTCCGGACTCAAGAAGCTGCAGTACCTCGAGCTGACACGCAACCAGATCGCCAAGCTCGACGGCCTCGCCGGCCTGGACAGCCTGGCTTCGCTGTATCTCACGCACAACAAGATCACCGACATCGGCCCCATCGCCAAGCTCACCAAGCTGGCGTCGCTGTCGCTCGGCAACAACCAGATCAAGGACATCGCCCCCCTCGCGCACGTGACCAGGATCAACACGCTCGAGCTGAAGGAGAATCAGATCGTCGATATCACGCCGCTGGCCAAGCAGACCGACGTGCGTCTGCTGATGATGGAAAAGAACAAGATCACCGACCTGTCGCCGTTGCTCAAGGCGGCCGAGGCGGACGCCAAAGGGCCGATGCGCTTCGCACCGTTCCTGCGGCTCTACCTCGCCGGCAATCCACTCAGCGACCAGGCCAAGACCACCCAGCTGGAAGCGCTCAAGAAGATCGGCGTCCGCGTGGAAGGATGACCAGGGATTCGTCCAGGATTCGTCCAGAAACGGGCATACACCCCCTCGGCGCAATCCAGCCTGGACGAATCGCCGACAGGGCCAGCAGAATTCTCAGTTCGTGGCCACTGCTGACCTGGTATTGCCGCCATTCCGTGGTCTAATGGAGTTGTAGGGCACCGGCCGCCCGCGCCGACGAACAGGATCTCCACCCATCATCCTGATCCGGTTGCGACTGCGCCCTCGGTAGCCCCGTTCCACGGGGCTTTCCGCGAAGCGGTTCAGGCCCGCCGTTCACGGCGGGTAAGACTCTTGTTTCTTGACGTAGCCCCGTTCCACGGGGCTTCTCGCTGTGTCGCTTGAGCACGGCTTGTCCTTACCCGCGCCCTCCACGTCGCGGCTAGCTTCAAGGTATGCGCCCATGACCGCCTGCAAGGACTATCGCACCATCCCCGAGGCCGAGCTGCTCGCCGCTCCGCCGGTCGCTCTCGACTGGCTGTGGCATGGCTTCGTCGCCTCTGGTAACGTCTCGCTCCTGACCAGCATGTGGAAGTCCGGCAAGACAACGCTGTTGAGCTTGCTCCTGGCCCGGCGGCGGACGGGGGACGCTCTGGCCGGCCTCGACGTCAAGCCGGGGAAGACGCTGGTTGTGACCGAGGAGCCGGCCGAGCTATGGGCCGAGCGGGCCCGCCGGCTCGATTTCGGCGGGCTGACCTTCTTCATCAGCCGCCCATTTCGCGGCATCCCCACCGAGGACCAATGGCGCGGCCTGGTGCAGCACATCCTCGACGAGCGCGCCCAGCAAGCGATTGACCTGGCCGTCTTCGATCCGATCGCTCCGCTGCTGCGCAGCGAGAACCAGCCGCAAGCCCTCCTGGCCACCCTGGCGCCCCTGGCCGCACTCACCGCCTCCGGCATGGCCGTCTTGCTCCTCCACCATCCGAGCAAGGGCAAGCACCAGGAGGGCAACGCGGCGCGCGGCTCGGGAGCCATGCTCGGCCACGTCGATATCGCCATCGAGATGCGCCATCCGGGCGGCGACCTGTTGACCCGCCGCCGCCGCTTCCTCGCCATGTCCCGCCATGCCGCCACGCCCCGTCAGCTGCTCCGCGATTGGCGCGACGACGGGCTCGATTACCTCCCGGTGACGCGCTCCGAGGCCGACGACTCCTTCGACACAGGCTGGGAGGGCCTGCGCCTGGTCCTCGAGGACGCGCCCCAGAAGCTGACCCTGCACGACATCCGTTGCGAATGGCCCGACGACTACGATCGGCCGTCGCGCAGCACCCTCTATACCTGGCTGCAAAAGGCCCTGGCCACGGGCGCCATTGCCGTCGAGGGCGCCGGCCTCAAGTCCGACCCGCGCCGCTACTGGCTGCCCGCCCGCCTCGAAGCCTGGCGCCAGGCCAACCCCCTCTACGATATCCACGAAAAGGACCGCCTCTTCTGGAATCGCCCCTTCCAGCCCCTGCACGGCGACAAGGTCAACGACACCCTCTCCTTTCCACTCCACCCCGGCCAGCTAAAATCTCGGGAGGACGAGGCTCCTGCCGAGCCGTGAACCCGCTTGGTCATTGTCGCTCCACGGTTCGGCAGGAACCTCGACGCCTCGCCCTCCCACTACGAAACGATCATCTAGGCCAAGGCCAGTTGATGGCCGACTGCAAATGCCGACTCAGCCCCGTTCACGGGGCTTCCCGCGCAGCGGTATAGGCCCGCCGTTCACGGCGGGTTACCAGGCAACCACAATTCACGCCGGCAACGTGCTCGCCACTGCGACTACCCGGCCAGCGCCGCCGCTTGTTTCTCGCTGTGACCCGGAGCCGGATTTCTGCACGGCCCCCTGGTTTTTCCTCAGAGGCGAAAACAGGAGTTTACCGATCTAACTTAAACGATCCCGAACACGGGCACGCGTGGCAAGCGCCGCCGACAGTTGGCTGACACTGTCCGCACGGCATTTCGGCGCTGCCGCGCAGCCGAAATCATTTAGGTTAGCTCGGTGAACCCTTGCATTTCGCCTCTAGGCCGTGGGATGTCGCTTGTCGGAACCAAGGCTCGCGCTGATCGCGCCGCTCAAACCAGTTCGAGACTGAATGAAGATTGTCTGCCGTTCATCATTCATTATTCATCATTGCTGCATGTGCTACCTGGAGGTTAGAGGGGGTGAGAAGGTCACCCTCGATCGCGAGCCCAACGAAGAACAGCGCCAGGCCCGCGCCCACCATGATCCCTGCCAGATACTCTCCCGTGAACCGCCACCGCCGCCGAACGACCTGGAGTTCACCCGCCGGGGCCGCTGCAAATACCTCATGCCGGGCGAAACAAGAATGCGGCCAAGTCAAGTTGAGCCGATGGTTCCCGGCTTTTTGAGAAGGCTATCCAAGTAATCCCACATTTCATCGTACTCGCCGGCTTTGTAAAGCTGGTCGCGGAACCTGCTATACTCCTTTCGGTACATACGATCCACCAGCGGGCTGTTCATCTCGATATTAAACTCGACGTTTGCAATGCGATCCGCAAGTTTTACACGAACCGCGCCCGTCCGCTCCCGAATTCTCGCGTGTGTTTTCTCTTGTCGCTCGCGGCGCGTTCCGTCGCGCTCGTCGGTGAGGCGGCCAACGAGATCGGCAATTTCCTCGCCAAATACTTGGCGAAGGCAGTCGATCGAGGTCGGAGTATCTTCCACAACATCGTGGAGCCACCCAGCTGCAAAAAGCTTAGGATCAGTCTCTCCGAATCGCTCCAGGGTGGCCACGACTCGTGTCCGGTGAAGCTCGAAGAAGGATCCCTCCCCATAAACCTGGTCACGGTGGGCGACGCGCGCAAACTCGCGAGCAAGTTCATCGAGTCGCTGCATGCTGCAATGTTTCCCCCGGCGACCGTACACAGGAATCTATCCCGAGCCGCCGCTGGCAATGAGGCGACTCATCGTCTGAAACAACTGAAACAATCTGGCAGCGGCTCGGAATTGATTCCTGTTGCTCTGAACCGCGGGCCCTGCAGCTACAACACTATGGGGATTCAATCAACCGGCAACTTGCCTGCGTGCCGGCATGGATGGAGCGTAACGCCGCGGCGCGGTCGCCGGCAAGCATTTTTCGCTACCCGTCGCTCGCAACATCCATGTCGCTTCGCGAATCGAAGAGGTCGTTGAGCGTGGTGCGACGCGATACTCGCCCCTTCGCCAGTTTCTTATCCGTGCCATCGGTGTAATCCGTGGTTTCTTTATTTCAGGCGCTCTGACGGTGAAGCTGCGGTTCGGATGCCTCAGCCCTCGGGCAGTATTGATGGCCCCTGGTTCGGCCTGCCTTTGCTGCTCAGCGCTTCACTATGCCTTTCAGGCACTCGGCCAGGGCCGGCGCGATGACCGCGGCCGGCGCCATCCGGTTCATCACGTAGGCGAACGTCGTGCGGGACTCCGCGTCGATGATCACCGTCGAGCCACCCGTGCCGCCCCAGGCGCACACCCGGCCGGGGTGCAGGGCATAGCCGATGCCGAGCTGAAGCGGCACGCCAATCACGAGGTCGATCCCGTCGCTTTGCGTTTCAAAAATCCGGTCGATCGTCTGTGGCGAAAGGAGCCGGACGCCATCGACCACGCCGCCGCAGGCGACCGCCGACTGGAGGCGCGCCACCGAGCGGGCATTGCCGTGGCCGTTGGCCGCGCCGATATCGGCCCGCCGCCAGCCCTCGGTCCAGTGATAATCCGGTCCCGGCATGGTCGGGTTGGTCCATGTCTTGAATGCCACGCTTGTGGGGTCGAGTTGCTTCGGGTCGAATGCTGGCGCATCGGAGGGCGGCGCATCGGCCGGCGGCGCATCGGCCGGCAAAGGCGGCGGAACCACTTTGGTGACGCGATGGAACTCCGAGGGTGGCAAGCCGATGTGAAAGTCGCCGCCCAGCGGCCCCGCAACGTGCCCAGCGAAGAACTCGCCCAGGCGCAGGCCGGTGATGCGCCGGATCACTTCGCCGATCAGGTGGCCGTAGGTCATCGCGTGGTAGCCCGAGGCCGTCCCGGGTTCCCGCCAGGGCGCCTGCTCGGCCAGCAGGGCGATCGACTTGTCCCAGTCGTACACGTCCTCGAGGGTGAGTGGCTGCTCCCAGCCCGAGACGCCCGAGGTGTGCGACAGCAGATGGCGGACCTTGATATTCCCCTTGCCCCGGGCTGCGAACTCGGGCCAGTACTTGGCGACGTTCGCGTCGAGGTCGAGTTCCCCGCGATCGACCAACACCAGCGCGGCCAGCGCCGTCATCGTCTTGGTGGTGGAGAAGACATTGGCGATGGTGTTTTCGGTCCACGGCACGGTGCCGGCCTCGTCAACCCAGCCGCCCCACAGATCGACCACCATTTCGCCGTCGATGTTCACGGCGAGCGAGGCACCGAGGTCTTCCCCCGACTCGAGCTTGGCCGTGAACAGCTCGCGCAGGCGGTCGAAGCGGGCGCTGCACGTGCCGCCCAGCGGCGTCGGCTGATCGTTCATTGGGCCCCCGTTCAGGGACAATGGGGCGGGACAATGGGGACGCGACTCGATTTCCTTGGCGCGGCTCCCTCTGACTCTTTTCTCCCCTCGCCGCTGGCTAGTTGTCAGATCGGGATGCCGTCCTCGTTCCCGGGCCGCACCGCGGGATGGGGCCGCAGTACGCGTGATGGCCCGCGTAGAACGCCCATGCCCCGGGGCCGATGGCCTCGAACGGCAGCTCGCCGTCCAGGATCACGCGCTCCCCGATCATCTCCCCGCCCGGGCCGCTAAGCAGATGATACGTCCCGGACGGCCCATCATCGTCGTCGCGGACCGTGAACCGGAGCGAGGTGGCCACATGCGGGCGCCACGGCGGAACTTCGCTCCGCAGGACGATGGACTGCTCCCAGAAGGACGTCTCGAAGGCAGACCGCGGGATGCCGCCGACCGACCCGCCTTGCCAGTCCACCCACCGGCAGAACTCCTCGACGGCCCGCTCCGCCAGCCGGTGACGCTCGCTCTCGCTGAGCAACAACTGCACCACCTCGGCAAACTCCACCCCACACCCTCCGCCGTCGAACCATTGACTGAACACTTCACGGCTCGATATTAGCAGAGCCTTTTCGATGCTGCGAGCAAAACCCAGGAATCGACAGTCAAACCAATCGCGCGCTTGCTGCTGCCGCCAACGGCTCACGCCTCTTGGCTCGCCTCGTGCAGCGCCGTCACGAACCGTTCCACGTCGGCTGACGTGTTGTAGCCGTGGATGGCGACGCGCAACCGGCCGGCGTGGCTCATCACGTGGATGTTGCGCTCGCGCAGCCGGCGATGAATGTCGGCGGCGTGCGCGTGGCGGAACGCGAAGATGCCGGCGAGATGATCCGGCTCGACCGGCGTGATCAGCTCCACAGGCAGCCGCTTCACCTCGTCGAGGCACGCCAGCAGCAAGGGTTGCGCGGCCTGGTGAATGGCAGCGACGCCGACTTGCCGCAGATAGTCGAGCGCCGCCCGGATGGCATAGACCGCCGGGAAGTTCGGCATGCCGACGGTGAAGCTCGCCGCGCCGGGACGGCTGACGGCGCGCTCGCAGCGGCCGGCGCCGAACGGGTCCTCGAGGTTGTGCCAGCCTCCCGCCGGCACCCGCCAGTCTTCCGCCCGCGCCCTGGGCACGCCCACCAGTCCCCCGCCATGCGACGCCAGGATCCACTTGTGCGTGCTGCTGACGATCAGATCGATGTCTTGCAGCTTGAGCGGAATCCGTCCCAGCGCCTGCGTGACATCCAGCGCCATGAGCGCCGGCGAGTGCTTGCGCACCGTCGCCAGCACCGCCTGCTCGTCGATGCGGAAGCCGTTGAAGAAGCTGACGAGCGATACCGTCACCAGCCGCGTGCGCGGCCCCAGCAGCGGCGGCAAGTCCTCCAGCCGCAGCGCCCCTTGTCGCGAACGCCACACCTTCACCGTCGCCGGGCACCCCTCCTGCAGCCACGGCGTCGCGCCGGCGGGAAAATCGAGATCGTTGATGACCACCTCGTCGCCGGGCTTGAGCCGCAACGCCAGCGCCGCCAGGTTATAGGCCTCCGACGAGCACGAGCAGATCGTGACCTCCGCGGGACTCAGACCGAACATGCCGGCCGTCAGCTCTTTCGCTTCTTCCCAGCGCCGGAAATGCGCATCGCGGCCATCCATGCCGCGCTGCTTGTCGCGGAAGTACTCCGCCAGTGCCTCGCCGACGGCCAGCGAGGGAACGCCCTCGGCGGCGGTGTTCAGATAGGTCATGCCCTCCAGCGAGGGAAAATCACGGCGGCGGCTGTCTTCGGTCAACATGGCTGAAACTCACCAGGCCAGCTGTGCTTGTCGATCCGGCACGCGCAGGAAGCGCAGGCGCACGATTTCCGTCTGCTTGCAGGCGAAGGCAAGCAGGTCGAGCAACTCGTCGATCTCGGGCGTGGCTTGCGGCGGCAGCAGCACGGCCGCGGTGCCCGCCTCCGCGACGCCATGCAGCGCGCCGGCGGCGCGTAGCTGGTCGCGCGGCGTCGCGGACGGGTCCCACGGCGTCAACCCCGCCACCTGTTCCAGCGCCGCCCAGCCAACGCTGTCGGCGTCCGCCAGCGCAAAGCCGCGATCGGCGGCGGCGCGCGACGCGCATGTGCCATCCACGACGACGTCGAGGTTGGCCGGCACGGCCGCCTGCCTAAGGTTGGCCAGCAAGCTGGCAACGATCTGCTGCCCCATCTCCAGGCCCTTCGCTCCCGCGGCGATGCCCTGGCCCGCAAGGCCCCGGACCGCGGCGTCGAGACCGATTGGCACGACGACCAGCCGTGCCCGGTCGAGCAGAAACTCGCGGGCCAGTTGCTCGCGGCCGCGGTCGTGCCGGCGGAGATACTCGCGTTTCTGCGCCCCGGCACTGACCGCCATCCGCGCCAGGCTGGCAATCTTTTGCAGAAAGGCCTCGGGTGCGCCGCGCACGCCGGGCATATCCAGCAAGCGCGGCAGATGCAGCCCCACCACCTGCAATGCCCCCGGGCAACGGCGATCCAGGCCTTCCGCCAGCGCTACGGGCCGCCCTGGCCGATCAAAAACGAACGACAGCGCCGAGTCCAGCGCCAGCCGTGCCAGGCGTGCCAGCCGCGCGCCGGCCCCCTCTCCACTGAAGTCGTGCTCCGTCAGGTGCCAGTCGAAGCGAACGCGGCTGCTCGCCGGCGGCCGCAACAGTTGCTCCAGCAGCACGCCCCGATACTCGTGCAGATGGGCGCTGGGACTGCGGCGCGGCTCGGCGAACAGCGGCCCTTCGGGCTGCTCCTCCGCCCACGCCGGCGGCTGCGCGGCATTGAGGTTGATCACCGCCAGCAAGTCGGCCGCTTCCAGGCCGGCCAGCAGCTCACCCGAATTCTTCGCCAGGTCGCGCGCCGACGCAAACGGCGTCAACGCATACTCCGGTCCGTCGATCGCCAGAAAGTTGCCGGCCAGGCGACGCGTGTGCAGCAGCGCCTGGACCAGGACGCCGGACCGGCCGGACGGGGGCGTCGGCCCTGTCTTCGAGGAAGTGAGCGATCCGCGGCCGGCCGGATCGAACACGCATCCGGCCAGCTGCTGCGCCGACTCCAGGCCGCTCAGGGTCAAGAGGCCGTCGTGATGCGCCGCCGCCAGGTCGCGACCGAACATGGCCCGCAGGCCATACTCCCGCAGACACGCTTGCCGCACCGCCTCGGGAGAGTCGGCCAGCGAAAACTCGAAGCTCATGCGGCTGCCGGCAACTTGAGTTGTTCCAGTCGTTCCGGCCGCCGCCGGCCTTGGCGATGGCGGTCCCGTGTGCCGCAGTCGATGCCGGTTGCCCTCGGCGTAGGCCTGCGCCAGCGAGGCCTGGCCAAGTTCGCGAACCACCGTGGCCGCCAGTTCGGCGATCTGTGCCGTCGTCGGGATGGCGCTGCCGTGTTCGCGGGCCAGGAAGTGCAAGATGCCGTCGGTCAGCTCCCGGGCCAGAAAGGCGTCGGGCCGGCCCAGCGCCTCGGCGGCGGCGAACAGCGCCTGGCTGAGCCGATCGGCGTCGAACGGCACAAGCCGGCCGTCACGCTTGTAAACCCACGCCGGCAACTGCGGCTGCGATGCTTCCGACACGCGCCTTCCTCTGCGATGTCCACGCGAGCCGCCCCCTGGCTCGCTCAAGGATCTGGATGACGATCATTCTACGAGCCGCGGGGATGACGTGGAAAGCAGCGACCGTGGTGGAATTCTGGCGCGTTCCGCTACCGGCTCTCAGCCGACGAGTTCTTCGATCGGCCGGCCTTCGTTGAGAATGGGGATGGGCCGCTGGGCGGCGTCGTGGAATTCGTGCCGGTAGTCGATTCCCAGGACCTGGTAGATAGTGGCAAGAATGTCCTGCGGGCCGCATGGCCGCGTCGTCGGGTATTCGGCGCGGGCATCCGTGCTGCCGATGACCTGGCCCATGCGCAGCCCGCCGCCGGCGAACAGTACGGACATGGCGCCCGGCCAGTGGTCGCGGCCGGCTTGCGGGTTGATCCGCGGCGTCCGGCCGAACTCGCCGTAGGTCACCACCAGCACGCGCCGGCTCAGGCCACGGTCGGCAAGGTCGGAGATCAGCGCCGACACCGCCCGGTCATAGCGCGGCAAGAGGCGGGTACGCAGCTCCTGGAAATTGTTGCCATGCGTGTCCCAGCCGCCCATGTTCACGGTGACGAAGGTCACGCCGGCCTCCACGAGGCGACGCGCCAGCAGGGCGCTCTGTCCCCAGCTATCGCGGCCGTAACGATCGCGCAGCCGCGGCTCTTCCTGATGGATGTTGAATGCCTCGCGGCACTGCGGGCTGGTGACGATCTCGAAGGCGTCGCGATAAAAGCGGTCGTAGCCCTGCGCAGTCCCTTCGATGTCCACGTCACGGCGCAGGTTGTCGATGCCGCGCAGCAGATCGCGACGCCCGCGGAATCGCCCCAGGTCCACCTGCGGCATGAGCCGGAGGTCGCGCACCTGAAAGTTTGCGTCGCTGGGGTCGTTGCCCGGGGAGAACGGGTTGTAGGCCACGCCAAGGTACGCGGCGTTG
Organism: Planctomycetota bacterium; assembly: GCA_016873095.1. GTDB lineage: Bacteria > Planctomycetota > Planctomycetia > Gemmatales > Gemmataceae > VGYC01. Next base: position 718 of record VGYC01000183.1, on the reverse strand, counting down.
GCGCTCGGCGGCGGACTCGGCAGGCACACGTACGCCGGCACGCGCGGCGCGTTGGCCCCGCGCATCCGCGATACGATCGAGCCCGTGCTGGGATTGAGATTGTCGTTGATCTCAATGGTCGGCACGTAGCCGGTCATCATCCAGTGCGTGCCCATGCCGTGGCCGGCGTTGGTGTGCGTCCCCGACCGCACGATGCTCATCTTGTCCATGAGCCTGGCTTCGAGCGGCAGATGCTCGCTGATGCGTATGCCGGAGACGTTGGTGGCCATTTCGCGAAACTCGCCGCGAAACTCGGCCGGAGCGCCCGGCTTCAGATCGTACATGTCGATATGACTCGGCCCGCCGCCCAGCCAGATCTGGATGACCGCCGTGTCCGGCGTGGACCGGCTTGGAGAATCCGCGCGCACGCGCAGCAGGTCGGCGAGCGTGAGTCCCCCCAGCCCGAGCATGCCGACGCGCAAGAAGCTCCGCCGCGACATGCCATCGCAACAACGATAACCGGCCCCGCGAACCTCGAGCATCGCCCGCCCCCCTGTTTTCATTCGTCGTCGGGAGAACGACTCATCGAACTTTGCCCTCCCGCGACGAATATTCTAGCGAGGCTTCGCCTCAGACCGACGAGGCGTGCCCCGATGCAGGTCAATATAAAAGGCTCCGGTCGAGCCTATGATGGGTCTGCCGAAGCAGGCCCGTTTTACCGCATGGCGGTGATGGTCCC
>VGYC01000182.1 GCA_016873095.1 Planctomycetota bacterium | reverse complement strand
TCGCTGGGCCACGGTCAGGTTCGACTGTCTCGGCATGAGCTTGACTCCTTCGGGCTCGGTGACCATAGTCTATCCGCACCGCCCAAAGACTCACACACGCCGATTCCCAGGAACCCTTAGCAATACACCAAGCCTGTAGCAACACTGCTTGCCGAGATAGGTGAACGTATAGCCTACGCCCAATTCGTTGACGGCGTCGACGCAGTGGATCACGTTCAGCTCCAGCATGAGCGCGATGGATAGATCCATAACCGTCGCAATCCGGTTTTGCCGCTGCTCCTCTTCCTCCGGCTCTTTGCCGATTCGCTTTTCAAAAAACACATCGGACGGACCATGCTTCTTCATGATGAACCTGGAATGAGACGAAAGCCGCGCCAAGGTCGCATCCACCAGGTCGTATTCCGCCATCAGGCATCCGCGGATCTGCTGTTCAAGCTCATCGATCAATTCCTCCATCACCTCCGGTCCCTTAGCAGAATTCGGGCCTAGTTCGTAGGTGATCGGGAAGCGGTGGTTTTTAAGATCAAACGGCAGCCAACTCGGCCCGCCGTACTTGTCATTCATTACCAGGATCACGCGGTTCCAGCCCATGACGGCGGCCCCATACCCAAGCTCCAGCATCACGTTCGGGTTGGGATTCTTCTTTTTCACCTTGCCTTGCGGGCCCTCCTCCTTGATCTCACTGCAACAGGTGAGGTCCGCGATGATAATCGCGCTATGTTTGATCTTGCGGAGAATGGTCTCTGCGATCGGCGGCGAGCCCGCTTCGTTCTTCGTGTCATGGTCAAGCCGCGGTGAATCCTCCAGCCGCATGCGTGACCCAGCGCGGTGGATCGCCTCATCGGCCGCCTTATGGATAAAATCGCGCGAATCGCGCGTGATCTCTCGCGGTCGATCATTCTGCCAGGCATAGAACACGACAGGCGCGCTCACGTTACGTTCTCCCCTTACACATACACCTGCCACGTACCCGCGCCGTTTTTTCCTCTATCAGCGCTTTACTCCGATAAGCTCCCAATGCTGTCACCGGCTCCCTAAGCCCATGGATCAATCACACGAAAAAGCCAGGTGATTTGTTCCGGGCGGGAGAATGTCTGAAATGTGCTCGACACATCCGTGACATAAGCGATCCTAATTACGTCTGGGCTCAGGGCCGCATACACAGCCCAGTTGGATGATCAGTGATGCTTGGACGCATTCGAGAGAGTTAGCGGGGAGGCATCGGCGTCACACGCACGCATGTGCCGCGGTCCCACGCATTTTTGGGTTCCCGGGCCAGCGCCCGCGCATGAGCATCCGTCCACAGGTGGTATTAGAGTATGATGTACAACCTTGATCATAGGCTTCTTCCAATCAAAACCGGCCATCAGTATTCTATCAGGCTTGCTTCTCTGCCGGCGGCTCCGCGGGCTCAATCTGCTCCACCAACATGAACGCCTTGCCGAACTCCCACAACAAAGCGCAAGCGGGGGTGAGCCTGGCGCAATTTGGCCGGCAACTCCGCGCTTCTGCATAAGTGCAAAGCTTGCAAGCGAAACGCAATCCAAATCGCGCGCAAAAAGCCTGGGACATGCTGCCCACGCCACCATCATTGACGATACTCCTCCGGATCAAACCGATCCGACGTCCCCGTCGGCCGCCAGCCAAGGATCTCCTTCGCCGGGCTGGTATCGCGCCAGCGGTACTTGTTCTCCGAGATGGCGTCGAACACGCCGTACTCGAGCGATAGCGGGGCGGCCAGGCATTTGTCGATGATCTGCACGGCGTCGGCTTGCGAAAGGTAGCCGGGGAAGTGGCGGATCAGCTTGGGGCGGTCCGTGTCCAGAACGGCGCCGAGGCGGATGCACAGGACCGACATGCCGTACTTGTCCGCGAACCAGCGGCCGCAGGCTTCGCCGAAGATCTTGCCGACGCCGTAACGGCTATCGGGCCGGGGTGGATCGCGGTAGCTGATGAGCGGCCAGGTCGCGCCGGCCTGGTCGTACTCGCCGCGGGCCAGCTTGCCGTAGGGCTTGTAGTCGTCCCACTCGTAGCCGCACATCGTGCTGCCGGTGCTCATGAACACGACGCGCTTCACGCCCGCTTCCTGGGCGGCGCGGAAGACGTTGAGCGTGCCCATGACGGTGACGGCCATCGTATCTTCCCAGTTGTCCTCGCCGGTATAAGCCGACAGGTGCAGTACCATGTCCATGCCGCGAAAGGCCGGCTTGATCGCCTCCGCATCGGCGATGTCGGCCTGGAGGCACGGAATGCCCTGCACTGCCCGGCGATTCAAGCCGCTGAACTCGTATCGGTCCGCGAGCCCGGCAATTGTCAGCCGGCCGATGAGGCCGCTGGCGCCGGTGATCAACACTTTTGGCTTCGGCATGATAGCATCTCCCGGTGTTTTCGGAACGTGACGCCCATACAAACTCCAGAGGTGAATGATATTCGCGCAGGCATCTTCAATGGATGAGCAACAAGCCATCTCGGCCACGCGCCGCTGGATTGCCGACGTGGTGATCGGGCTCAATCTCTGCCCCTTCGCGAAGCGTGTCTTCGAGGCCGACACAATCCGCTACGTCGTCAGCGCCGCTGCGGATGCCGACGTGCTCTTGAATGACCTCGCGATCGAGCTTGAAACCCTGGCCGTGGCGGACGTCGCGGACATCGAAACGACGTTGCTCATTCACCCATTCGCGTTGCGAGACTTCCTCGACTTCAACGACTTCCTCGGGCCGGCGGATCGGCTGATCAAGAAGTTGCGCCTGCGCGGCGTGGTGCAGATCGCCGGCTTCCACCCAGACTACCAGTTTTCGGGCACGGACCTGGATGCCGTGGAGAACTACACCAACCGCTCGCCGTTTCCGATGCTGCATCTGCTGCGCGAGGACAGCATCACGGCCGTCGCAAGCGTTCCCGATGAGCTGCTGCAAATCCCCGAACGGAACATCGAGACCTTGAGGAGACTTGGGCAGGCGAGAATCGTCGCGCTGCTCAGAAAAGCGACGGGCGGGGGAAGTGACGCGAATGCGTCGTAGGCGACGCTGCCAGCGTCGCCAGTTTCGCCTGGGCGACGACGCTGGCCGCGTCGGCGCGCTACACCATCTCGGCGGGCGTTTGGTTCTCGGCGACGCTGGCAGCGTCGCCTACGATAAGGCACATGATCTCGATCTTCTGCTGGAATATGACGACACGATGCCGGGAGGCGCTGGCGGCGGAGGCGCTGCGCGAGCGCGGCCGTGAGCTTACAGACGGCGACAACGTCCTGTGGATCGACCTGTCGGCGCCGACCGCCGACGAGGAACGGCTGGTTTTCGAACATGTCGTGCCGATTCACCCACTGTCGCTGGAAGACGTGACCCGGCTGCGGCGTGAGCCGGAGTCGCCGCCGCACTTTCCCAAGGTCGAGGAGTTCGCCGATCACCTGTTCGTCATCGCCAATCCGCTGACCGATGCGTTCCTGCGCTCGATTCGCGCGGCGGACAAGGACGGTGTCCACCCGACCAGAAGCGTGACGCAGCTCAGCACCGTGCTCACGCGCAAGGTCCTGGTCACGCATCATTACGAAACGCTATCGTGCATCGACAATCTGAAGGGGTTTCTGGGCCGGCACGAGAACATGGCGCAGCGCGGACCGGATTTTCTTTTTCACCTGGTGCTGGACGCTCTCGTCGACCAGTATGCCCCGGCGCTCGATCACTTCGACGATGCCCTGGACGAGATCGAACCGCTGGTTTTCCAGCAGCCGACGCAACCACTTTACCTGCGGCTGCTGCACATGAAACGGCAGATCATCGTACTCCGCAAGACCATCATCTACGAGCGCGAAGTGCTGGCTCGGTTGTCGCGCGGCGAGTTCGACCTGGTCGATGACAAGGAGATGATCTACTACCGCAACGTCTACGATCATCTCATCCGCTTCACCGAGCTGATCGAGAGCTCGCGCGACCTGGTGACCGATCTCATGCAGACCCACCTGGCGGCCACGTCGAACAAGCTCAACAGCATCATGAAGCTATTGACCATGATCTCGACGGTGATCCTGCCGATGACGCTGATCGCCGGCATCTACGGCATGAATTTCAAGCACATGCCGGAGATCGACCAGCATTGGGGCTATCCGTTCGCGTTGCTGCTGATGGGCGCGACGGGACTTGGCGGCTACCTGTTCTTTCGCTGGACCAAATGGCTCTAGCGAATTGATGAATGATGAGGGATGAGGGATAAATGGAAGTTGCTTGGGGCAGGCGGCCGTTGCGAGCTTTCATTCTTCGTTGTTCATTTTGCATTGCTTCCCGCCATATAATGGCGAAGTCAAAATGAACGCAAGGGGGTTGCATGATCATCGATTTCGACAAGGCGGGCGGCCTGGTTCCGGCCGTCGCTCAGGACGCCGTCAGCGGCGAGGTGCTGATGCTTGCCTGGATGAACCGCGAAGCCTACGAGGAGACGCTGCGCACCGGCCGGGCCTGCTACTTCAGCCGCAGCCGCAACAAGCTCTGGCGCAAGGGCGAGGAGAGCGGCCACGTGCAGCACGTCCACGGCATCTTCCTCGACTGCGACGCCGATACCATTCTCCTGAAGGTCGAGCAGGTGGGCGGCGCAGCCTGTCACGAGGGCTACAAGAGCTGCTTCTTCCGCAAGGTGGAGGCAAGCGGGCTGAGCGTGATCGGCGAGCGGGTGTTTGATCCAAAGCTCGTTTACAAGAAATAACCGGGTGACTTGCATCTTTCAAAGGAGAAAGGCCATGAAATCTCGGCTTGTACTGTCGGGCGCATGCGTCATTGCGTTTCTGCTTGGCGTCTGGCACAATCAGCCGTCGGCAGGGCAAACGGCAGGGCAAAACGCAACCGCGGGAACCAAGCAAGCATCCAAGATCGGCAAGTACCAGATCGCAACCGTGAACAACGTGCTGCACATCTGCGATACGGAGACAGGCCACGTCTGGGGAAAGTCCCCGGCAGGATGGAATCCAGTCGCGTGGACGGCCCCGGTACCTTACAATCCTGCTCCTCCAAAGAAGTAAAGGAATGCGGATGACCCCGCAACTTCGTCTCGGCATACCCGCCGGCAGCCTGCAAGAAGCGACCGGTGAGCTGTTTCGCAAGGCCGGCTACAAGATCACCTATGCCAGCCGCAGCTACTATCCGGCCATCGACGATCCGGAGATTCACTGTACCCTCATCCGCGCCCAGGAGATGGCCCGCTACGTGCAGGATGGCTCGCTGGATTGCGGCCTCACCGGCCACGACTGGGTGCTGGAGAACGACGCCAAGGTCGTCGAACTGGCCGAGCTGGTCTTCAGCAAGGTCAGCAAGCGCCCCGTCCGCTGGGTACTGTGCGTGCCCAACGATTCGCCCGTGCAAAAGGTCAAGGATCTACAGGGCAAGCGCATCGCCACCGAGGTCGTCAACCTCACGCGTCGCTGGCTGGCGGAGCAGGGCGTGACGGCACAGGTCGAATTCAGCTGGGGCGCCACCGAAGTGAAACCGCCGCGACTGGCCGACGCCATCGTCGAGGTCACCGAAACCGGCAGCTCGCTCAAGGCCAACAACCTGAGGATCGTCGCCGAGCTGATGCAGAGCACGACGCGCTTCATCGCCAATGAGAAGAGCTATCAGGACCCCTGGAAGAAGCGGAAGATGGACGACATCGTCCTCATGCTCAGGGGAGCGATGACGGCAGAGAACAAGGTCGGCCTCATGCTCAACGTCGAAAAGACGAATCTGTCCGCCATTCTCAAGGTCTTGCCGGCGCTGCAGAACCCGACGATCTCGTCGCTTTCCGATGAAAAATGGGTGGCCGTCAACACCATCCTGGACGAGGACACGGTCCGCCACATCATCCCGCAGCTCAAGCAAGCCGGCGGCTGCGGCATCGTGGAGTATCCACTCAACAAGTTGATACCATGATACAGGGCCGCGTTTCTCAGCAATCTCCGATTTTCGGATTTAATTGAAATACGCGAGCGCAACACGTAAAGAATCACCGCAAAGACTCGCACTGCCGCAGCGAACAAGGTTGCGGTGGGCCGTGCGCCCTTGACAAGTGGATTTTCTGCCTCCAGACTTGATAGTTGACGCAAGTGAACTACTTGCCCCGATTACCACGAGAACGCACCCATGGCGATCACCCCGTCGCAGCGGCCGACCCGAGAGTGGCCCTTGCTGGTCCTCACCCTCGGCATTGTCGGCTTGATTTGCGTGCCGCTCTGGCAGGGGCTGTCCGGCGACAACGCCGAACTGGCGCCGTGGATGAGCTGGCCGGCCGAGCGCTGGGGCCGCTTGCTCCTTGGACCCGAGCAAATCGCCTGCTACTGCTGCTTCACCTGGGCGGTTTTTATTCTCGCCAGCCGTTACCTGGAAGTCCGCCGGCAGCGCAGGGCATTCGACCTGCAACTGCTGCCCACCGAGGAAGGTAGCCGCATCCTGCAAGAAGATGCCCGGCCGCTGCAACGCAAGGTCGATCATCTCGCCGAAAAAACCGGGCCCTTTATCCTCGCCGGCATGATTCGTGCCGCCCTCGCCAAGTTCTCGCTCAGTCGCAATGCTCAGGACGTCAGCGAGACCGTGCGCACCCAGGCCGAGGTGGAGCAAGGCCGGCTCGCCACGGGGCTATCGCTGGTCCACTACCTGGCGTGGGCCATCCCGGCTCTTGGCTTCCTGGGCACGGTCCGCGGACTGTCCGGCAGCATGACCATGACCGGGCACATCGACGATGACAACGTGCAGAATTTCATCGACCAGGCGACGCGCCACCTGGGCGTGGCCTTTGACTGCACGCTGGTGGCACTCACGCTGAGTCTGGGTGTCATGTTCATCCTGCATTTCGTGCAGCGCGAGGAGGAGGCCCTGGTCATCGATTGCCAGCAATACTGCCTTGAGAACCTTATCAACCGCATCTACGAACCGGAGGATGGCAACGGTGCGCCGCGCAGCACGGTTTATGCTTCGCGAGAGAACGTACCGCACGCATGGCAGTCCGCCGGCCTTCCCATGACGCACGAGGTTCTGCCGCGATGACGCTCCTGGGACTAGAGCTGAATGCCAGCCGGGCCCGAGCGGTCAACGGCGCCCTCGGGGATTTTCCCTGCCCGCTGCCGCTGGAACCGCCGCACGTTGAGCTGGCAATGCTGTTGAGCCTGGAGCGTTCCACGCCGGCCGTCGGCCAGGCCGGCCTTCGCCTGATCCGTCAGACGCCGCATCTGTGTTATCGCGATTTCCTGGCTGGCCTTGGTGCGCCGTCAGCGCCGGAGCGAAGCTGGCTCGGCCGGCCCAAGACGCTTGATGTCGCCGAGGCGCTGACGCATGTGTTTCGCCGCCTGCAGCCAATTACACAGTCGTCGGCCGGTGTGGTGCTGGCGCTACCGGGTTACTTCAACTCCACTCAGGCGGCGCTGCTCCGAACCCTGGCAACCCAGAGCCGTGTGCCAATCATGGGCTCGTTGCCGATTCCGCTGGCGACGGCATTGTCCGCGTATGCCGAGCAATCCTGGCATGGCATGGCGGTCATCCTCGATGTGGACGACCACGCCTTGACGCTATCGACCGTCGAGGCCGTCGAAGGTCAGGCCCACCTGCTCGAGACGCGACCATATCCGATCCTCGGCCTGAAACTCTGGAAGGAGCGTTTGCTGGACGCCCTGTCCGACGGTTGTGTGTGGCAGAGCCGCCGGGATCCGCGTGCTTCGCCGCTGGCCGAGCAGGCACTTTACGAGCAGTTGGACGGAGTGATGGACGCCTGCCGGCAAGGCCGGCTCCTGCAGATCGCGTTGCCGGCCGCCAACTGGTTTCAGAACTTGATCGTGTCGCCGGACCAGCCGCCGGAGTTCTGCCAGTCGCTGGTACACGCGACGATGCAGGAAGTCGAGCATTTCCTGGGACGCCCGTGGCCGGAGGGGCCTCCCGGCGTCATCCTGCTGACAGCGGCTGCCGGCCGGCTGCCGGGTCTGGTACAGGCGTTGCGAGCCTTCCTGGAAGACTGGAAACCAGCGCCGTTTCTGCGTGCCGCGCCGATTTCAAGTGAAGATTTCGGCGAGCAGCTGTTCCACGGCGGCTGCAGCGGTTCGACGACGGTCCTGGTACTGTCGGCCGACGCGCCGGCGCGTGGCGCACACATGATTGCGGCCTACTTTCAGCGTGGGGAATTGCTGGTGGGACATCTTGAGCGGATGGCGCCGCTGCCGTTGCCACAGCCGGTCGAGGCCGGTCCGGCTCGATTGCACTACCAGGGCGAAGACTACTTCGTTAACGAGCCGCGTTTCTCGCTCGGCCGGCAAGCCGGCTGCAACCTCGTCTTCGACGGCGATTTGCACCAGGGCGTCTCGCCCAGGCATTGCGAGATCGTCCTGGATTATCGCAGCTTCCTGCTCATCGATCGCAGTCGCGAAGGCACTCTGGTGAACGATGCCCCGGTCTCCGGAACGACACTGCTACGCGCCGGCGACTGGATTCGCCTTGGGCCGCAAGGACCGCTGTTGCGTTTTCTCGGCCAGGGACCGGGCTTCAGCCCCTTGAGTACGACGGCTTAACCGACCACGTCACGAGCAGGCATGAGGGCATGAAGACAACTCCATGAAGACACGCCATCGCATCCCGACGATCTTCAGCATCTACATGGTGGACGTGCTCTGCTGCGCCCTGGGCTGCATGATTCTCCTGTGGCTGGTGAACTTTCGCGAAGCGAAGCGACGCACCAAGGCGGCCAGCGAAGTGAGCAGCCAGCTCGCCCGGGTGCAATCCGCGCTCGCCGTCGCCAGCGCCGACCTGGCCGGTGCCCGTTCCGCCCTTGCTGATAGCCGTTCCCAAGGGAGTATCTTGCAATCCCAGCTCGCACGCCTGCAATCACAATACGATTTGTCACTCAAGGACCTAGCGATTCTGAAGAAAACCAGGGACGAAACGGCCATGGCGCTGGCGCTGAGCAAGAAGGACGTCGCCAGCCTGCGGATCGACCTCAAGAGCTTGCAAGCGCGCGCCCAGGCAGCGGAAACGGCGCTGGCCGACAAGACTGCGGCTCATGAGTCGATCAGCAAGAAGCTCTTGACGACGACGGCGATGACGCGAACCCTGGAGAAGGATCTGGTCGCGAAATCGACAAGGCTGATCGAGGCCGACTTGATGTCCAAGCAGCTCGCCAAGCAACTCGAGGACCTCGGCGTGCTCGCCAAGCTCTATCGCGAGAAGCTGACGACGGCCGACATACGCGCCAGGCTGCTCGAGGACGATCTCAGCAAGGGCAAGAAGGAAAGCGTCGATCTGCGCAAGCGCTACGAGGACCTGCTGCTGGCCCAGACGTTGCTCTCGCGGCGGCTGGCCAGCAACAGCAAGGAGCTGGAGGTCGCCCGCTCGGCAGCCGATTCATTGAAGCTGGAGAAACTGAATCTCGCGCGGCAGCTCCGCCAGATCCGCGAGGCGGCCGACAATCGCTTCGCGGGCATCACTCTCACCGGGCAGAACGTGCTTTTTCTGGTGGACATGTCGGGCAGCATGGAGATGCTTGACGAGAACACGGCCGACCCCGACAAATGGCCCGAGGTCTGTGCCACCATCGCCAAGATCATGCGCAGCTTGCCGGACCTCAAGCAGTTTCAGGTTATCCTGTTCTCGGACAAGGTACGCTATCCCCTCGGTAAGGAGGGAAAATGGCTCCCCTTCGATCTTGACACCACACCGAAAGCCGCATTCGAGGCAGTCAAGGCAGTCAAGCCGAAAGGCGAGACGAACATGGCCGCCGTGTTCGAGGAGGCGTTTCGCTATCGCTCCGAAGGACTGGACACCATCTACGTGCTATCGGACGGCCTGCCCAACGCCGGTCCCGGTGTCCCCCCAGGCGCCTCGGTGCTGAGTGCCACGCAACGGATCGACTACCTCGGCAAGTACGTCCGTACCCGGCTCAGGTACGTCCTGAACCGCCCGGGTCCCGGCCAGCCGCGCGTCCGCATCAATACCATCGGCTTCTTTTTCGAGAGCCCCGAAGTCGGCGCTTTTCTCTGGGCGCTGGCCCGCGAGCACGATGGCAACTTCGTCGGCATGAACAAGTAACGCGGAAAGCTCAAGTCCGCTTATCGCCGGCTTCTTGTCATTCCTCGACGCAATACAGCGCTTTCTCGCCGCGCAGGAACAGCTGCCGCCCCACCGCGACCGGCGACGCGTCTACCGCATCGTTCAGTCGGTTGATTGCCAGGATTTCGACGCGATCGCCCTGGCGCAGCACCAGCGCCGTGCCGTCGCGCGTGATCAGGTAGATGCGGCCGGCGGCGGCAATAGGGGACGCATAGAACTGGGCGCCGTCAACCGGCAGCCGTTCGCGATCGACGATCGGCTTGCCAGTCTTGCGATTGAAAATCGTCAGGAGCGCATTGTTGGCTTGCGTGAAGATGAGCCGATCACCGAGCAGCAGTGGCGAGGGAACATAGGGTGTCCCCTTGCTGATGCGCCAGAGCACCTTGCCGTCCGTGCCTAGGTCGCCGGAGCTGTCGAGCGGCACGGCCACGCCCGCGGCGCCGCGATAGCCGCTCAGACAGTACGCCACGCCATCGGCGCTGACAATCGACGGAATCGGATTGACCGTCATCCCGCCGCATTCCCATAGCACCTTGCCGGTCTTGAGGTCGTGGCTGCGAATCCGCTTCGTGCCGTTGACGATGACCTGCGCAATCCCCTTGTGTTCAACGACCAGCGGCGTGTTCCAGGACGACTTCTCGTCGCGCTCCATCTTCCAGCGCGTCTTGCCGCTGGCCGGGTCGAGGCAATAGAGTGCCGAGCCGGCTTCCTGGTCCCAGTTGAGCAGGAGCGCGTCGCCGTGAATCACCGGCGTGACCGCTTCGCCCCAGCCATATCGCGTCAAGAGCCGTCCCAGGTCGCGCTGCCAGAGCAGCTTGCCGTCAAGATCGTAACAGTACACGCCGAAAGAGCCGAATGAGACATAGAGACGCTTGCCATCGGTCGTTGGCGAGCCGGCGGCGTAGGAGTGCGACGGATGATGCCCTTCGTGCGGCACGCGCTCGGCCGCTCGATGCTGCCAGCGTAGCTTGCCCGTCGCACGCTCGAAGCACAGCACGACGAAGCGATGGAATTGGACTGGCGCCTTGGTCTTGAGATTGCTGCGTGGATCGGGCTTCGGCAAGTCGGCCGAGCCCGCGACCTTGTCCGTTTTGATCGCCGCCACGATGAACACGCGCTCGCCCCAGACGATGGGCGTCGCGCTACCCCGGCCAGGAAGCTCGGCCTTCCACTTGATGTTCTTCTTGGCATCCCAGACGACCGGCGGATTCGCCTTGGGCGCGACGCCGTTGGCATGCGGACCGCGCCAGTGGTGCCAGTTGTCGAGACGCGGGTCGCCGCCGGCGGCACGCGCTCCCAGGATGAACGTGACCAGAACCGCAAGCGATGTCATCTTCATGAGGATTTGATACAGCTTTTGCCGCAGACAGTGCAACCCATCCTCCGGTTTACGTTTCGCGTTCGCGCGGCGCCAGACGAACACGAAACGTAAACATGCCTCGGCAGCGCTTGACTGCGCTTGCATGCTATGACCATAGTGGAGCAGTGCTATTCATTCAGGGGGGCGATCATGACTATCACACACAACGGCCACTTCGCGCATCCATTGCCCACGCGGCGGGATTTGCTGCAAGCCGGCGCCATCGGCATTCTCGGCCTCGGCGCCGCCGAGCTTTTGTCGCTGCAATCCCTCGCCAACGCGCCGGCGCCGCGGGCCCGCTCGGTCATTTTCGTCTTTCTCACTGGCGGGTTGTCGCACCTCGATAGCTTTGACTTGAAACCGGACGCGCCCGATAGCATCCGTGGCGAGTTTGCTTCCATCGCCACGCGCACGGCTGGCCTGCGGATCTGTGAGCACCTGCCGATGCTCGCACAGCGGAGCGACCGCTGGGCGCTGGTCCGCTCCGTCGGCACGGAGAGCAGCGGGCACGAGGTTGCCTGCCACATGCTGCTGACTGGCCGGCTAGACCTGCCGGCTGGGTTCTCGGTGCAGAACGTGCCGAACCCGAACGAATGGCCGTCGATCCCGGCGCTGGTCAACTATGTCCAGCGCGGCCAGGGCCGCAACAACCTGCCGCCGGCCATCGTGCTGCCGGAACCAAGCGTCAACGAGGCGGGACGCGTTCGACCTGGACAGTATGCCGGCCGTCTGGGGTCGCGCTGGGATGCCTGGCATCTCAACATGGCGTCGCGCTGCCCGCGTGGTAACGGCGCCTGTCCGAACTGTTTTCGCTTTGACGCTGCCCCGTTCCGACACGAACCGGCGACCATCTTCGATACGCCGATGCTGGCCCTGCCTGACGGCGGCGCCGGGCGATTGCAGGGTCGCGTCGGGCTGCTCGGCAACATCGAACGCCAGCGACGTGATATGGAACGGCACGCCGAGAGCGAAAGCCTGGATCGTCATCGCCAGCAGGCGTTGACCGTCCTGGCCGATCGGCGCACGCGCCGGGCCTTCGAGGTCGAACGGGCCGATCCGCGGACGCTGGCCCGCTACGGCCGGAACAAGTTCGGCCTGTCGCTGCTGATGGCCTATCGCCTGGTCGAGGCGGGCGTCAACCTCGTGCAGGTCAATCTCGGCAAGAACTCCTCGTGGGACACGCACCGCCGCAACTTCGTCAACTTGAAGGACAATCTGTTCCCGTACTTCGATCGTTCAGTGTCGGCACTGCTCGACGATCTGTCCGAGAGCGGATTGCTGCGCGACACGCTGGTGATCGTGACGGGGGAATTTGGCCGGACGCCGCGTATCAACCGCGACGCCGGCCGCGACCACTGGGGCCCGGTCATGAGCCTGATCATGGCCGGTGCCGGCATCCGCGGCGGCACCGTGCTGGGCGCCACCGACCGCATGGGCGCCTATCCCATCGCCGACCGGCAAACGCCGGAGAACCTCGCCGCCACGCTCTATGCAGCGCTTGGCATCCCAAGCAACACCACGTGGCACGACACCGACGGCCGGCCGTACGAACTCTATCGCGGCGAGCCGATCAGCGGGTTGACGTGATGTGTCGTTACGTCTGAATTCAATACGGGCCCCTCTTCCTCCTGCGCTGCCGGGCGGCGTTTTTTCTTGGCTCCTTGATGCTTTTGGCCTCAGCTGCACGCCGATCATCAACTGTCCCGCGGATTCAGTCCTGTATACCCGGTTGCGGCAACATCCCTGGCATCCGCTCGTGAGTTGGACGGGCAACAACGGCGGGCACAACGGCAGTCACGAGACCGAATTCTTGCGCGCTTATGTGTTGCCGCTGCTGGGCCGGTCGGCGGCTTGACTTGAATCCAGACGAGTGTAATACAGAACACGTGGTTCGATCGTCTTTTCCGTGGCGTGAAGCATTGCCGCATCCAGTCATGCAAGATCTTGCTCCGACCACGACTCCCGCCAATGCCGTCGAACCGGAGCGTCCCGAGTTCATGGTCAAGCTCGGCCTGTTGCCGCCTTACACTCTTGAGGATGTCGATGCTGCCTATCGCGACAAGGCCAAGGCGGTGCATCCGGACCGGAGCGGCTCGGCAGCGGCCTTCAATGAACTGAGAGAGGCCGTCGAGTGTGCCCGTGCCCACGTGCAGATTCGCCAGGGCCGCCGGCAGTGGCTGGCGGTCAACGTCGATCGCTATGTCCGTCAGGAGGAGGTCTGTGGCGAGATTCGCCGGCGCGGCGGCGAGGTCGAGCTCGAGGACATCAACTGGTTGAAGCAATCTCTGGGCGACTGCGCCGTGGTCACGGAGCGGCTACGCGGCATTCGCCTGCGCGACCAGGCCGACGCCGATTCGTTCCTCGACTATCTGGCACAGAACAGGCCGGCTCTGGAGTACCTGGTACGGCTCGATCTGGCCGGCTGCAGCGTCAGTGACAATGGCATGTGGCAGCTGAGGCTTTTCAGCGAGCTGAAGCACCTCAACCTGGCTCGCACTTCCATCACCGACGCTGCACTGAGGGTCATTCCCGTCTTGCCGAACCTGGAACGGCTTAACCTGACCGGTACGGCCATCGGCTGCTGGGCCCGCTACCGCCTGCGCCGAGCTTGCCGCCAACTGGTCATCGTCACCGCCGAACCAGAGTGACAGGCCATTTGCAGGACGGCTGGCTGTTCTATTCCAGATGTTGCACAACTGCCGCGTCATGGGCTGCCAGATACTCCGCGACGTGTCGTCGGTGGCAATCCGCAACATGCTTCTCCGCGCAGAGCAGGCAGATTGGCCCAGGGATCTCCCGCAGGCGCTCCGTCAGCAGCTCTCCAGCGGACTCCAGCAGCCGTCGATAGCGATCTTGCCAGTCCGGCAAGTCACGGAACGGATTTCCGAGCTCGACCAGGGATCGATAGCCAATACCGGCCGCCGAGAGCCAGCTCTCGATGCCCTTGTCCGGAGTCTTCGCCTTCACCCATATGCCCATGCTGGCTCGATCCGGACGAAGACGAATGTCAACGACCGTCTTGACGCCATGGGCGGTGACCCGTCCCAGGAAATCGTCCTTTGGCCGCCCGCCGTAGCCAATGGTAAACACGGTCATGCGCCGCTCCGGCCTATGCCTTGAAGCCACGAAAAAATCGAAAGTCATGGCGCCCGTTCATCAAGCCACGGCAAGCCCACGTTGCCCAGTGTCAGTGCGAGTCGAAACGCACATGTGCATCCAGCCCACCTCGACCAGAATTGAAATGGCCCGCTCATCGACATTGCCTCAACTGAGGATAAGACATTCCTGGCGTATCTGCGGCAATGCGATCAGCGTCAGGGGAGCACATGATTATGTCGAAAACGAGGCAGTTTTCAACCTGTGTCGCGCTGCTATTGATGCTCGGCATGGTAACGAGTGAGGCGGCAGGGCAAAACAGGAAGAAACTGCAGATCTTCATTCTGGCCGGCCAATCGAACATGGTAGGCCACGCCAGCTACATTACCATTCCTGCGCTGCTGACGGCCGAAGATCCAGGCGTGAGGCAGCTAGCAAAGTTGATCTTCAAAGGCGCGCTGGCTCCCGGTGCAGCCAGGGATCTCGTTGAAACCCGCCTGAAGCGCGACAAGCTGAGCGACGATCTGCGCGCGAAGAAGATTACCGACCCTGACAGGATAACGGCAGCCCAGGCTGAGCTCAAGAAACTCAGCACTGCGATTGAGGATAAGAGCAAGAGGTATTGGTTCACGGCGCGGGCAATAGAGATATTGCCCTTTGTTGATTGTGGTGGGCTTGGACTGCCTCGACAAGCCAGTCGAAGACGTTGCAGGATTGGCGGCGGCAGGTTTCGATGACAGTCAGCAGTCGCTCGACGAACTGACTGCCGGACGCTGATTGCGTGCCGAACGAGAGCTTCCGCCAGATGACCGCGTGCCGCAGCGCTTGCTCGGCGGCATTGTTGG
>VGYC01000181.1 GCA_016873095.1 Planctomycetota bacterium | reverse complement strand
CCAACAATGCCGCCGAGCAAGCGCTGCGGCACGCGGTCATCTGGCGGAAGCTCTCGTTCGGCACGCAATCAGCGTCCGGCAGTCAGTTCGTCGAGCGACTGCTGACTGTCATCGAAACCTGCCGCCGCCAATCCTGCAACGTCTTCGACTGGCTTGTCGAGGCAGTCCAAGCCCACCACAATCAACAAAGGGCAATATCTCTATTGCCCGCGCCGTGAACCAATACCAAGCGCCCCCATCTGCTGACTGCAACCAGGGGCCGCATGGCGCTGACCTGGCGCTTCCCGGAACCCGTGCGCGGCTCGCTGGCAGAAGTGCGCTCCTGGGTGGAGTCCATCACGGGAATCGAAAGCATCGCGGCAAACTGACGGCCGACTTGCCGCTGCTCGGAGCGTCCGGCATGCGTGCCGTGCCACGGCTCAGCGCCGACACGCTTGCCTCATCTCGCTGCAAAGCTAAGAATGCATCTGGAGCCGCGCCAATTCGCATGCTCGCACACAGGAGCCATGAGCATGGCACGCGGATACGAACTGAACAGCAAACGCAACTGGAGCATGCTCATGCGGATCTGCCATCCAGGAAAGCCATTTCGATTTTCGTCGAGCCACCTGTTCGCCGTCGCGGCCCTGGTATTCACCGGCGGCTGCGGGCTGGAAGATTATGAAAAGCGCATGGATGAGCAGAAAGCGTATTTGCAGCTATTCGACGAGGAGAATGAATTGCTGGGCCCGCCGCTGGACATGCCGGTCCGCACGATCAAGGACGCCAAGGGCATCCGCGCCGAGTCGCCGCTGGCGGTCGAGTTCTACTTGCGCCCGCCCAAGGGCATCGCCAGCAAGTTCAAGACGGATGACCCCCCGTTCATGTACGAGGGAGTGCCGGTGTTTCGCTACCAGGATCCCAAGGGTTACAACGTGCTGGCCACCACCGGCTTCGTCGCGCCGGAAAAGAAGGATGGCAAGCCCACGGTGAAGGACGCCTTGAAGGTAAAGGAGTTTCAACAGCGCGTTCGCGGCGCCCTGGCGGACTACTACCAGAAACAAACCGGGCGCGTTGTCTCGTGGCTCTCTCCGGAGCACGAGACGACCAAGCCGGAAATCCGCACCGTTCCCAATCCGCGCGGCAAGCCGACGCAGCTTGTCTTCCAGACCCAGGAACTGGCCGAGCAACCCGGCAAGAAAGTCGGTTCCGTCTTCTTTCTATATTTCAACAGCAACGCGCTTCAGCAGGGGGCGTTCGCCTATCAGGTTCCAGCCGAACTGGCCGATCACGCTGTCGTCAAGCGGGCCATCCAGCTGAGCGTCAATTCCTATGGCCTGGGCATGGAGGCGGCGAAGAAACGCGCCGACTACCGGCGCATGCGCAAGATGTGATACTTCGGCAAACGTTGGCGCGGCGAGGGATGTTCATGTGCTTGCCAGCCCCAGGTTGTTGACGATCTCGCGGCAGCTCGGCACGCGATTCAGACAGTAGAAGTGAATGCCGGGCACGCCGTGGTCGAGCAGCTTGCGGCAGATGTCGCTGCAGACTTCCACACCCAGCCGGCGGACGGCCTCGTCGTCGTGCGCCAGCGCTTCCAGCTTCTTCTTCAGTCCGTCGGCCAGCTTGGCGCCGCACAGCGCCGTGAAACGCTTGATCTGCTCGGCCGTCAGGAAAGGCAGCACTCCCGGCACGATGGGCACGGTCACCTTGCGGTTGTTGCGCAGGTAATCCTCCATCTCCAGGAAGTCTCGGTGATCGTAGAAGAGCTGCGAGATCAGAAACTCGGCGCCGGCGTCCACCTTGGCAGCGGCGCGGTCCCAGTCAAGCTTCTTGTCGCTGCATTCGACATGCCCTTCCGGATAGCAGGCGGCGCCGACGCCGAAACGTCCCTGGCTCTTGACGAAGGCCACCAGTTCGTTGGCGTGGCCGAAGCCGCCTTCTGTCATGTGAAACGTGGTCGCGCCCTTGGGCGGATCGCCGCGCAGGGCCAGGATGTTCTCGATGCCCAGCGAGTGAGCCTCGTCGAGCACGGCGGCCAGCATGTCACGGGTCGAGCCAACGCAGGTGAGATGGGCCATCGCCTCGATGCCGAACTGCTTGCGGATGCGGTCCACGACGCGCAGCGTGGTCGCGCGCGTGCCGCCGCCGGCCCCATACGTCACCGAGATGAACGACGGCCCCAGCTCTTGCAGGCTGGGCACGGTCTCGGTGAACAGCGTCGCCTCCGCCTCGGCGCTCTTGGGCGGAAAAAACTCGAAGGAAATGGTCGGCTCCGGCTTGTCATACAGTTGAAGGATTCGCAAGCTGGTCTCCCCGGGCAACGCGCATCGTGTCGGTCGAACTCGCAAGTCATTCTAGCCGGGAGACTTGAAAAAATGCCAGACCATGCTGCCAGGCAGCATTCGAGGTCCACCGTGGCGGGTGTCCGGCCGATTGGCGGCCAGAGCGCCAGGGTTGCCAACCAACCGGCTACACCCATGTGGCCGACACCTTGTCGTCGCCGGCACGCAGTCGAGTTGTCGGCCAGGTTTTGCGCGTGTCAGCACACGATTTTCAGGCAAGAAACGCGCCGACTGAGCTGACAGCTCATTGGCTCACGTGACGCAATCCCATCACCCCAGCACCTCGCGTATCACGTGCCCGTGCACGTCCGTCAGCCGGCGCTGAATGCCGTTGTGGTAGAACGTGAGCCGTTCGTGATCCAGGCCGAGCATGTGCAGGACGGTGGCATGGAAGTCGTAGATGGTGGAGACGTTTTCGGCGGCGCGGTAGCCGAACTCGTCGGTGGCGCCGTAGCTGGTGCCGCCCTTGACGCCGGCGCCCGCCAGCCAGGCCGTGAAGCCAAACGGGTTGTGGTCGCGGCCCTCGCTGCCTTGCTGGTGCGTCGGCATCCGGCCAAACTCCGTCGTCCACAGCAGCAGCGTGTCTTCCAGCAGGCCGCGGCGCTTCAAGTCTTGCAGCAACGCCGCGGTCGGCTGATCCAGGATCGGCGCGTGCCGGTCGTAGTCGGCCCGCAGGGTCTTGTGCGCATCCCAGTTTAGCAACCCATCGACGGCCGACGCATGGGCGCCGCAATAGAGCTGGATGAAGCGCACGCCGCGTTCGAGCAGCCGGCGCGCCAGGATGCAGTTGCGCGCGTAGCCGGCTTTCAGTGGATTGTCGCTATCCGCGCCGTAGAAACGCAGCGTGGCCGCGGTTTCCTGCCGCAGATCGGACACCTCGGGTGCGCTGAGCTGCATGCGGGCGGCCAGTTCGTAGGCGCTGATGCGGGCGGTCAACTCGCTGTGGCCGGGGTTGCGGGTGGCATGCGCGCGATTCAACCGGCCCAGGAACTCGGCCAGGTCGCGCTCGCTGTCCAGCGACTGGCCACGCGGCGGGTTGAGGTTGGCGATGGGCCGGTCGGTGTTGAAGGCCACGCCCTGAAAGGCGGCCGGCAAGAACCCGTTGGCCCAGTTGGCTGCCCCGGACGGCGGCAAGCCGCGCGGATCGGGGATGGCGACGAAGGCGGGCAGATTGCGATTCTCGCTGCCCAGGGCATAGGTTGTCCAGGCGCCCATGCTCGGGAAGCCTTCGAGGATGAAGCCGGTGTTCATCTGCAGCATGGCCGGCCCGTGCGTGTTGCTGCGGGCCGTCAGCGAATGGATGAAGGCGATGTCATCCACGCAATCGCCAAGCCGGGGCAACAGGTCGGACACCCACTTGCCGCACTGCCCGCGTCGCCGCCAGCCCCAGGGGCTCTGCATCAGGTTGCCGTTGCCCCCCTGAAAGGTGACGAGCCGGCCCGTCCCCGGCATCGGCTGCCCATGCCGGCGAATCAGCTCCGGCTTGTAGTCGAAGGTATCGAGCTGACTCACCGCCCCCGGACAGAACACCTGCACGACACGTTTCGCCTTCGCCGGGAAATGAGGCCGGTTGTTTACGTTTCGCGCTCGCTCGCCGCCGCGCGAGCCCCCGCGCCCCTCCTCCGACAGCAGCCACGCCAGCGCAATGCTACCCAACCCCGTGCCCATCGAGCCAAGGAACTGCCGGCGATCCAGCCAGTGGGAATAGGAGGGGATCATCGCTGCCTCAGTCGTGTAGTGTACTGGAATCGCACGACAATTGCCCGGCGTTTCGATCGGCGATCGCTCTGATCACGCTGAAGATCACGAGGCAACTCGAACTGGCGTGCAGAACGGCATGAATCCGATCATCCACCTCCGGCGTGAAGGTGCGCTCGCCGCACGTGCCACAGGGAAAAGGTCGGTCGCCGTTGGTGATTTCGTCAGACATCGAAAGGCTAATCCACGGCAAACACCCCGTTCACATCCACGCCAAACCCCGTCAGCAGCACCGATGTCGCAGTCTGTCCGCGAGTATAAACACCAGCTATCACGTAGGCGTCGCCGTCCAGCCGGTAGACGGTGATGGTCTCCGTCAGCGGGTTCACGATCCAGTATTCGGGGATGCGAGCCTCGGCGTAGTCGACGACCTTGTCCACCAGATCGCGCTCCGGTTTCTTCTTGCTGACGACCTCAAGCACGAGATCCGCGCCGAGCCAGAAGCGATCTTCGCGGCGCGGATCATCGGCCCGAAGCAGCAACAGCAAGTCCGGTTCGCGGAACTTGCGCTCGCGAATGCGCACGCGCAACGCGGCGAAATGCACCTTGCCGCCGCGCGGCTGGAGAAAGCTGTTGAATGCCAGAAATAGGTAGGCGAGAATGCTCTGGTGACGGTCGGTCGGCATGGGCAGGACTTCCAGGTAACCGTCGGTAAACTCGATGAGCCGGCTCGTATAATCGGTCAACCGGAGGTATTGCTCCTCGGTCCATGCCCCCTGTGCTGGCATGGCATCCGAGCTGATGTGTCGCCAGGCTTGAATCGGGATCGTCGTTTGCTTCATGCTGGCCATGTTGAATCCTCGTTACGGACGGCAAGCCCCTGCTATCATACCGGCGTGCATGCACGTACCGCAAGCAGTGGCGCGAGCGCAAAATCGGGGTAGTTCGCCCTGCCCAACCTCGCTATCATGCGGAAAGTTCCCAGATGTGCCGTCGGTAGCGGCGGCGCACTGGCGGAAAAATGCAGCCGGCATGCAAGTCCGTGGCAGCACGCCATCTACAATGTAGGGAATGGACCGGAACCGGATATCTGGGGCATTATCGGGAGGATCAATCAATGAAGCATATTCTCTCGCTCGCGTTGCCGGCGGCGCTGCTGGCCGGGGCCGGGCTGCTGGCCGACGAGCCGTTGCCCGCCAACCCGTTGCTCGATCAGTTCCTCGAGAAGGGCATCGACGTGCCGGGCTACGGCGCGTTCAAGCTACCGAAGCCAACGGTTCGCGACGGCATGACGCCGGCGCAGCTCGACTCCGCCCTCAAGAAGGCCGCCGGCTCCGCGCCGGTCAGGCTCTTTCTCGAGAAGGGACTCTTCAAGCCCATCACGCTCAAGGTCGATCAGGTGTACGATGCCGACAAGGTTCGGCAGGCGCAGTATGTCAAGCTGCACTTCGTCGCTCACGGCAAGCTCGAAACGGTCCTCAAGAAGAACCTGCTCACCCAGCTCATCGGCGGGGCCAAGGGCAAGTCGAACGCCCTGGACGCCGACCAGCTCAAGAAACGCGACCTGACGCTCCTCAAGAGTAAGGGCCTCGCCGAACAGTACGACATCCTCAACATGGAGCTCCTGGAAAAGGTCAGCGTCAGCGGCATCACGCGCAGCCTCAAAACCACCAGCGACACGGTCGCCTATTCAACGACCATTCTCGACGATCGCTTTGTCAAGGATGCTCAGTACCCTAACGTCTGGCAGCACATCACGGCCGAAGGCTCGCTGATCGGCAAGCCGTCGCCCTACTCCGGCATGGGCGGCTACGTGGTGGCCCTGGAACTGCCCAACCCCAAGGGCGCCCTGTACATGGAGATGCACTACATCCTCCATGAACCCAAGGCCTGGTTCGGCGGGCCGGATGTGCTGCGCTCGAAGCTGCCCATCCTCATCCGCGACAACGTCCAGGAGTTTCGCCGGAAACTGGCCAAGGAAGGCTAAAGGACGCCGCGGCCGGCACGAATAACGGATGAGCCCGTGCCATCGAAGGAACGCCCATGTGCCGTTGCGAACCGCAAAGACCGCAAAGACCGCAAAGACCGCAAAGACCGCAAAGACCGCAAAGACCGCAAAGACCGCAAAGAGCGCAGAGATTGCCGAGGCAGAAGACAAGCAACCGCTGGTCTCTCGGCGTTCTCGGCGCTTTTTGCGGTTTGCTGGTTTTGCTCGCCAGGTCGCGGGCCGACGATGCCGCGCCGCGAAATCCCGTCCTTGACCAGCTTCTTGACCAGGGAGTGACCATTCCCGGCTTCGGGCCCTACCGGTTGCCGAAGCCGATCGTCGATCCGGACATGGACGGCGCCGCGCTCGAGAAAGCGCTCGAAAAAGCTGCCAGGCCAGTGCCTCTCAAACTCTTCAAGAAGGTAGGACCTTTCGCGCCCATCTCGCTGAGGGTGAATCCTGTCTCGAATCGAGCCGGCATGACGGTTGGACATGATGTCCGCTTGCACTTCGTGATGCGCGGCAAGCTGGCCGATATCGCCAAGAAGAACGCCATCCTGGAACTTCTGGGCGGCCCCGGCGCCGGCTTCACGCCGTTTGCTGCCAGGCAACTGCAGAATCGGCAGATCACGCTGCTCGCGGCGAAGGGGCTGGACGACCAGTATGGCGCGCTGCGGCTGCCGTTTCCGCTATTTCGCGCGGTCAACGGCATCGCGCGCCATGTCACGTTGACTGACAAAAAGTCGGTGTCCAGCGCGCTGATCCTGGACGAACGCTTCGCCAAGGACAAGGAGTTTCCCAGTTTCTGGCGGCGAGGCAACACCACGGGCGACTATGCCGGCCTGGGCGGTTACGTTTTCGCGATGGACCTGCTCGAGCCGAAAGGCGCGCTGTACGTCGAGATGCACTGCGTCTTTCATGAGTCAAAGGAATGGTCCAACGGCCAGCAGGTGCTGCGCTCGAAGCTGCCGATCGCGATTCGCGACAATGTGCTCGAGTTTCGCCGTCCCAAGAAGTGAACAACCATTTGGACACCTTTATGCAACCTTTTCGCTTCCACGCTGGCTTGTGCCTGTCCGGCACGTTTTTTTTCCTTCTGCTCGCGGCAGTCGTGGCCCAGGAGGTGACGCCGCCGAAGAACCCGCTTTTTGACGAATTCCGTGACAACGGGATCGCGATTCCCGGAACCGAGCCGTTTCCGTTGCCGGAGCCGCTCGTGAATGAAAAGATGACGCCGCAACAGATTCAGAAGGGGCTCGCGAAAGCCGCCGGCAAGCTGCCGTTCAAGCTGTTCCAGAAGGGCGACAAGTTCTCGCCCATCAGGCTGGAGGTAACGCCCGTGCCGAAGGATGGGCCGCGACACGCGCACCATATCCGGCTGCACATGGTCGCCCTGGGCAGCATGGAAGACGTGATCAAGAAGAACCTGCTCAACCAGCTCATCGGCGGCGCCAAGGGCAAGGCCAAACCCCTGAATGCCGCTCAGCTCAAGGCACGCAACCTCAAGCTGCTCGAGGGCAAGGGGCTTGCGGACCAGTATGATGTGCTCGACATGGAACTGCTGGAGAAGGTCAACATCTCGGGCATCACGCGCACGATCAAGACCACCGGCAAGCAAGCTGCGTACACGACGACCCTCCTCGACAAGCGCTTCGCCAAGGACAAGGACCATCCCAACGCCTGGCAACACGTCGATGCCCAACGGCAAGCTGATCGGCGCGCCGCAGGCCTATGCTGGCATGGGCGGTTACGTGCTGGCACTGCAACTGCCCGATCGCAAGGGCAAAGACCAGGCCGTTTACCTGGAGATGCACTACATTCTCCATGAGCCAAAGGGCTGGTTCGGCGGGGTCGAAGTCCTCCGCAGCAAGCTGCCCATTCTCGTGCGCGAGAACGCACTCGAGTTTCGGCAGAAGCTGGCGCGGGGGAAATAATGGACGGAAAGGCGCTGACGAAATGACGTCCGAGAACTTCTTTCGCCTCGATAGCAAGACTGCCCTCGTCACCGGCGGCGGGCAGGGCATCGGTGCGGCCATTTGCCGGCGGCTGGCCCAGGCCGGCGCGCGCGTCGGCGTCTTCGATCTCGACAAGGCCGCCGCGGAAAAGCTGGCCCGCGACATCGACGGCGTCGCCCTGCCGGGCAGCGTGACC
Organism: Planctomycetota bacterium; assembly: GCA_016873095.1. GTDB lineage: Bacteria > Planctomycetota > Planctomycetia > Gemmatales > Gemmataceae > VGYC01. Next base: position 7,199 of record VGYC01000181.1, on the reverse strand, counting down.
TCGGAAGCCGACATCGCCGCCGCCATTGCCCGCTTGCGCGAGCAGGCTGGGCCGGTGGACATCCTTGTCAATAACGCGGGCATCGTCGGCAAGTCGGCGCGCAACTGGGAGCTCTCTAAGGCCGACATGGAAGGCGTGATGGCCGTCAACCTGGTCGGCCCGTTTCTGCTGTGCAAGGCCGTGGTGCCGACGATGCTGGAGCGGAAGTACGGCCGGATCGTCAACATCGCTTCCATCGCCGGCAAGGAAGGCAATCCGACGCTGGGACCTTACTCCGCCAGCAAGGCAGCCCTGATCGCGCTTACCAAGTCGCTGGCCAAGGAACTGGCCGGCCTCGGCGACATCACCGTCAACTCCATCTCCCCGGCCGTCATCGCCACGCCGATCCTGGAAGGCATCCCGCAAGCCACGATCGACTACATGGTGTCGAAGATCCCCATGGGCCGCACTGGCAAACCTGAAGAAGTCGCAGCCCTCGTGCACTTTCTCGCAAGTGCCGAGGCCAGCTTCAGCACCGGGCAATGCTTCGACATCAGCGGCGGACGGGCAACATACTGATTCGGGACCATCCGCGGCATGCGGCCTCAAAAGTCTTATATCTCCGTCTTCGCGTCCGGCGGCTTTCGACCGACGAATTCTTGCACGGCCAGGGCGACGGCGGTGCCGGCGAAGCCGAGGGCCACGCCCCAGTGCTGTTCCAGCAGCAAGACGCCGCCGAGAAAAGCCAGTGCCCACGGCAACACCCGGCCAGCACGCCGGCCTCGGCTGGCCTGCCCGATCAGGCTGAAGCCGGCGATCGCTGCGATCACCAGGCCTATCGTCTGAGCCGCGCTGCGGAATGCAAACTGGCTGACCTGCGGCAGATTGACCGGCCCGGGCGGCACGCCGTTCATGCCCACCCACCAGAAAATCAGCAGCATCACCAGCGTCGCGCAGGCGCTGACGAACCGAACCACGCTGGGGTTCGGCGGCGGGAAAGGCTGGTCGGCGGGACTGTCTGCCGGGGCCGGCTCGCCTGGGTCGTTGCCTGGCATGTTGTCTTGCGGTGACGCAGGGTTCATCATCACCACCTTTCGTACTGGTTGCCGGGCAAGCGGCGAATCACGCGCTTCATCTCGATGAGCATCAGCGAACGGGTCAATTCGGCAACCGGCACGTCGATGCGCCGGGCGATGTCGTCCACGTATGTTGGCTGGGCCAGCAACTCCCAGATCCGCAGTTGCAATGGATCGAGTCCCGGCGGCGGTTGAGCCGCGGCCTCGGCGGTTGCCTGGGTGGGCGTCACCAGCGGCGCGATGCCGCGCAAGTCTTCGATGACGTCCTGGGCGTGGCGCACGACCTTGGCCCCCTTGCGGAGCAGTTGCAGCGTGCCGGCGCTGGCCGTGCTGTCGACAGCGCCGGGGACGGCGAAGACCTCGCGTCCCTGCTCGGCGGCGTGCGTCGCGGTGATGAGCGCGCCGCTCTTCTCCCCCGCCTCGATGACGACAACGCCGCGCGACAGGCCGCTGATGATGCGGTTGCGCGCCGGAAAGAGCACGGCCATCGGTTCCATCTTCATGGCCGATTCGCTGAGCAAGGCGCCCTGGTCCTTTACCTGTTCGGCGAGTTCGCGATGCTCCGGCGGATAGATGCGCGACAGGCCGCCGGCAAGAACGGCGAGAGTACGGCCGCCCGCTTCCAGCGCGCCGCGATGCACGGCGCCGTCGATGCCCCGTGCCAGTCCGCTGACGATGGTGAACCCCGCGCGGGCCAGGTCGCCCGCCATCTTTTCCGCAGTCTTCTTCCCGTATGACGTGCAGAAGCGCGAACCGACGATGGCGACGGCCTCGGCGTCGCGCGGCTCGATGCGTCCCTTGACGTAGAGCAACTCGGGCGCGCCGGCGATCTGAGCGAGCGCAGGCGGATAGTCGCCGTGTCCACGGCGCAGCAGTGTCACGCCATGTTCGATGAGCCGGTCGATCTCGGCCTGCACGTCGAGCGTGTCGATGGCCTGACGGAGCTTGGACGCCAGGTTGGCGCCGATGTGCGGGACCTGCTGCAACTCCGCGGTGCGGGCACGCAACGCTGCCGCCGCCGATCCAAACCGCTCCAGCAGCGCCGCCGTCAGGCGCGGGCCAAGGCCCGGGATCAGGTGCAACTTCAGCAGGTCGCGCATATCCTCCGTCAAGTCCATGGGCAAAACTCCGGAAAATGCGAGACGGATCGGGAAGCAGCAGGAAGCATCGGGAAACGCGTCCTACAGAACGTTGCGCACCTCGGCTTCGGAGACGTCGTCAAACATTGCAACGGCGCCGAGCTTGCAAGGCAGAATGAAGCGCAATTGGCCTGCCAGCGCCTTCTTGTCGTTGTGCATGGCTGCCAAGAGGGCATCCGCCGGCCAACGCTTCGGGGCGATGGGGAGGTCGAAGGCCCGTAGTAGATCGTTCTGCCGCCGGGTCACGTCCTCCGGGACCAGCCCACGGCGTTGCGCCAGCCGGGCCGCACAGCTCATGCCTGCCGCCACGGCTTCGCCGTGCAACCAGCTTCCGTAGCGGCCAACGCTTTCGAACGCATGGGCGAAGGTATGGCCATAGTTGAGGATGGCGCGCTGGCCGGTTTCCTCGCGCTCGTCCTGCTCGACGATGCCGGCCTTGAGCTGGCAGCAGCGCGCCACGATGTGCCGCACCCGCTCGGGGTCGCGCCCGATGATGGTCTCCTGATGCTTCTCCAGATAACTGAAGAAATCCGCGTCCATGATCACGCCATACTTGACGACCTCGGCAAGTCCACTCCGGTACTCGCGGTCCGGCAGCGTGTCCAGCACGGCTGTATCGATCCACACGCCAACAGGTTGATGGAACGCGCCAATGAGGTTCTTGGCCCGGGGATGATTGACGGCGACTTTGCCGCCCACCGAGCTATCGACCATGGCCAGCAGGGTCGTGGGTACCATGAGCAACGGCAGGCCGCGATTGAAAGTGGCCGCGACGAAGCCGGCCAGGTCGCCGATCACGCCGCCTCCCACCGCAACCACGAGCGTACGGCGATCTGCCTGAAACTCGACCAGACGGTCGTAAAGCTCCCCGGCAACGGCCAGCGATTTCTGGCCTTCACCCGCAGGCCGCACTGCCAGGTGCACCGCGCATCCCGCCGCACGCATCGCTTCGGCGACGCGCTCGGCTTGCCCTTTCACGTTCTCGTCGGTGATCACCAGCGCCTTGTCGCTCTTGACGCGCCGGCGCGCGAAGGTGCCGACGCCCGTCAAGTCGCCGCTGACAATGGCGATATCGTAACTTCGTGGTCCCAGGTTGACATGGATCGTGTGCATGATGGAGGCAACCCGGCCAGGGCCGCAGCGCTAGCTAGGCAGCCGGCCAATCCTTAAGCTAGCGGAACACCATGGAACATCAACCTGCCGACGTACACAACCTGGAACTGTTGCGGCATGTGCGTCCGCCCGATTGGCGCAATCCCCGGCCGCGCGACCGCTATGACCTCGTGGTCGTGGGTGCCGGCACGGCGGGACTGGTGACGGCGGCAGGAGCGTCATCCCTGGGGGCCAGGGTCGCGCTCGTCGAGCGTTTCCACATGGGGGGCGATTGCCTCAACGCTGGTTGCGTCCCCTCCAAGGCACTGCTTGCGACTGCCCGCGCCGTCGCCGGCATCCGCGCTTGCGGCAAGTTCGGTATCGAGGCACCGCCCGGTGCTCGTGTCAACTTCGAGGCCGTGATGGAGCGCATGCGGCGCCTGCGCACCGACATCAGCCCCAACGATTCGGCCGATCGTTTCCGTGGCCTGGGAGTGGATGTCTTTTTCGGCGAAGCGAGCTTCAAAGGACCAGGGTCGATACTCGTCGCCGGCGCAGAGTTGCCATTCCGCAAGGCCGTCATCGCCAGCGGCACCCGCCCGGCCGTGCCGCCAATCCCAGGTCTTGCGGAAGCCGGCTTCCTTACCAACGAGACAGTCTTCAACCGTACCGAATTGCCGCGACGCCTGGCCGTCATCGGCGCCGGGCCGATCGGCTGCGAACTGGCTCAGGCGTTCGCGCGCTTCGGCTCGGAGGTCACGCTGATTGGCTCTCGTCCCCACGTTCTGCCTCGAGAGGATCCTGATGCCGCTGCCTTCGTGCATGCCGCCCTTGTCCAGGACGGCGTGCGCATCCTGACGCCGGCGACGACCGAGAGAATCGAAAAAAGCGCCGGCAGCGTTCTGCACATGGCAGGTGAAGCAATCCATGCGGATGCCATTCTGGTCGCCGCCGGGCGTGTCCCGAATGTCGAGGGTCTCAATCTGGCAGTCGCCGGCGTGACTCATGACGGCAAGCTGGGCGTGCATGTCAACGACCGGCTGCAGACCTCGAACAGGCGTATCTTTGCCGCGGGCGACATCTGTTCCGCTTACAAGTTCACACATGCCGCCGACGCCATGGCCAGGCTCGTCGTCCAGAACGCGCTCTTTCCAACCAAGGGCAAGATGAGCCGGCTGATCATCCCCTGGTGCACCTATACCGATCCGGAAGTGGCGCATGTCGGGCTGCATGAAGGCGAGGCGAAAGAACGTGGCATCGCGGTGACAACGTTTAACCAGGAATTGCGGCACGTGGACCGGGCCATCCTGGACGGCGAGACGGAAGGCTTCGTCCGCGTCCACGTTCGCAGGGGGACGGACAAGCTCGTCGGCGCCACGGTGGTAGCCAGACATGCCGGCGACATGATCGCGGAGCTGACGCTGGCCATGACTGCCGGCCTCGGCCTCAAGACGCTGGGACGGACCATCCATCCCTATCCCACGCAAGCCGAGGCAATCCGCAAAACCGCCGACGCTTACGCACGCACGCGCCTGACACCGTTCATGCACTGGCTGCTGAGCAAGTGGATCAGGTGGTTCTCGTAGCGGCAAGCTGCCAGCTTGCCTGCTCGCGCCGCAAGGAGTCTTCCTTGTCTTCCTACGTGAAGTTTGCGCTGTTGCTTGGGTTGCTCGCCGGGGCCGTCTATGTCTTTTACTTCACTGACACCGGCCGGTCCGTCACGCCGTCGGCGGCGCGCGACTTCATCCAGGCGCAAGGCCCGGTGGCGGCACGCCTGCTTTACGTGCTCCTCTACATCATCGGGACCGTGGTGCTGCTGCCGGGAACGGTGTTGAGCTTTGCCGGCGCGGTGCTGTTCGGTCCGTGGGAGGGAACGCTCTACACCTGGATCGGCGCCTCCATCGGCGCCGTGCTGGCGTTCTTCCTTGCCAAGGCGCTTGGCCGCGACTTTGTCGATCGGCTCTTGAAGGGCAAATTCCAGGCCTTCGACGAGCGCATCCGCGACAACGGCTTCATCGGACTGCTGGTGCTACGCCTGATCCCGCTCTTCCCTTTCAACGGCATCAATTTCGGCTCCGGCCTGACCAGCATCCGCTTCCGCGACTATCTCCTGGCCACCGCCATCGGTATCGTGCCCGGCACCTTTGTCTACCAGTATCTGTTCGCCAAGGTCGGTACCAGGATTCTGGACGAGGGCTTCAAACTCGAATACCTGTGGGATGGCGATCTGCTGCTGGCGCTGGGGCTATTCGCTGCCTTCATCATCGCGGGCAACTGGCTGGCAAGAAAGGTGAGCAGAGGCAGAACGCATGTTGACCAGAAGCTGAATGAAGACCGAGCCACGAGTGTGAAGGCGAACGACGCCGCGGACTGAAGCGGCTTGCTCGTGCGCCCTCGCGTCAGCGAGGGCGCACGTCTCCCATGTTCGACACATTTGCTGCCGGCGAGTCGATCCCTCGCTGGCACTCCGGGCTCATTGCTTGCCGATGCAATACAGATACCGGTCGCTGCGCAGCAGCAATTGCCCGTCGCTGGCGGCCAGCGACGCGTTGGTGCGGCTGTCATCGTCGGCGAAGACGTTGCGGGCGAGCAGCTTGTACTCCGGGCTGGCGGCGACGACGTAGGTGCCGTTCTTCTGCGAGACGTAGTAGAGCTTGCCGTTGGCCAGCAACGGCGACGAGTAAATGAGTCCCGACGGCGGGTCGAGGCGTTTCTGGTAAACGATGTCGCCGGTGTCGGCCTTCTGGCAGGTTACCACGCCGCCGCTGTCGCTGGCCCAGTAGATGTGGCCCTCGTGGTAAACCGGCGACGACACGTTGGAGCCCTTCTTCTTCATCCACAGGGAATGTGTCTTGGCGACATCGCCGCGGCCGCCGGCCTTGACCGCCAGCGACGTGTGCCCGCCGCCGATGGCGTAGACGATGCCGTCGTTCGCGATCACGCTCGGGCAGACGTAGCGTTCCACGCCGGGCGCTCGCCACAGTTCCTTGCCGGTTTCGGGACTCAGGCCAAGCACGCGGTTGTAGATGCTGACGACCAGCTCCGGCTCGCCGGCGGGGACCGTAACCAGCACCGGCGTGTTCCATGCGGAGGAAATGCCCGGCGTCTTCCACAGTTCCTTGCCCGTCGTCTTGTCGAGGGCGATCATGTTGTCGCTCTCGACGCTGGCGTTGATGATGAGCTTGTCCTTATAAAGCACCGGCGACGTGCCCGAGCCCCAGCCGTTGATGCCCTTGCCGACCGAAGTGTGCCAGATTTCCGTACCATCCAGGTCGAAGCAGTAGACGCCAGACTTGCCGAAGAAGACGTAGAGACGGTCGCCGTCGATGACGGGCGTGCTGGAGGCGTAGCCGTGATACGTCCCCTCGCCGGTGTACTTGTGCTCCGGCAGCACGGGATCAAACTGCTTGGTCCAGAGGATCTTGCCGCTGGCCCGTTCCACGCAGACGAGATGCCGCTTGAGGTCGTCCATGTTGCCGGGCTTGCCGGCATCGAGGGCGTAGCCGGTGTAGCAGGTCACGAAGACGCGCTTGCCGGCCGTTACCGGGCTCGATGTGCCCGGCCCCGGCAGCTTCGTCCGCCAGACGATGTTCTTCTTGGATGACCACTCGACCGGCAACGACGTTTCGGTCGTGATGCCAAGTCCCCCCGGTCCACGAAACTGCGTCCAGTCGGCGGCGTGCGCCGAGCAGACCGCGAGTGTGACGAGCATGGCGCTTGCCAGACGATGAAAAACGTGCGTGTGATACACTTGAAAGCCCCCCTAAGTTGAATCGTCAAGCTAGTCCTTAATCAAGCGTAGGCTGAACGGTTTGCGGCTTGGGCGCTGGCAGCGGGCCGGGGCGCGGGATCGGCGCATCCCGTAGCCGGGTCGCTTGCGTCGGGTTTTGTCGTCCATGAACACCTCTCAATC
>VGYC01000180.1 GCA_016873095.1 Planctomycetota bacterium | reverse complement strand
AAAGCAAGGACTTCAGGCGGCAGCGATGCCAACACTGCTGCCGATACTGTCGGTGGAGCATCCATGCCAACCGCAACAGTACCCGAAACCACGATTCCGAGCTATATCGACCCGTGACCGGTTACGCGGGCCGGAGATCCTGAACTTCTTTCACTGGCTGGGGGCCGTGATCACCAACCCGCGAATCATCGGCAATAAATGGACGCCGGTGCGCCGCGTCGTCGACCGTGCCGCTGCCATGGTCACGGTCCCGAAACTGGCGTTCTGCGCCGTTGTGCACGACGGCGGCCTGGCGGGACTGTTCGCCGGAACACCCGAAGAGGCCTGGTCGCAGGCCGCCGATCTGAGCGACAAGTTGCACGTCATCTACAAGGACCGGCCGTTTCACACGGTGCTCTCCTGCGCTCCGGCGATGTATGACGAGATCTGGGTGGGTGGCAAGTGCATGTACAAGCTGGAGCCGGTGGTCGCCGACGGCGGCGAGCTGATCATCTACGCCCCGCACATCCGCGACATTTCGTTGACACACGGCAAGCTCATCGAACGCATCGGCTATCACACGCGTGACTACTTCCTCAAGCAGTGGCTCCGTTTCAAGGACGAGCAGTGGGGAATCCTGGCCCATTCGACACACGTCCGCGGCATCGGCAGCTACGAGAACGGCGTCGAGAAACCGCGCATCCAGGTGACGCTGGCGACGCAAATTCCGGAAGATGTGTGTCGCTCAATCAACCTTGGCTATCGCGATCCGCGTTCGATCGATGTTTCGGACTATCAGGGACGGGAGACCGAGGGAGTGCTGTGCGTTCCGAAGGCCGGCGAGATGCTCTATCGCTTGAGGGAACCGCCGGCCTGGGCGAGTATAGGTCCTTCATGACGCATGGCCAAAGCTCGCTCGGCGGTTTCGCGCACGGGATCATGCGCGCCAAACGGCCGAGCGAGCTTCGACCACGCTTGCTTGAATTCACTCCTTGGTCTTCCCTGCCAACCGCACCGACGCCCCATCCACCAGTTCCGACAGGTCGCCTTCGATGATCTGCTCGTTGCCGGTGAAATCGGCCCACGTGCCGTTGACTTGCTTCCTGGCGACCTCGATCCACTTGTTGCCGGCAATGCCGGTTTGCAATGGAGTGCGGATGGCCTTGCCGTTGTCGTAGAGATAGCAGCAGTTGACGTTGCCGATCTCGATGACGGCTGCCACTGGAATGGCCATGACCTTGGGCCGGTTGATCTCCACCATGCCGTAAGCATAACTGCCGGGGCGAAGCAAAGTTCTTGGTTGCTTCGGGTCGGGCGGATTCGGCAGGTCGATCTCGGCACGCAGTGTGCGGCTCTGGACATTGAGCGCCCAGGAGGTGCGCGTCACCTTGGCGGGGAACTCGATGTTTCCGAGCGCCTGCACGCGCACGCGGGCAGGGCTGCCTTTGCCTACAAAGTTTGCATCGATCTCCGGGACATCGACGAAAACACGAACCATGTCGGACCGAGCGACCACGTAAATCGGCGTGCCGCGGCGCGCCGACTCGCCGCGCGAATCCGCCCTGGCCGAAGGATCGCCAGTGGCCGGCTCCACGAAGTCGCCGTCGTTGGCGTTACGGGCGGTGATGATGCCGTCGTAGGGAGCGACGAGGCGCAAAAAGCCGACGAGCGCGGCGTAGCGCTTCGCCTCCGCTTCAGACACCTTCGCCTTGGCCTTGGCGACGCCCACGTCCACCTTGGTCTTGCCCAGATCGGCGCGGCGGGCCAGCTCGGTGGCCGCGGCTGCCAGTATGGTTGCCTCGGCCGCGTCACGCGCTGCCTTGTTCGACTTCAACTGCTTGATCGATTCCTCAAGCACCTGCGCGTTCACGACGCCCTCCTTGGCCAGCGGCGTCAAACGCTTGACCTCGGATTGCCAGCGCTCGACCTCTGCCTCGTACTTGCCGAGATTGGCCTTGGCCTCCTTTACCTGGGCGACCGCGGCATTCAGCCGGCTGGTGGCCACGTCCACGAGCTGCCTGGCCGACTCGATGTTTTCGTCATCGAGCACGACCTGGGCCTGGCGCTGCTCATACTCGGCATCCAGGTCCGGTCGGTCGAGCTGGGCCAGCACCTGCCCCTGCTTCACGACATCGCCGATGTCCACTTTCCACAACTTGATGAACCCGGAGACCTTGGGATAGATCGCGGTCTGCTCGTAAGCGTCGATGAATCCCGGCTGGCCGACGGTACGCATGATGTCGCGCACCTCCGGCTTGATCAGCGTGACGCGTGTCTCGGTCTTCACCGGCGGCGCGGGCACCTCGCGCCTGCTGCAACCGACCGCGATGAGCGCAGGGAGCAAGCAGAGCCCGACGAGTGAGCGAGGGACGCCGTATCCCTCGCTCACTCGTCGGGCTCCGCCAAACGTCTTACGTCGCGTCATGTTCTGTTTCCTGGTGAAAATGCTTGCTCACCGGGTCGTCAGGGTGCACGGACGGCGAATGATACTGTCGCTGTCCCATGACGACAGAGAAGATCGCTGGCAGGATCAACAGCGTCGCGAAGGTTGAGACCAGCAAGCCGCCGATGACGGCCCGGCCGAGCGGCGCTTCCATCTGGCTGCCCTTCTCCAGGCCCAGCGCCATGGGGATCATGCCGACGATCATGGCGCAGGCGGTCATCAAGATGGGCCGCAGCCGTTCGCGAGCACCGGAAAGCGCCGCCTCGCGCGCCGTTTGCCCTGCATACCAGTCGCGGGCGATGAATGTGACCAGCATGACCGAGTTCGACACCGACACACCGATACACATGATTGTTCCCATGAACGACTCGATGTTCAAGGTCGTTCCCGTCAGATAAAGAATGAGCACGACGCCGGAGAGGACGCCCGGGACGGCGCCGACGGAGACGATGGCCAGCCTGAGCGACTCGAAATAGGCCGTCAGCAGGACCAGGATGACGATGACGGCGATGCCGAGACCGATTTCCAGGGAGCGAAACATCTCGCGCATCGGCGTGATCTGCCCGCGGACCTGCACGCGGACGCCGCGCGGCTCCTCCCCTGCCCTCTTGAGCGCCGCATCGAGCTGCCGCGAGGCCCGGCCCAGGTCTTCCCCCTCGACGTTGGCCGTGATGCTGAGATAACGCTGCATGGCGCTTCGGTCATACTCGCCGGGCATGACGCCGCTGCTGACGCTGGCCACGTCGCGAATCATCAGGTTGCTTTGCGGCCCGGACTGCTCCAGCGACAGGGTCTCGACCTGCGTCGTCTTGGTCATGCGCTGCACCGGCACCTGCACTTGCACCTGGTAGCTGACGCCGGAGCGCGGGTCTTGCCAGTAGTTGCGGGCCACCAGCCGGCTCGAGGATGTCGCCACCACCAGCGACCGGCCCACCTGATCCACCGTCACGCCGCTGAGTCCAGCCTTTTGCCGGTCGATATTCACCGGCACGGCCGGATAGTCGAGCGTCTGCTGGAACTGGAGGTCGCGAAGGAATGGAATCTTTTCCATCTCCTTGAGAATGCGGGTGGCATATTCGCGGGCATCGTCGAGATTGGGGCTGGCGACCATGACCTCGATGGGCGCTGGAGCGCCAAAGCTCATGACCTCGCTGACGATGTCGCCTGGCTCGAAAGCAAAGGTGATCTCGCGCACCCGGGCCAGCGCCTGGTCGCGCGACATGCCATCCTTTTGCAGCACCTCGGCGAACCAGGGGCGAATCTTGTCGGGCAGCGCCTTGCGCAGCCGTTTGCGGAACTCGTCGAGGCGAACACCGCTGTCCTCCATGAGCTGCACGCGAAGCTGGCCGTCGTCGGGACCGCGCATGAACAGCAGCATGTTGTTCATGCCGTAGTTGGGCGCCTGCTGCCCGGCGAAGCCCATCGAGATCTTGATGTTGTTGTCGCCGGCCTCGTCGCCGATCACCTGCAGGCAGCGCACCGCCATCTCGCGCGTCAGCTCGAAGTTCGTCCCCGGCGGTGCGCGAAAGCGCAGCACGAACTCGCCGGAGTCCACTTGCGGGAACAGTTCCCGACCCACCTGCATGCCGACCACGACCAGGATCAGCACGCATACGCCCAGATATGTCGGCACGATGATCGCGCGCAACGTCACGACATGCTCGACGAGCTTCGCGAAGCGCGGCTGGATGAGCCGCTCGAAGAAGTCCTTGCTTTCCTCCGTCCTGTGCCCGCCGTGATGCTTCAGCATCCATACCGACAGCACGGGGACCAGCGTGCTCGACAGGAAGTACGACGTGATCATGGCGAAGCCGACGGCCAGCGACAGCGGCACAAACAGCGACCGCACCGGTTCGGCCATGATGAAGGCCGGTATGAACACCGAAAGGATGCACAGCATGGCGAGCAAGCGCGCCACGGCCGTCTCGTTGCCAGCCCGCTCCACCGACCGGGCCAGCGACGGCGTGTGGTTCATCTGCACATGGATGTTTTCGATGGTCACGGTCGCCTCATCGACCAGCATGCCGATGGAGAGCGCCAGGCCGCCGAGCGTCATGATGTTGATGGTTGCCCCGGTGAGCCACAGCGCCAGCAGGGCGCCCGTGATCGCCATGGGAATATTGAAGACCACGACCAGCACGCTCCGCCAGTCGCGCAGGAAGATGAGGATCATCAGCCCGGTGAGTACGGCGCCGATCGCGCCTTCCATCGCCACGCTCTTGATGGCCTCGACCACCGTCGGCGATTCATCGAACTCGTAGCTGATGGTCACGCCCTTGGGCAATGCGTTCTGGAAGATCGGCAGCGAGTTGTAGATCTCCGAAGTCACGGTCAGCGTCGATGCCGTGTTCTTTTTCACGATCGGGATGTACACGGAGCGCCGGCCGTTGACGAGTGCGTAGCCGAAATTGATGTCGGTGCTGTCCTCCACGGTGGCGACATCGTTGATGTAGACGTTGCGGCCCATCTTGAGCGGGATCTTGCGAATCTCCTGGATATTGACGACCATCGAGTTGGTCGGCACCAGTGGCATCTGGTCGCGGATGTAGAGGTTGCCGGCCGGCGTGATGACGTTGCCGGTCATGAGCGCCTGCACCACGTCGTCCGTCGTCAGTTGATACGACCGCAGCCGGTCCGGATCGACATTGACGACGATGGCGCGGACGTTGGAGCCGAACGGCGCCGTGCCGACAGTTCCAGGGATGTACTCCTGAACCAGCGGCCGGACCCGCTGCTGGGCATAGTCGGCGAGCGCGCCGAGCGACTCGGTCCGGCTGGTCAGCACCAGATAGCCGGTCGGCACGCTGCCGCCGTCCATGCGCATGATCTGCGGCGGCAACACACCGGGCGGCATGCTGGCCTGGGCGCGGTTGGCCTGGGCCACCACCTCTGCCATCGCCTGGGCCATGTTCGTGCCCGGATAGAACGACAGCTTGATGAGCGCGATCTGCTGCACGCTCCGCGACTCGACGCTCTTGACGCCATCGACATACTGAAAGTTCAGCTCGAACTGGTTGACGATGAGTCCTTCCATCTGGCCCGGGCTCATGCCGTTGAAGTTCTGCACAACATAGATCTGCGGAATGTTGAATGGCGGAAAGATATCGACGCGCATGCTGGTGAGGGCCAGCCCGCCGCCGCCGATAAGCGCCACCACCAGCATCATGGTGGTGATCGGGTGCCGCATGGCAAAAGCAATGGGATTCATTGGCTACGCGTCCGTGGAGGTGGAGATTGTCCTAGCGATAGCCGACGCGTGAATCAAGTGCGTGGCGAGCGTCGTTGCGTAAGCCCGACGTGTGAAGGTGCCCGCACGCCGGAACGTCCACGGCGGGCTTACGCCGCGCCGCTCGCCGTGGACCCTTTCCTGAATGTTGCCGCCGATTACAATGCCGAGCATGGAAGTCGCCAATCACCGCCAGTCGTCCTTCCTCTCGGCCGCGCTCGTAATCTTGCGGGTGGGTATCGGCGTAATGGTCGCCCTGATTGCGACTTTCCTCGCGCTTGGCGCCTTGATGTTTCGAATGGAAGGATCGGATGAGCTGGCGTGGATCGAGAGGGTTGACATTGCCGTCGGCCTGGCTTTTGCCATCGCGTTCATGCTCTTGTTCGCACCAGCACGATTCAATCCAGCCAGGCGGTGGCGTGTGACCGGCCTCATTGCTGGACTGGTATGGCTGGTGGTGACTCTCATATTGCTGGACTGGCACTGGACACAGGACCGAATCGGCTCCGCAAGGGTCGAGAGATTTGATAACGCTCTCACGAGGACATGAGATGTTGAAGAAACTCTATCTTTCCTGCTGCATCGCTGCCTTGTCAGCATCATCAGCGATGACGCAGCCGGACACTTCCGCCAAAGATGTTCCTTTCGGCGGCGCCGCTCCGCCCGAGGAATTAAAGGTCCTCGCTCCGCTTGTCGGGCAGTGGACCACGAAATCGGAAGGGCGTCCAAGCTTGCAGAGCAAGGCAGGCTTCACCGCAACCGGCGAGATGACCGGGCAATGGCTGCACAACCGCCATTTCATCCGCCTGGAAGGCAAGTTCGCGGGGGCAAGGTATCGGGAGGAGGCAACGGTTCTTTACAGCTACGATGCCAAGAAAAAGGCGTACCGGCGCTGGCTATTCACCTCGGCCGGCCTGGCCACAGAGTCCTTGGGCCAGTGGGATGCCGAGAAACTGACGATGACCTGGAAACCTCTCGACCTGCCGCCGAATGTTTCGGCATCCGTTGTCGATGTTATCGCAAAGGATCGGTTTACAACCACCCTTCAAATCAAGAGGGACGACGGGCAGGTTCTCAGGGATGTCACCGTCGTCGCGAAGCGCAAGAAATGATCGCTATTTCCCCTTGATCTTCTTGACCGCATCTCCTGCGGCTTCGCGGATGGAGCCGCGGCTGTCGTTGCTGGCCAGATCGGTCAGCGTGGGCAGCGCTGCGGCGGCGATGGTGCCGAGCTGCGCCAGTTCCTGGATGGCGGCCAGCCGATTCTCCGTCGTCTCGTCCTTGGCGGCGGCCAGGGCCAGGGCGGCAACGGCTAGCTTCTCATCCTTGGCCAGCTTGCCGGCGAGCCGGATGGCCTGGTAGCGAACCGTCGTCTCGGTGCTCTTGAAAGAAGCATCGGCGGCCGGCCAGGCGATCTTCGCCGTTGCGCCGATCCTGGCGAGGGCGATCAGCGCCGCGCGGCGCACGGCCGCGGTTGCTTCCTTGGTTTGCAGCAAGCTTGCCAGCGAGTTCCCCGCCTCGGCGGCGGCGTCGCCCAGTCGTCCCAGTGCCTCGATGGCCGCTTCACGCACCTGCGGCGGGGCGTCCTTGTCCAGCATGGCCTCGCTCAGCACGGGCACGGTCTGCCCGGCATTGTCCGGCAGCTTGCCCATGATCTGGGCGGCATAGATGCGCGGAAACCGCTCTTCCTTCTTGTTCTTGAGGACCTCGATGAGCTGCGGCAACGCCAGATGCGCCTTCTCGCCGATATTCTTGATGGCCTCGGCGGCGGCGGTGCGTGTCGCTGCGTGCGCATCCTTGAGTGCGGCGGCGAGGATGAGCACCTGCGTCTGGGCAGGCTCGCCAATGCGTCCCAGGGCCGCTGCCGCCGCTTCACGCACCAGGCTGGACTTGTCTTTCTTGAGGGCTTGACCTAGCGACTCGACGGCGCCCTTCACTTCGGTCCCCATCCGGCCGAGCGCATGGGCCGCCTCGCGGCGCACCTCGGCGTTCGCGTCCAGATCAAGAGCCGCCATGAAGGCATCGGGCACCCCAGGCGACTTGGGCCCGATCACCTCCAGGGCAATCAGGGACGCGCGGCGCAGCTTCGCTTCCTTGCTGTCCTTGAGGAGCAACAGCCACTCCGAGCGTTTCTTGCCGAGCACGACCTCTTCCTGGGCTTGACTCGCTGGCAATGGGAAGACTGCCACGAAGAAGAGAATCAGTGCAGTGAAATGGCGCATGAGCTTGTCCCCGGCTAACGAGCATCGTCGTCCCTCTTGCATGATAAGAAGACGAGCCAGGGGCAGTCAACCATCATCGATTGCGCTATTGCGCTGCTGGCGAGTGGACGCGCTGCGCCGGCTCAAGGTTCACCGGCCCGCACCGTCGCGGCGACGAGCATCGGCAGGAGATGCGGCTTGCGGGGCATTCCCGGCTGGCCGGCGTTCCGCGGATGGGCGTGAGCGGACGGTCGCGCTGCTTGCCGTCGGACGCGGAGCGGTCCGGTCCTTGACCCTGGGAGCTTGAATCGGCGGATTGACGGAACGATCGCTCACATTCTTCGCCGGGCCGTTTTTTGGCGATGGACCCTTGGGCTGACCGATCGCCTTGGGCGAAGCACCCGGCCCCTTCGGCGAGGCGCCTGCCTTGGGTGGTGCATTGCCCGGCCCGGGGCCTTTTGGACCCCTGGGCAGTGGTTGAGGAGGCGCCGCCGGTCCCTTCGGTTGCGGGGTGATCGATTTCGGCGGCGAGTTGTTGCCGTTGTTTCCCTTGGGCGCGGTTGTCGCGGCGGGACGAATGGAACTCGGTCCGCCGCTGCCCGTCGGCGCCGTCGTGGCCGGGCGTGTGCTTACCTGCGGCAGGTTGAAGCTCGAGACGCGCGGTTGCCCGCCTTTCGGTAGCGGGCCGGCTTCTGACTTGATGCGCTGCTGGGCGGCGGCCTGCTGGACGGCCAGCGACTCCTTGCGGACCTGGGCACGCTCGGCGGCGGCCACCTGCACCACCTTCTGACCGCGATTGCCGGCCACCACCCGCGTCGGCGCCAGCACGCGCGTGTTGCTGACGTTCACGTTCTTGTTGTTGCTGTTGATGTTCGTGATCTTGGTGTTGTTGATGTTGGTGATGTTGGTCACGTTGTTGATGACGGTGTTCTGCTGCACCAGCGTGCGCGGCGGCCGCGGCGCCAGGCCGGCGTTGCGCGAGTTGAACAGGTTGATCTGCACGCTCAGCCACGCCGGATTGCCGCGATTCACCCAGCCCTGGTAGGAGATGATTGGGTCATAGTAACGCCGGCCGTAGATGAACGACGACTGAAAGCCGAGCCCCACGTAGGCGCCGCCATAGTAATCGCCGAAGTAGTAGCAGCCGAATGCCGGCCGCACGAACAGCGAATCGAGGATGATGGTATCGCACACCGCGTAGCAGGGCGTGTACACGAAGCGCGGCCCGCACACGGCGAAGTCGACGCTGACCGGCGCGTACAGCACGCCGCGGTCGGCGATGGCCATGTCCCAGTAGCCGGGCACGTAGACGTAGCCGCATGGCGACCAGCGATAGCAGGGCGTGACCCAGACGAAGCCGGCCCGCGGGCGACGCCAGTAGCCGGCCCGCCAGGCGTAGCGGGTGTCAACCCAGGTCCAGTAGCCGGGGACGTAGATCATGTCGGCCGCCGGCGCGGGCGGCGGCGCGGCAACCTGCGGGGGCGGCGGCGGCTCAGGGTAATACGTCACCTCGGCCGGCCGGCTGTCTTGCCGGGCGTTCGCCCAGAATCCGGACACCCATTGCCACTGCCCGGCGCTCTCGCGCCAGTAGCCGGCCACCCACTCCTTGCCCGGGGGCGGCGTCCGCCAGCAACCGCTGACCCACAGGAAGTCGCGGGCCTCATCGTCCCAGGCCCAGTAGCCGCCGATCCAGATGTTGTTGCTGTCCGGCCGTTCCTCGGGCGCCATTTCCTCCAGCGGCGCCGGCGGTTGCTTGGGGCACAACGGCGCCGCCTGCGGTTGCGTCGTCGGCGTGGCAAACGCCTCGTGCACCGGTCCGCGCGCCAGGACGTCAACGCCCTTGGGCACAGGGGGCAATTCTGCTTCACGTGCCTGGGGCGTCTGGGCCGCCGCCCTTTGCTGACTATACATATCTTCTACCGGTACGAGGCATGTGCCCAGTACCAGGGAGATCGCGACAAGCTTGGTAACCTGGGTAAACATGGTGGGACTCCGGACTTGAGATGCCAGGGCGACCGCCCTTCCGCACGGGCCAGGACTTTTACTTCCGAGACGACGGCTTGTCCAGGGCAAGATTCGCCGTTGTCTCCACGGAGGAAACGAGATTGCCTCCTCCGCTTGCGCCATGACCGGGCCGGACTCCGATCCTGACCGATTGGGTCCCGCGCACAACCTGAATCCTGCCGCACGCCACTACAACCGCTACGCCCTACCCAACCGTGAGAGTTTCATGACAACCGAACTGCACATCGATGAAGACCAGGCGATCGTTCGCCTCATGCGCTTGCTGTACGTCGAGGGCATCACCGGCCAGGAGGAGAAGATCGGCCTGGCCGTGCTCGACGCCCTGGTCGAGGCCGGTGTCGAACGCTCGTGGATTCGCTTCGACGCGGCCAACAAGAAGATTCCGCTGCCGACGCAGACGGGCAACCTCATCGTGACGCTGCCCGGCAATCGGCCGGGACCGCGCCGCCTGTTCATGACCCACCTCGACACGGTGCCGCTGTGTGCCGGCGCCGTGCCGCTTCGCAAGGGCATCCGCATCGTCCCTGAAGGCAAGACCGCGCTGGGCGGCGACAACCGCACCGGTTGTGGCTGCCTGGTCACCATGGTGGCGACCCTGCTCAAGCACAATCTGCCGCATCAGCCGTTGACGCTGCTGTTCACCGTCCGCGAGGAAAGCGGCCTGTGGGGCGCCCGCAACGTCGAGCTTGCCGATCTGGGCAACCCCGTCGTCGGCTTCAACATCGATGGCCGGCTTCCGGGCGACATCACCATCGGCGCCGTCGGCGCCGAGCGCTGGCAAGCGGAGATCACCGGCCGCGCCGCCCACGCCGGCGTGCATCCCGAGCAGGGCATTTCCGCTACCGTCGTCGCCGCCAGGGCGCTCGCGGACGTGCACGCCAACGGCTGGTTCGGCAAGGTAAAGAAGAAGAGCAAGGAAGGCACCTCCAACGTCGGCAGCATCGGCGACGGCAAGGGCGGCAGCGCCGGCGTGGCCACCAATGTCGTGACCGACTACGTCCACGTCCGCGGCGAGACGCGCAGCCACGATGCCGCCTTCAACAAGCTCATCACGGCCGCCTACAAGACGGCCTTCACCAAGGCCGCCGCCAACGTCAAGGACCATCGCGGCCGCAAGGCCAAGGTCGAATTCCAGGCCCAGCGCGACTACTTCCCGTTCAAGCTCAAGGAGAACAGCCCGGTGGTCAAGCTGGCCCAGGCCGCCGGCGAACGCGCCGGCATCAAGACGCAGCTCCGTCTTTCCAACGGCGGACTCGACGCCAACTGGACCGTTCGCCACGGCATCCCCACCATCACCTTCGGCGCCGGCCAGAACGAGATCCACACCATCGACGAGTACGTCGAGCTCCCCGACTACCTCCTCGGCTGCAAGATGGCCCTGGCGCTGGCGACTCAGGAGTGAGTTTCGTCCACGATTCGACCAGGAATTCGTCCAGAAATAGGTATACACCCGACACATCCTGAGCTGGACGAATCCGGGAATACCCAGACAAGGCAGACTGGCCCAGCGCCATCGTTGCCGGCCAAGTCATGTGCCAGGGTCTCGATTTCCAGACGAAAATACCCCGACGGGGCTTGACAACGCACGGTCGTGCGCTCCCCAGAACAATCTTTCTGGCGCTCGACGGTCAGTCTCCTTTTCGGGATTTGGAAGGTGCGTTACTCACGTTCAAAGGCGCCGATATCGACGCGGGGACCGAGCTTGCGCAGGAACTTGCCGCCGCGCTGGTCGGTAGGCAGGTTAGTCGGGTTGGAACCGCGATTGATGGCGGCGCTGCCCTTCTTGAGGGCATGGGTCGCCGTCAGGCCGCCGTTGTTAGCCAGCGGGGCCAGGCGCGGATCGGCGTTGAACTGATTGCCGCCGGCATCGGTCCAGCCCTGTTCACGTGCGGTCGAGATGAGGCACCAGCGCAGGGCGAGGTAAGTCGTGGGATTGATTGAGGCGAATGGGTCGCCGACGTTATACGCCACGATGGTGCTTTCCAGAGTCGTGGGCCCTTCCGTGGAGATGCCGCCCACAAAGCGGGCGACATTGAATGCGATCGTGCTGTTCTGGATCAGCTTGGTTTGCTTGGAACCGAGATAGGCGCCGCCGCCGTCGATGCTGGCGACATTCATGGAAATCGTGGAATTCCTGATCAGTAGGGTGGACGAATGGAGGCCGGCCATCAGTCCGCCGCCGTTCTGCCCCCAGTTACCTGAGATCGTGCTCGCAATGATCCGAGATTCTGACGAGGTGTAGTCGATGAAGACGCCTCCCCCCGCATTATTCAACGCGCGATTATCTCTTACCGTGGCCTGCAGCAGCGTCAGATCACCCAGGTACTGGGCGATGCCGCCGCCTGGGCCGCTGTAGGAGATGTTGCCGCTGATGATCGAACGACGCACGTCGGTGTGACCGTTGGCGGCGAGGCCGCCGCCGGTGTTTTCGGAACGATTGTTGACAATCTTCGAGTCGGTGACGTAGGTCGGCCCGCCTTCGGTGCGGACACCGCCGCCGTAGATGCTGGCGTAGTTGCCGTCGATGGTGCTCTTCTGAATGGATACACTGTCGACCTCTTCAGCGGCATAGACGCCGCCGCCGTCCACGTCGGCGAGGCTGGCGGTCAGGCTGGTTCGCAGTAGCGTCAACCGGCCGTCGCTGGCAAAGACGCCGCCGCCGTTGGCCGCCTTGTTGTTGGAAATCGCCGTGTCCTCAATCCGGACCGAACCGGTGCCAATGCCGGCGACAGCGCCGCCGCCGGCACTGGCCGTGTTCAGGAACAGGCGGCTCTTCTGGATGGTGAGATGGCCGGCATTGTTGAAGACTGCCCCACCGCTGACAGCAGAGTTTCCCATCAGCACCATGCCAACCAGCTTGAGATTCGCGGTGTTGGCGATGGCGCCGCCAAACTCCTCCCCGCCGTTGAAGAGCGTCAAGCCGTCGATGGTGACGTTCATGGTCGTGGGCCCGCTGACGACGAAGATGCGGCCGAGCTGGTTGCCGTCCACGGTGAACTTGCCGGCGCCGGGGCCGTCGATGAACATGGCGCTGGCGATCTGCATCTGGCCGCTGGTCAGCTTGATGGTCCCTTCCAGGCCGGGCTTGAAGACGATGGTGTCGAAGCCGGGATGATTGTTGGCGTTGATGATGGCCTGGCGCAGGCTGCCCTTGCCGGCATCGTTAAGGTTGCTGACGACGAAATTGCCGGTGGTGGCGGCGGGCAGCGGCGACTCGACGCGCTCGAAAGCGCCGACATCGACGGCGGCACCGACCTTTCGAGCGAAGCCGGGGCCGCGCTGATCCGTCGTGAACGCCGTCGGGCTGAAACCCCGGTTGATGGTCGGACTGCCGCGGCGCAGGGCGTGCGTCGCCGTCAGGCCGCCATTGTTGGCCAGCGGGGCCAACCGCGGGTCGACGTTGAACTGATTGCCGCCGCCATCGTTCACGCCATCGGTGGCAGCCGTGGAGATCACGCAGGAGCGCAACAGAAACGGCAGCTGCGCTCCGGCATACGGATCGTGCAGATCCTCCGTGCCCAAAGCTGCCTGGTTGTGGGCAACGATGCTGCTGTCAAGACTGACGTCGCTGTTCGTGCGGATGCCGCCGCCGTCGTTGGCCCGGTTGAAGGCGATCGTGCAATTCTGCACTAAGGCGACGCTGTTCCAGAAATCTGCGCCGCCCCCCTCGCCTTCAGCTGAATTGCCGGAGATCGTGCTGTTCTGGATGTAGACTGGCCGGATGGTGTCAATTGCATTCAAGCCACCGCCGGTTCGCGCAGCCCAGTTGCCCGAAATGGCGCTGCCGCGGACGGTGCAGTCTTGCGTCGTGCCGACGAGAAAGATGCCGCCGCCGCTTTCATCGGCGCGATTGCCGCTGACGGAGCTGTCGAGCAGGACAAGCGAATTGGTAGACTGGGAAATGCCGCCCCCGTCTTCGTTGGTGGAGACATTGCCGCTGATGCTGCTGCGGCGGATATCGGTTCGCCCTTTCGAGCGAATGCCGCCCCCGTCGCCGTACGAAATGTTGTAGCGGATCTTCGAGTCGGTGATCGTGACGGTGACGGCAGCGGCGTGGATGCCGCCGCCCTCCCCGGTGACCGCCTGGTTGTTCTCGATCACCGACTTCTCGACTGAGATATAGTTGGCCAATTCATTGAAAAACACGCCGCCGCCATCCTCGCGCGCCCGATTGCCAGTTACGGTGGAGCGCCGCAAGGTCATGGATCCGCGATTGACATAGATGGCCCCGCCGTCCCCTGATGTGTCGGAATATGCTGAGTTGCCGACAAAACTGCACTGGTCCACCAGTGTGTGGCCACCGCTGACGAAGATGGCCCCACCACCGAGGCTGACTCTGTTGCCGACGAATCGGCTCTGCAGGACCGTCAAATCGCCGTCCGTAACAACCGCCGCACCGAAGGAGCCTTCGTTCTGGCTGAAGATCATTCCCGTCAACGTTAACGATGACCTGTTATGGATGGCCGAATCGCTGGCCCTTATCAGGCATAGCCCGTCGATTTTGACCTTGGTTGTCGCCGGAGCCATGATGTCGAAGATGTGACCCAGGCCCTGTACGGTTATCTTGCTGGCTCCAGGTCCGTCAAGAAGTAACGCATCCGAAATGGCGATGCCCGGGCCCGCAAGCTTGATCGTCCCTTCCAGGCCGTCCTTGAAGACGATGGTGTCCGCGCCGGCATGGGCGTTCGCGTTGAGCACTGCCTGGCGCAGGCTGCCGGCGCCGGCATCGGCCAGGTTGGTGACGGTGTAGATGGCCGGCGTGCAGCGATCCTCAAGGACTTCGAAACCCAGGCGAATCGATTTGGAACGTGTCATCGACAATTCTCCCCTGAAGAAACTCTGCGATACATGAAAACGCCATCCTGGGTTCCACATCGGCGCCCGGGTCCTTGCCGTAACGTTCAGATAATCTTGGTCTTGCCGTTGACCCGCAGATTGTATGCCTGCAAAGTCAGGTCCGTCGGGTTGAGCATGTCAATGATGAGGTCGCCGCCAACGATGAGACCGGTCTTGTTGTACTGCTGGCCGACGATTACCTGGTTGGTCCCGGTGCCGAGGATTTTGAGCTTGCCTGCAATGCGAACGGGGAGATGCGTGCTCTGGCCGTCGAATTGGGTAAAGGCGATTCCGCTGCCGTTGTTGAAGATCACGTTGCCGCGCACAACGGCGTCCCAGATACCGTTGTAGTCGATGGTGCCGTCCTGGAAGCTGACCTTGACGTTGCCGCCAATGGTGGCGCGCTCAGTGGTTTGATTCGCGTTGAAGAAATTGAAGTACCCCGCAACGGTGCCGTCGCCCGCGCCACTGCTCACAGTGACATTGCCGCCGACATTGACATCCGAGATATCCGTGTGGTCCGCGCCGACATAATTGGTGATGTTGACGTTGCGTAGCTGTCCATTCAGTGCGCGCGCCGATGCCTTGGTTCTGGCGAGGTGGAGGACTTGTTGTTGATGGTGCTGCTGCGAGATCGGTGAGTTGGCCTTAGCCGCTGGGAGTGGGGAAGAGCTGCTCCA
>VGYC01000179.1 GCA_016873095.1 Planctomycetota bacterium | reverse complement strand
TCTGTCCAACCTTAGTTTTCGGGTTAGTCTTTTTGGGGTGCCATGCTCACCGCTTTGGGTGAGCATGGCCACGCAAGGCCGTGGCCATGGCACCCAACCCGAAATTTTAGCTTTGACGAGGCACTAGCATGTAGCGGATCGCGCGGGTGTCACAATGCGGCAGCAGCGCTCTGGATGCGGATTGCGCCGGCTGCTCCGTGCCTGCCAGCCACTCTTTGAGTCGATTTCTGCGGCCGTCGGTGCCGAAGATGACTGCGGATTGTTTTGCGCACGCCGCGCAGCAATTCGCTTGTTGCCGAGAGACGAACATGGAATTTCCCGAAGCCGTCGCCGAGCTGGCCAATCAGTTGCTGGTATGGATCGGATTTGGCACGCTGGTGGGCCTGCTGGCCAAGGCGATCATGCCGGGCAAGGACCCGGGAGGCGCCCTGACCACGGTGGTGATGGGAATCCTGGGCGCGATCGTCGGCGCCGGCGTGCTTGCCTATTATTCCGAGAATCTGCGCGTCTCGCCGCTCAGTCCGCTCGGGTTCGTCGTGTCCACGGCCGGGGCTTTCGGCTTGCTGGCACTGAGTCGCCTTTTGACCGGCAAATGGCAGGGCAACCGCTGGCTGTGGAATCGCCCCATCCGCGGCCGGCGGCGCGTGTCCATCGTGCACCACGACGAGTGAGCCCCAATCGGGGTCGGCCGCAATCCGGCGATTGCGGCGTCCGGTGAAACTGACATGCCGCGCTTGAAGGCTACCCAGTGCAAAACCGCGTGATCGTCTCGACGAACTCGCCTTCCTTCTCGAACATCGGCAGGTGGCCGCAGTCCTTGATGAGTTCCAGCTTGGCACCGGGGATGAGCCTGTGATAGGCCTCGCCGTAGGCGGGTGGGACCAGCCGATCGTGGTCGCCCCAGACGAGCAGCGTGGGACACTGGATGCGGTAGAGCCGTTCCGCCAGCTTGGGGTTGTAAGGCCGCTCCCACACCAGCCGGGCCAGGACCGTCATCGATTGATAGGCGGTCAGCATGTCCTCCTCGGCCGGATTGTCCTTGATGATCATGCTGGCCATGTGCCCCGTCGGATCGTGAAACAGCACGTCGCGAAGCTTGTTGCGGTCCTGCATGATGCGAAAGAGATCGGGCAACGGCTCGTTCTCGACCCATAACCCCGGCGCGTCGGCGATCCACAGCGACTTCACACGCTCCGGCCAGCGGACCGCGAACTCCGCCGCGATCCAGCCGCCGAGGCTTACGCCGCCCAGGATCACCTCTTCCAGTCCGAGCGCATCGAACAGCTCGAGATAATGCCAGGCCATGTCCTCTATGGTGTCGATGCGCTCGAAGCCGCCGCTCTGGCCAAAGCCCGGATGCGTGGGCACGAGCACGCGAAACGACTTCGACCAGGTCTGGTAGAACGGCAGCCACATGAACGACTCGCCCAGCGTGCTGTGCAGGTAGACGAAGGTCGGTCCCTCGCCGCCGGAGCTGACGACGGTGGGCCGGCCATGCAGGTTAATCGTCTCCGGTTGCCCGCCGCCCTTGGCAAGCATGACGCGGACGCTGTATTTGAGTTTCTTGAGGGTTCGGAGCATGCGCGATCACCCGTCAGCCATAGTCTTGTGACTTCGATTATATGGCGCAGTGGCGCGCATTTTTCGTCGCCCCCGGTCTCACCTGTTAGGCAGCCGTTGCATCGCAGCCTTTCCGTGGTTATCATCCAGAGAGAACGCAGGAGTGAAACGATGCCAGCCAAGAAAAAACCGATTCACGCTGACAGCGACCTTCAGTCATTGAAGAGGGAGAATGCCTCGTTGCGCGAACAGATGCGCGCACTGCGTGATGAGCGCGACTGCTATCTTCGCGCCTTGCATACTTGGGCGAAAAAGAAACTGACACCGCAATCGGTGAAGCGTGCGATGGCAGGCCGCCAGGTGCCCGGCTCGCTCACGTCTTTCATCCGCGAGGTAGACGAAGAGGGATAAGGCCAGCAGATGGCGGAGCTTTACAAGGCTGGATGTGTTTGTCCGGGCCGTGCATCCTCTGGTCGTGCACTACGGAGTCCATCAGACCGAGGCAGTCGTCTTTGTGCACGGCCTGGAAGTCATCGAGTGATATCCCGCTGACTGGCGACTCGGTGCTCCCGATCAGTGAGCCGATTGACTTCCCCGTACCTTCGGCAACACCTCCCGCGCCAGCAGCTCCATGCTCTTCCTCGCCAGCTCGTGCGAAAGCGTTCCGGTCTGGCAGCCGGTGAGGACGACGCCGCAGCCGAGTTCCTTCTGGTAGTGAGCAAGCTTTTGCCGGACCGTCTCGGGGCTGCCGACGATGGCGTAGACGCCGCTCTCGATCTCGTCCCAGGTCTTCTTGGTGTAAAGGAAGTTGTGATGGTTCTTGAGGATGGCCAGGGCGGAGCGCGGCGAGGTATAGCCGGGCGGCGTCAGGCCGATGCCCTTCAGCAGATTCTTGACGAAGTACCAGAAGTGCGGCTCGAATTCCTCGCGGGCCTGCTTGTCGGTCTCGGCCACGTAGATCGGCACGCCCCAGCCCATCTGTTCGGGCTGCGCGGTGTAGCCGGCCCGCTCGCAGGCCTCGCGGAACTGGGCGAACACGCGGCGAAACACGTCGATGTGAAAGTACGGAATGCCCATGTAGGCGTAGCGCCGCTTCGCCACCAGTTCGATCGTCTCCAGGCTGCCGACGCCCGGAATCCAGATGGGCGGGTGCGGCTGCTGCAACGGCCTCGGCCAGATGTTCACGTAACGAAAGTGATAATGCTTCGAGTCCCAGACAAACGGCCCCGGCTCCGTCCAGGCCCTGACGCAGAGGTCGAGCGCCTCGCGGAACTTCTCGCGGGCGTGCGTGGGATCGACGCCGTAGTTGAAATACTCCGGCCCGCCGCCGATCACCATGCCCGCGATGAGCCGGCCATTGCTCATCACATCCAGCATGGCGAATTCTTCCGCGACGCGCAGCGGCGGATTATACAGCGGCAAGGCGTTGCCGACGACGGCGATCTTCGCCTGCTTCGTTCGCTGTGTCAACGCGCCGGCGATCACGTTCGGCGACGGCATCAACCCGTAGGCGTTCTGATGATGCTCGTTCACGCAGATGCCGTCGAAGCCCAGTTCGTCGGCGTAAGCCAGCGTGTTGATGTACTCCTTATACAGCTCGTGCCCCTTGACCGGGTCGTAGAGCGAGTTGGGCAGCCAGACCCAGGCGGAGTCGTAGCGCTCGTCGAAATCCGCGGGCAAGTAGGGCCAGGGCATCAGGTGAAAGAAGTAGTACTGCACGTGAGAGACTCCTGGCCGCGCGGCGATGGTTCTAGGGAGTGTATGCAGAACCTTCATCACCGGCGTCGGCGGACCAGGCTTCCGCTCGATTCCGGCCGGGCGCGATGTCGGCGACGCGCCGTTTCGCTGGACGCCAGGGATTCACCGCGCGAGCATCTGTTCCGCCTGTGCGACCAGGTCACGGACACGGAACTTGCGGTTGGCAACGGACAGCGACTCATCGGCGGCGAGCCATTGACGGACCTTCTTCTCGGCGGCGACAGTGGTGCTGTGATTGCGGCCGCCGAAATGCTGGCCGATGTCCGCGTAGGTGGCCCCGGCATGCTTGCGCGCCAGGTACATCGCCAGCATGCGTGGATGGCTGAAGCGCCAGCCGCGGTTCTTCGCCTGCAAGTCTTCGCGACTGACGCCGAGAACCGTGCAGACCGCCTGCGCGACATCGGCAAGCGGCACGGCGCGAACCCGCTGCCGGAGCCGCTCGCCCACTGCTTCGCGCGCCGTGGGCAAGTCGATGGCCTTTCCGGTGACACGGCCAAGATGCCGGATGCTATGCAGCGCCCCTTCCAGCTCGCGAACATTGCCGGCAAGATTCTCCGCGAGAAAGCGCAGCACATCCTCCGGGACCTGGACCGCCAGCCGTCCTGCCTTGGCCCGCAGCAAGTCCAGTCGCGTCGGCAGATCGGGCAATGCCAGGCTCCAGACCGCGCCGCCCAGCAGACGGTCCGCCAACTCCGGCAGGAATTGATCGCACAGCCGCGGATGGCAGTCACAGGTGACGGCCAGCAGGCGGTCGCTGGCGTGCAATTCGTTGAGCGTGTGCAGGAATTCTTCCTGCGTGGCCGTCTTGTTGCTCAGGAAGTTCAGGTCATCGAACAGCAGCACGTCGCAGTGGCGAAAGTGCTTGCGAAACGACGGCAGCTTGCCCTGGCGCATGGACTGGAGAAAACGGTTGGTGAACTCCTCGGCGGTGACATGGGAAACGCGCAGCTGCGGTTGCCGGCGGCGCAGGCCCGACCAGATGCCTTCGAGCAAGTGCGTCTTGCCGGTGCCGACTGGCCCATGCAGCACCAGCGGCGACGGACACTCGCGCGGCGACTCGACCAGCCCCAGCGCCGCGGCATGCGCCACGCGATTGCAGGCGCCGACAACGAATTCTTCCAGCTGTCGCCAGCGCCGGCCGGTCGACGAAGCAGCCAGCCTGGCTTGCGAGGCCGCTTCGATTTCTGGCTGGACTTTCGGTCCAGCGCCCGCGGAGCACTCCGCAGCGGGCATGCCGGATCGAACCTGTGCTTCCTGCTGGCGCGCCGCCTGAAACAGCTGCGGGTCGATGACAAAACGCACTGCCAGCACCTGGCCGAGCACATCCTGTGTCGCCTGGCGAACCTCGTCGACGAAGGTCTTTTGCAGCCACTCCTGGTAGAAGTGGTTGGGGACTCCCACAACGACAGCGTCATCGCCGACATGGAGCTTGGTCTTGTCGCGGAACCAGAGTTGAAAGCGCGGCACGCCGATGCGACGGCACAGGGCTTCTTCAAGCGAATGGACCTGGGCAACACTGGCGGTACTCGTCACGGGATCCCTCCTCAGTCGGCGCAGCATCCGCGCACAATTGCCTGTCCCCGAAGCGCGGGCTGCCCGGTCGGACAGCGGCGCACCTGGCTCAGGCACACTGGCATGGAGCCATGCCTGGCTGATCGAGAGATACCATTCGCGCGCGGAGCGGGAAGTCACCGGCACGAAACAACAAACTCGGAGAGGGAGAATTGTAGAAGCCGTGGTCGCATGCGCCAATACATTTCTGCACAAACGTGCTGCGCATTTTCACATCTTCGCGCTTAACCGCCGGTTCCCGTTCCGGTTAGCGCAGCGGGAATTATTTTTCGATCCTGTCCCCGTCGCTCTTGCTCGCGACAGGGGCATGGCTCATGTGACCAGCTGGCATGCCGGCGCCCAGATGGAAAGGTACACGTCGCGCTGCCCGTGTGGCTTGAAACCCAGGCTCTTGTAAAGGTTGAGCGCGGGCTGATTGCGGGCATCGACGGCGACCATGAGCTGTCGGGCTTCAGCTGCATGCGCCGCGCGTATCGCCAGCTGTGTCAGCATCCGGCCCCAACCTTGGCGGCGCGCCAGCGGAACCACCCCCACATACGACAGGTCCCAGCCCGCGAGGTCCGGCACCTCCGACAACATGATCACGCCTATGGCCGTGCTGTCGGTCTCGATCAGCCACCAGCGCGCGGGGTCGAAGCGTCCCTGACTCCTGTGCCCGGCAATGATCTCGTCGATGGTCCGCACCCCGTTCAGCTCCGGGCAATCCAGCGTGCCCTCGTATGTCTTGAGCAACGTGTCACGAAAGAGCTGCGGATCGGCGTCGGCGAACGTGACGCAGCGAAACGAGGCGGGCACGGCTGCTTCATCGACGGCCGCGGTTCGCTGCGAGCCGCGCACCCCTTCTTCGGGAGCCAGGTCATGATGCAGGTAAATGAGCTGCGTCATGTGCTGGAACCCGTTGCGCAGCAATGCGGCCGAAAGCGGTTGCTCGCGGTCGCCAAGGAGGGCTTCCGCCAGGCGGGCACCGCGTTGCCGCAGCCAGTTGCAGCCGGCGGCCAGCAGCTGATCCTCCAGGGACTGCCGTTCGGGAACGTCGCGGACAAACGGGGGCCATACCAGGCCGCCCGCGCCGGCCAACAGCGCACAGACCAGCGCGCCCTGCATGCGCTGGCCGATGTACGCGGCGAGAATGCCGTCTGCCTCCAGCTCGCCCTCCGAAACAAGCATCTGCGCCTGGGCCACGCGCCGGGCAAGCTCTTCTCCTTCGAGGTAGCCCAGCGCCAGCCGAAGCACCTGGGCGCGCTCGCTCGGCCGGGCAGCTTCAATGCGCAACATTTGCATGCGATGGTGTTCGTGAAGAACTCAACGCGGCAGGGTCGGAACTTCAATCGGCTCCACCCGACAGTCGCTCCAGCAGCTTCTGTCGGGCGACAGCTGGAGTGACGCCGAGACGGCGCGCATAGTGCTCAATGGCGGCGTCGCCGACTCGCGCCAGAACGCGCGCTGCCGTCTTGGCTGGATCTGCCGGATCCAGGGCGAAAGGCCGGTACGGAGCGGCAGCCGCGTCTGCTAGGATGGCATCGATCTGGGCCTCGACGATCCGGCGAACGGCCTTCTGCCGCATGTCCTCCGCTATCGGCAGATGCATCGCCGCATCGATCATATCTTGCCGGTCGGGAAACTGCTGTCTCAGGTGCACGGCCCAGCCATGCACGTCGATGTAGTCGGCGCCGATGAAAGAGTTGACGAAACCGCGCATCCCCGTATTCTCAGGCGAACGCCGCGGAATGTCAAGCAAAACCGCCCGCCCGTTTCGCGCCGCTGTCCAGCCGCGTGCCCATTCTATTTTCGCGTTAGCTTCCGCGCTGTGGCCCGGTCCTGGTCTGCCCGCGCCGCGTCGCCGAGTTTCGCGTATGCGGCTGCCCGGTCCAGGTAGTAGGCCGGCTCGGTGGCATCGAGGGTAATGGCCTGGGTGAAGTACTTGACTGCGTCCTGGAAACTGTTGTGGGCGGCATGCGCCTTGCCAAGGCCATGGTAATCTCGTGCCGTGAGTTCCGTGGACGGCGCCGCCTGGTCCCGTTGCAGCTTGGCGGCGTGGTTCAAGTCGTCGAGCGACTTCTTCGCGTCTCCCAGCGCCTCGTAAGCACGTGCACGCTCGAGAAAGAAAACCGGGTCACGGCTGTCGGATTTGATGGCACTGGTCAGGTAGTCGATCGCCTCGGCGTGCTTGCCGCGCGTGCCCAGGAGCCGGCCCATGCCCCCCAGGCAGCCGGCGTGACCCGGGTCGCGTTTCAAGCCTTCCTGGAAACTCTCGGCCGCACGGTCCAGTTCCTTCATGTCGATGAGCAGGCTACCCAGAGCGGCACGATAGTCGACACGATCCGCCGCCTGCGCGATGGCGTTGCTGAATTGAATCTCGGCATCCTTGAGCTTTTTCTGCCGGTGGTAAATGAGTCCCAGACCGTAGTAACCGGCAGCGTCGAACGGCGGCGTGTCGATGATCTGTTTCATGTCGGCCGTGGCCCGGTCGAAGTCCTTCTTGCGCATGTACGTGAGCCCGCGGTTGACCAGGAAGATGGTCCGGCCAGGATTCAGCGCCAGGGCCTGGTTGTGATCGGCCAGGGCGGCGTCATGGTTCCGCATGAAGCTGTAGGCGTTGGCACGCGCATTGAACGCCAGCGCGAAGGTTGGCTGCAGGTTGATAGCCTGGTCGAAATCCTTGATCGCCAGTCCGTCCTCGCGCAACAGGTAGCGAAGCAGGCCGCGGCGCAGATAAGCGATGGCGTCGCGAGCATCGACCTGCACGGCCTTGTCGTAGTCGGCCAGCGCCTTGTCGTGGCGGCGCTCGATCTGCCGCAGCTGGCCGCGCGCAAGATATCCCTCGACCAGCGCTGGATCCAGCGTCAGGGCGCGGTCGCAATCTTGCAACGCCTGCTTGTGATCCTTCTTGTCGAGCATGGCTCCGCCGCGGACCGCGTAGGCCAGCGCCAGCTTGTCGTCCAGCTTGAGCGCCTCGTCGCAGTCCGCGATGGCCCTGGCGAAGTCACCACGCTGGGCATGGGCCGCGCCGCGGACGGCATGGGCAACGGGCAGACCAGGCTCGCTGCGAAGCGCGCTGTCGCAATCAACGATGGCCTTGGCGTAGTCGCTCGACTTGTTTTCAATGAAGCCACGCTCCAGGTAGACCCTGGCACGCGCGACGAGGGCGTCCGGCCGGCCGGGATCGAGAAGCAACGCCCCGTTCAGGTCCCCAAGGGCCTTGCCGAGATCATGCCGGCCGGCGCGGGCCTGACCGCGATCGACGATGACGTCGGTCTGCCGGGGCTGCAAATCCAGGCAATGCGTGAAGTCCGCAATCGCCAGCGAGAACTCACGCTGCTGCAGGTAGGCGCGACCGCGCAGATGATAGGTCTCCGCCCGATCGGGATCGAGCTCGATGGACCTGGAAAAGGCCGCCACGGCCGTGGGCAGATCCCTGGCCTGAAGAGCCAGCTTGCCCTTGTCAAGCTCGAGGTCGGCCGATTGCCGCCGCGCTTCCGGGCTGGGGGCTCGAGAGGCGAACAGGGCGATGAGCAGGATCACGAAGATGACGCCGGCCGCAACCCGCGCGAGCCAGCGCCAGCGCGATCGAATGGAAGGGCCTATTCTTCCCCAGGCACTTGCGACGCCGCTGTCCGATGGCAGGGCTCGCTGCGGAGGGGGCGTTGCCGCTAGAATCGGAATCGCCTGCGGCGGCGGGCCGGCCGCAATGGCCGCCACGGGCAGCGCCGAACCCGGAAGCGCCGGAACCGGACTGGCTGCAACCGGCAGCGCCGCAACCACGTTACCGGCCGGCAGCGGTGGCGGCGCCAGCACGACCGAGGGAGTCAAATAGTCGCCCAGGTCGGCCGCCAGTGCCTTCATGGTCGGATAGCGCTGCTCGATCCGCTTCGCCATTGACCTGGCGCAGATGCGATCCAGTTCCGGGTCGAGATCGGGCCGCAGCCGCGAGGCGGGTTCGGGCTCATCGTTCAGGATCTGCGTCAGGATGCCCATGCCGGGGCTGATGAAAGGAGGCCGGCCCGTGATGCATTCGTAGAGAATCACTCCCAGGCTATAGATGTCGCAGCAAGGGCCCATGGTCGGCAGATCACCTCGGACTTGCTCTGGAGACATGTACGCCGGCGTGCCCAGGACCGAGCCGGCATGTGTCAACTGAATGTCACCAGCGTGCGCCCTGCGCGCCAGGCCGAAGTCCATGACCACGGGCTCCTGGCGCTGATTTATAATGATGTTGGCCGGCTTCAGGTCGCGATGGATGACGCCCATGTCGTGGGCTTCCTGCAGCGCCAGGGCAAGCTGCCGCACCCAGCCGGCCGCCTGCCGTTGCGGCAGGACCTTCGCCTCCTTGATGACATCCGCCAGCGACTTGCCTTCGATGAAGGCCATGGTGAGGTAGTGAATCCCGGCCTGGGCGCCCACGTCGTACACGGGACAGATATGGGCGTGCTGCAACGTGGCCGCCGCGCGCGCCTCCCGGTGGAATCGCTCCAGGATGTCTGGATCGTCGGTCGGCAGGAAGTGCGGCACCTTGAGCGCGACGCGGCGATCCAGCTGCGTGTCATGGGCCAGGTAGACGGAGCCCATGCCGCCGCGGCCGAGCTTGCGCAAGATACGGTAGCGGCCGAATTGCTCCGGCAAGCTGGCGGGCATGACGACGACGCGATCATCGTTCAATGTCGAGTTGGGATCGGCCAGGCTTTCATGCGCTGCCTGACGAATGGCCGGGCCGGGGTCGTCTTGCCGGGCAAGTCGTTCCAGCTGCTCAAGCTCCGTGCGGCGACCGGGAAAGCGCCGGTCCACGAGATCCGGGCCTGCCGGCGCGCCATGCTCCCTGCGCAGCTCGAACTCGAGATGGATCAGTTCGACGGGCACGGTCGCCGCGCTGCCCAGTTCCGGGTAGCTCTTGAGATAGGCCTCCAGGACCGAACGGCGGCCCTTGCACCATTGCCGCTCCAGCTCGATCTTGATCATCTCCAGCAGGGCGGGACGGCGGAGTGGATGGCCCGCGAGCTTTTTCGCCCAGGCATCGACATGGCCGTCGCGCCAGGTTTCGTCAAACTCTGCAAGCCAGGATTCGAGCTGGATACGATCCTTCTCGCAAAGGCCGGCCAGGTGTGCGGAGAATGCGGGCATGGGCTTGTCGTCGTGGCCGCAATCTGCCAGCTTGCCGGCCTGAATCATGGCGATCCGGATGCGACCACGAAGTTTGACAAGCTGGCAGCTTGTCGGCACACTACGTTTTCGCGAGACGTTCTTGCAGCAGGTCGAGGGCGCGATAGACGGTTTGCCGGGCGATGTTCAGCTGGCGGGCGATGTCCTGCACGCCGTGGCCTTGCAAGCGCAACTCGAGGATGCGGCCGTGCAAGGAGGGCAGGCCTGCCAGCATCGCTTCAATCTGGTCCATGAGGATGACGGCCTCCTCGGGTCCGGGCTCATGAGCGAGGGCATCGACGAGGAACGCATCGCCGGCGGCAGCCTCGGCGGCGACGTTGCGCTTGTCGGCCGTGTGCCAGCGCCCCTTGGCCCGCGCCTTCATCACCGTGATCTTGACCAGCAGCCGCCAGATCTGCGCGGAGTTATCGATCTGAAATTCGCCGCCGGCGCTGCGCCGGAAGAACGTACGAAACACCGACTGAACCACGTCCTCGCCGTCGAGCCTTCCCGCCAGTCTGTGGCTGAGTTGCTGCTCGGCCAGACGGATGAGCCGCTGTCCATAACGCGCGAACAGCAACTCGGCGGCGTCCGCTTCGCCAGCGCCGAAGCGGCGGGCAATCTCGCCCATGGCTTCTCGGTTCTCCATAACCGGATTAAAGCCGCTGGAAGGCGCTGTTTCAAGTACCTCGTCTCATTAATGCTCGAAGTCGCTCCAGGACCCAATTGCGCCACGCCGGCGATGTGTCACATGGTGACAGCCTGCTGCGGATGTGATTCATCTTCCCCGGCTGCGCAAAATCCGTTATAAGCTGACCGGAATCGGCCTGGAGATTCGCGAAGGAGGAAGACTGGTGAAGCTGCGCAATCCCCGACTGCTGAAGGCGGTGACGACCGTCGGCAGCCGGCTCGTCTGGGCGTGGATGAGCACGATTCGCACCACCTTTGACTCTCAGGGGCAGCCGACCGATCCGCGCAAGCCGAAGACGCGCAAGCCGTTCATCTACACCATGTGGCACGAAAATATGCTGCTCGTGCCCACCGTGAAATCGACCATCCCGGTTACCGGCCTCATCAGCCATCATCGCGACGGCGAACTCATCGCCCAGCTTGGCCATTACTACGGCATGGGAACCATTCGCGGCTCGTCGACGCGCGGCGGCAGCGAGGCCATCGAGGAAGTCCTCAAGATTCGCGACTCGTCTCACCTGATCATCCTGCCGGACGGCCCGCGTGGGCCACGCCGCGAAGTGAAGCGCGGCCTGGTGTATCTGTCTTCGTGGTCGCAGATGCCCATCGTGCCCATCGGCGTCGGCTTCGCGGCCTGCTGGCGTTTGAAGAGCTGGGACCGGCTGTGCTTGCCCAAGCCCTTCAGCCATATTTTCTGCGTCGCCGGCCCGGTGATCCGCGTCCCCGAGCGCTGCGGCAAGAAGGCGCTGGAGTCCTACCACGAGAAAGTCCAGCTCGCCATGGACGAGGCGTCGCGCGTGGCCGAGGCACGTGCCAGGGGCGAGCGCGTCATCCCGAACTGGCCGGTGCCGCTGGAGCGTACCGCCGCGTAGCCGCAAGCTGCCAGCTTGCAGGCATGTAGCACGTGGAAACTGGATGCGCCTGGCTGACAGGCTGGCAGCTTGTCGCCACGTTGGAGGAACGAATCATGGCGCCTCGGCGTAGCCGCCTGCGAGACTGGGCCGAATACTTCGCGGTTCGCACCATGAGCTGGGCGGTCGAAGCGCTGCGCGAGGACTGGGCGATCGCCGTGGTGCGCGGCCTGTCGCGGCTCGCCTGCCGCCTCGACCGCCGGCATCGCAACGTGGCCATCGAAAATCTGCGGCATGCCTTTCCCGGGCGCTACAGCGACGAGCAGCTGCAGCGCATGGTGCGCCAGGTCTACGAGCACTTCGGGTTGTTCCTCATGGAACTGCCGCTCATGTATCGCAAGCTGCATCGGCACAACTGGCAGAAGTATGCTCCCATCAACGAGCTGCAGCGCTTGCACGAGGCACGGCGAACAGGCCGGCCGGTGATTCTGACGTCCGCCCATCTCGGCGTCTGGGAAATGGCCGCTTACCTGATCGCACTGTCCGGCGTGAAGATGGACATCGTCACCCGGCCGCTGGACAATCCGCACCTGCAAGAACTGTCGCGCAGGTTCCGCATGCGGCACGGACATGACATCCTGAACAAGCACGGCGACCTCAACCAGATGCGCCGCGTATTGACAGAGGGGGGCACGGTGTGCACGGTGGGCGACCAGGATGCCGGCCCGCGCGGCCTGTTCGTCAACTTCTTCGGCCGCCCCGCCTCGGCAAGCAAGGCCATCGCCCATCTCAGCCGGCGCCACAACGCCCTGATTGTCGTGTTGCTGGGCTATCGACACGGCGGGCTCATGAAGTGCGCCGTCCGGATCCCGGACGTCATCGATCCGCAAGATTACGCCGGCTCGCCGGACGCCGCTCAGCAGATCACGCAGCGCTTGATGGACGGCATCGAGCGCGTCGTGCGCGAAGATCCGACGCAGTACCTCTGGCTGCATCGCCTCTGGAAGCACACGCCGCCGGCAGCCAGCAAGAAACCGCCCACCGATCTATCCACGGCGGCCTGAGCACGCCGCATTCCGTATTTTTCAACCACGATGAATCAGCGTCGGGCGGTTGGTGGGAGAAAGCCTAGCCTGTATTGGATGGAATGAGGGCGGATTGGATAGGCATTACAAAGAGCCTGTGGGCGGGCGCCGCACCGTTGGAGAGATTGTATCAGTATGTTTCGATAAGCATCAACGTCGGCCATGAGGTCCGAGTGAAGACTTTCACGAATTATCGATCAGCTCGTATGTCCCCTGTCCCGCCGGCTTGATCTTGCCTTGCCTGGCGAGTTCGTCCCAGATGTTCTGGTCGAACTGCGCAGGCGGCGTGATGGCGACGATCTCGGACCGGCGTCCGGCGCTGGTGGGCCGGAAGTTGAGGTTGGACTCCTCGTCGAGGCGCAGGTTCTTCAAACGCTTCTTGAACGCCTTGAAGGCGGCCTTGAGCTGCTCCTTGGTCGGCGCCCCGGAAGATTCAGGTTGCGACATGCGTGGGCTCCCGCCTGGTTATTTCGCCCGCAAGCGCTTTCGCTTGATGCGCAGCCGCTTGCGCTTGGTTTTCGGCTTGATCTTCGTCACCTTGGCCATTTCTCTGTCCTTTCTCTTGCTTACTTGAGTTCCTTGACCTCGATCTTCTTGAGCATGATGATCGATTCATCGGAGCCGGGGGCCGGGCCGTGCTGCTGGATGGCGAAATGCCCCTTCGTGTGGGTGTTCTTCGCGTCCTTGTAATCGACCGTCTTCTTGCCGTTGACCTTGATGACGATGTGGTTGCCCTTGGCGATGACCTCCTGGGTGAACCAGGTGTCGGCGGGGACCAGCATCTCGGTGATGCGGACGAAGCCGTACAGGCTGCCGGTCTTCTGCGGGTCCGGGAAGGTGCTGTTGATCTGCGCCTCGTAGCCCCTGGGATAGCCGGGACCGAACTGCGTTCGGAAGTACTGCCCGCTGTTGCCCTTGTCGCTGATCTTGGCCTCGATGCGGTAATGGAAGTCCGTGTAGTCGCCGCGCTCGCTGAACAGATGGCTGACGTTCTTGCCGCGGCCCATGAGGATGCCCTTTTCCACGATCCATTTGCCCGGCGCCTTGGGATGCGTCTTCCAGCCGGTCAGGTCCTTGCCATTGAACAGCTGCACCCAGCCCTCGTCCTTGTCGTCGGCGGAGAAGGCCGATCCGGACAGGCAGGCCAGCGTCACGGCCAGCACGGCGAAGAGCAAATGTCTCATGGCGGCATCTCCTGTGGACCCGGGTTCGTCGATGGTCGCGGTCGCGGTTACTTGTATGTATTGGTATGGGAAGGTATCGGAACTCGCAAGAGTTCCGGGCACGCTTCCCACCGGAGCCGCTGCGATGCTTGCTTTTCGTGGTCAGATCGTCTTGCCGGATCGAATCCTCGCGGATGCCGTCGTGCGCATTGCCGGCGCGCGGATCGTGAGCGTGGGCGTGGACAAGCCCTGGCCCGGCGACACCGTCATCGATCTGGCCGGCGGCTTCCTGGCCCCCGGCTTTGTCGATCTGCATGTGCATGGCGGCGACGGCCACGATTTCATGGACGGGACGGCGGACGCGTTTCGCGGCATCTGTAAGGCGCACGCGCGGCACGGGACCACGGCGCTGCTGCCGACAACCACGGTGGCCCGGCACGACCAGTGCCTCGCCGTTCTGGAGCTGTGCCGCCGATTTCAGCGCGGCGACAGCGGCGGCGCGCGCGTCATCGGCGCCCATTTTTACGGCCCGTACTTCAACTTCGATGCACGCGGCGCCCATCCCGGGGCACACGTCCGCAACCCCGTGCCCGACGAATATGAGCAGTACCTGGCCTTCGCGAATGCCATCACGACTGCCAGCGTGGCCGCCGAATTGCCCGGCGCCGAGGGCTTCGTTCGCGCCTGTCGGGCCAGGGGCGTCCGCTGCAACGTCGGCCATTCGTTCGCCACCTTTGCCCAGATGCGTGCGGCCGTCGACTGGGGCGTCCGTCACATCGATCACCTGTTTTGCGCCATGTCCGATCGGGCGCGGCTGCGGCTGACGCAGACGTATCCGATGCGCGGCGGCGTCATGGAAGCCACGCTGTTCTTCGACGAATTGACCACCGAGATCATCGCCGACGGCAAGCATCTGGAGCCGGAACTGCTGCAGCTTGCTTACAAGATCAAGGGCCCGGACCGGCTGGCGCTGGTGACCGATTGCAACCGCGCCCTGGACATGCCCGACGGCCCTTATCTGATCGGACCTCTGGACGGCGGCGAACCGATGATCAAGCGCGACGATGTCGGCTTGTTGCCCAGCGGCACGGCGCTGGCATCCAGCGTGGCCGGCATGGACCACATGCTGCGCACCTTTCTCCGCCTCACCGGCGCGCCCCTCGCCGAGGTCGTGCGCATGGCCTCGCTGACTCCGGCACGCATTGCCGGCGTGGACGACCGGCTGGGCAGCATCGCCGCGGGAAAGCTGGCCGATCTCGTCGTGCTGGATCGTGAGCTACAGGTGCGCCAAGTGCTTGTGAACGGGCAACCGGTTCATTCGAGGGAGACAGCCGGGCTGGAGTTGTCGCGGATCGATTGATGGGTAGAACGTCTGCCGAGCCGTGAACCGCGCGTAATCAGCCGGGAGTTGCGTTCACGCCGGGGACCAGGCGGCGGCTCGGCAGGAGCCGCGCCCTGGGCTGATGAAAAGCATGGAAGATTGAAGCGAAAGGCGCAATCGACTTCGTCATGGGATTGTTGCCCCGCTTAGCCCCGTTCACGGGGCTTGCCGCGAAGCGGTTTAGGCCCGCCGTTCACGGCGGGTTGTCGCAGACGACAGAAAAGCATCAGGCCCGTTCACGGGCCTTCTCGCGGTTCGGCTTCAGCCGCTGA
>VGYC01000178.1 GCA_016873095.1 Planctomycetota bacterium | reverse complement strand
ACATTCAAGGTTTTGCAACCTAGATTTGCGCAGAACTTCCCCGTCCAGGGTCCATGTTCATGCGCGCGGCAATTTCCGCTTTCTTGGGGGCACGCGGCGCTTCAGAAACGACTACAGAGAATCGTTCCTGGGAGCGCTTTCCGTGCGGCTTGACGACGACCTGTCAACCCGTCGCGGCGCGCGGCGGCAGTGAGTTCGCCTGGCCCGCCCAGATTCGCGATCTGTCGCAGGCTGGTATGGGCATCCTCCTCAACCGTCGTTTTGAGCCGGGCACCGGCCTGGCCATCGAAGTACCGGAAACCGATGCCTACCCCGGTGATACGCTGCTGTGCCGGGTCGTACACGCCACTCGCTGGGACGACAAGTGGCTGCTCGGCTGTGTGCTGGTCAGTCCGCTGAGCGAGGAGGAGATGGAACGCTTGCTTGGCATGGGGCAAGTAAAACCGGCCGGATCGGCCGACGATTGCTACGTTCAAGAGGAGACGCTGCACCAGGCATCGAATACGCGTCTCATGGGCCCGCCTTCCACCAAGCTCATTATTTCCGAGGTGCAATGGGAAGGTCCAGGCGCAGACGGCAAGCCGATAAAGCGGCTCTACCGGAACCTGAATCTCACCGGCAGCTGGCCCCTCGCCCCTGGTACGTGCCTGGAGGTCTGGACCGGCCTGCACCCCGAATTGAAATCTCATGTCGTCGTCGATCGCTGCTTTCAGCACGGCACACGCTGGATCGTACGCTTCTACATTCCCGACGACGAGCCGTAGCCGCGGTCGGCTGCCGGCCTGCAAGAATCTGCACACTCGGTCTGCGACGCCAGCCATCACGCCGTGTTGCATCTTGTTGTCCGCGGCAAGGTGATTGGTATGGCATGCAATCACTTGACTCTCTGCAGGTGGCCTCTACTTCACTGATCCAGGTGTTTAGGACGACAAGACGCTGACCGGCACCCTTCTCGAACGGCATCGTACTCGGGCCAGGCGGCAAGTAATCTTTGCAATCGCAGACTAAAAAACGCGAAGGGTGTGCAGACTGCCTTGACAGCATGCACACCCTTCGGAGAGTCAATGAGCCAGGCGGCTAGGAAAGCTCTTCCTCGCGGTCGCCACCGGCGAGAGTGCGGAGCTTTTTCATGGCCCGCAGGTTGAGCTGGCGAACGCGCTCCTTGGTGATGCCAAGCTGCTCGCCGATCATTTCCAGGGTCATGCCCTCGGCATTGTCGAGGCCGGCCCGCATCCGGATGATCTGCCGCTCGCGTGGGTCGAGGTATTCCAGCAGTCGGTTCACCTTGTGGCTGGCCTGCTCGGCGCTGGCAAGGCACTCCTTCTCGTCGGTTCGGGTGTCCGGAGCGGCATCGAAGACGTCCTCGTGACCTGTGACATAACGTTCGCGGTGGTGCTTCTCGTCCGGGATGCTGCGGGCGAAATTCTTCATGATGGCCCAGCTGGCGTACGTGCTGAACTTGTTGCCGCGAGCGTAGTCGAACTTCTCGACCGCACGGAGCAACGATACGTTGCCGTCCGAAAGCAGCTCGAAGAAATTGTCTCCCTGACCGGCGTGCTTCTTGGCAATCGAAACCACCAGTCGCATGTTGCAGCTGACAAGCAAGTCCTTGATCGCCTGCGCCTGGTCCAGCAGTTCCTCGATCTGGTCCAGATCATGCACGCGGACGCGGGCGGAGTTGATCTTCCCGGTCGGTAAGCTCAGCCGCTTGCGCAGCTGACTGGCCTTGTGCTTCAAGTAGTTCATCTTGCGGAACAGGTGCTGCTCCTGTTCCTTCTTGAGAAGCGGCACTTCGTACAGCGAGGCCAGTTCCGGCAAAGCGTCCTTCGGCGCTCGCATGGAGCGGCGATGGTCCTCGAACGCCTCAGCCTCCGGCATGGCCGCCATGATAGCGTCGGCCTGGGTCGGGTCGTCAAAGCTCTCGTTATGAATGTAGCCGAGAGGCTGCTCGAGTAGCCGCTGAGCCCGGATATCGTTGACCACGCGATACATTGCGGAACGAGTGCGGTGATAGCGCTTGGCGAGTGTTTCCAAGGACATCCCCCTGCGAAAGGCGCTGTAAATGGCTTGCTTGGTGGCATCGTCGAACGGGCCGGTCAAGTCCGGAAACAGAGCCTGCTCCGGAAAGTCTCGATCGAAGTTCTTGATGGTGTAGCGAACCGTCTCGGCGGAACGGCCGAGGCGCCGGGCCACGCGACGGCTGATCTCTGTCAACGTGCCCTGCGACATCCGCGCCAGCCGACGGGCCCGGCGCAAGATGTCTTCCTTCTCCGGCTCGGTCAGCTGCGTGAAGCGGCCGCTGCGCTCGACTTGCGACTGATTGGCCATGAGGAACGGATCGACCAGTGACGGCAAGAAGCCGACTTGCTTGCGGCCATTGAAAAGAATGGGCAGGCCGATCAAGCCGCGCTTCCGCCAGCGATTGATCGTCTTGGGAGTGACGTTCAACTTGCGGCTGAACTCGCCCAGCGTCAGCACCGGCTCGGACATGCTCTCGGCAGGCAACGCTGGCATGGAGCCGGCCAGTTCGGCGATCATCATGCCCAGGTCATGACCGAGATCCTTGCCGTCGATCAACAGCTCGGGATACGCGTCCGGGCGAAAATCGGTGATGCGATAGCAAACGAACTGATACGGATACTGCTTGTCCGTCTCGACCTCGGCAAGCAGGCTCTCAGCGCGGCGCATTTGCTCCAGGCGGCGGGCCGGTGGCGCGAAACGCACCTGCTGGTCAGTCAACTCCTTCAAGACCGGATGGCGATACGATTTCACGGCTCATCTCCTTTGCTCCGCCTCGCAGTGTTGCTCGAGGCGGGTCAGGAGTCGCGACGGCCGATGAGCCGGCCATGCTGACTCCCTGATGTCAATCCTTTTGCGTCCGTGCAACCTTCTTTCCATCCCTGTTCCAGTCACGCTAGTTCTCTTACGTTCGGTCCGGCGGAATCGCTCAAACGAATTTCGTTTTCGCCGGTCATCTGCCGCCAGGCTCCTAGCCAAGCGCGGTCAACCGCGGACGGTTGACATATTCACTACCTGTTAGAGACGCTGTTCGTGTGTGTGGGTTCATGGAAATCAGTTTTTCCGATCTTGTGGCTTCGTGTCCAAACCGTGCCGCAGCAGTCGTTGGTCCGAGAGTATTTCGTCGCGTCGACACGGCCATTACTAAGCTGTTAA
The DNA here is from genome assembly GCA_016873095.1 of Planctomycetota bacterium. Lineage (GTDB taxonomy): Bacteria > Planctomycetota > Planctomycetia > Gemmatales > Gemmataceae > VGYC01. The sequence goes on along the minus strand of VGYC01000178.1, from coordinate 12,609 downwards.
AGTTCGAGCAAAGGATGTGCCGGGCGCGACGCAATCGGACGTCAGCTTGGCGTGCTAATCCATAACATCCATTCCATCAATGAGTTGCGTCGACACGTGGCGATCAGGATCGCCTGCACTCACAATCTTATACTGGACTAATTTACACATGTAGTGTTCAATAATGCAAGGTCGGCTGTCCCTTTTTGTGGAGAGAAGCTCCAATTCGCTTCCCGCGGATTGCAATTATCCGCCCGAAAGGTTTGCCCGCCGCGAAAACTCGGCGCAATCGTTCTTGCTTGCCGCAACGGCGCCATTCCTCTCTCCATGGAAGAAACCACTTGAGGCGTCGGACTTGCGCGCTTCGTCGAACGCGAAAGCGACTAGAATTGAGTACCGTTGCGTGCCCAGCGCTTGCGGCTGGCACGCAACGGCTCGCGCCAAAAGGCGCGAAACGGCAAGCGGTTCACACGCAACCGATCTCAACGTATGGACTTTCCCATGAACACGTTTCGAGGTCTCATCGTTGTCGTTGTCATGCTGGCAGCACACCCGGCGCTGGCCCAGGAAGCCATCGTCCTGCGCGAGAACATCGACGCCGGCTACCAGTATCATGTAAGCTGCCGTGTACAGCTATCTGGCAAGCTTGCGCTGCCGCCAGACAAAGGCAAGACTGCGCCGCAGACCATCGATGTCAACGGGCAAAGCGCTATTGAGTACGACGAGCGCATCCTCGCGCTGGACAAGGACCGCAATGTCTCGAAGACGATCCGCCATTATGGGCGCATGGACTTCGATCGCAAGGTAGGCGACCAGGTACAGGCCAATAGTCTGCGGCAGGAAGCGAGCAAGCTGGTGCTCATTCGCTTCAAGCAGATGGAAGTCCCATTCTCGCCGATCGGTCCACTTACATGGGGCGAGATCGACATGGTGCGCACCGACGTTTTCACGCCGGCGCTGGCCGGTCTGCTGCCCGACAAGTCGGTGCGCGTCGGCGACCGCTGGCCGGCTTCCCGTGCCTCCGTGCAAGAACTGACCGATCTGGATCGCGTCCAGGACGGCAGCCTCGAGTGCCGACTGGAATCGATCTCGGCCCTCGGCAAGCGCCAGCATGCCCGCATCTCCTTCAGCGGGACGATTCGTGGCCTCGGTGAGGACGGCCCCGCGCGGCACCAGCTTGACGGCTTCGTGCTCTTTGACATGGAATCGAACCACCTCGGCTACCTGTCGATGAAGGGCATCCACTTCATGCTCGACAAGGACGGCAAGGACGCGGGCAAGGTCGAGGGGACATTCGTGCTGACCCGGCAACCGCGGAACCGCATTGAAACGCTGGCTGACGACGCGTTGCGCGGCCTGACCCTCGAGCCCAACGACGACAATACGCTGCTGCTCTTCGACAACCCGGATTTTGGTCTCCGCTTCCTGTACCCGCGCCGCTGGCGCGTGGCGGGCAGCAAGGGGCAGCAGCTGGGCATCGACGAGAGCAATGGCAGCGGCCTGCTTCTCACCGTGGAAACACTCAAGCGTCTGCCGACTGCCGCCCAGTATCTCGAGGAGTCACGCAACTGGTTGACACAACAAAAAGTGAAGATCCTGCGCAGCGATTCACCCAGGGTCTTGTCCGCTGCCCCCAATCACCTGGAGAATTTCGGCTTCGATGCCATCGTCGAAAAACAGAACGTCCGCCTGGAATACTTTGTCCTGCGGCAAGCCCAGGGAGGAGTCACCATCGCGGCGCGGCTTCTCACTCGAGATCTGGCCGACCTGCAGCGCGACGTGCAACGCATCGCCCGCAGCATGCAAGTCACACGCCCGCAATGACGTCACACTTGCCTGTCATGCACTTCTGGCACGTGCCTTGTGCGCATCACGATCCGAAAGCTTGAGATCGTCAAGCAGGCTCTGGCGGATGTCGTCGCTCATGGGCGCGCTCTGATGGCGGTAAAAGTTGCGTGAAGCGTTGCCGAACTCCACGAACGCTTGCTGCTGGGCACTGGCCAGGATCGCGCGGGCGGCGTCATCAAGATGGAACTGCACCCAGTGGGACGTGCCGGCGCAGCGGTCCTCAGGCCGGCAGGTGATCAGCGTCGCCGGGTATGACCGCTCTCCCAGGCGGAGGCGTAAATCGGCGCCGTCTATGTTGCGCCAGGCGGATAGTTCCGCTGCGATCTTGCTGGGATCGTCAATCTCGATGAGCAGTGCGGCTTGTAGCTGATTGAGACCTGGCAACAGCGAGTTGAACAGATTCAGCTCTTGCTGCAGGGTCTCGGCGTCGGCAAGCCGGGCCACGCGCGCGATCTCCTGCACACGAAACCACAGGGTCTGACGATTCTCGAATACCAGCGTCAGCCGTGGCCCGATGCGAACCCGCCGATATCGATCCAGGTAACGGCAATGCGAATCGAAGAACTCGCGCCGCTTGACCATATACTCTTCCAGCGGCAACAGGTCGTCCAGCGTCAATGGCGCCATGGCAATCCTCGCGAGCCGCTTTGAACCTGGCGAGCCAGAACAGCGGCTACTTCTTTTCGTCCATGATCTTGAAGGCAACAACTGCGGCGGCCAGGGCGCCCAGGATGGGGCCGGCCACGTAGACGAACGTGTCCGCGAACGGCCCTGCCAGACCAGGCGCCCGCGACAAGGTTGCTTCCCAGGCGGCGGGACCAAGGTAGCGCGCCGGGTTCATGGCCGCGCCTGTCAGCGGCAACCCCACCAGCACGCAGGCGACCAGCGTGGCTCCCGCCAGGGCAGAGCCAAGCTGCGGCCCGGAGGTCCGTCCCGGTTTGCGCTCGTTGCCAGCAGACCAGAAGATGGCCAGGACAAGGAAAAAGGTCAAGATGAGTTCGACGCCGGCGCCGGTGGCCTGCGCGGCTTATCGATTCGAGATTGGCCAGGGCGTTGAGGTGCGGCGTTCCCAGACGCGCGCTCGCCGATACCTCGGTGCTGAAGATGAGCAACATCGTCCCGCCGGCAAGCAGCGCGCCGGCAAGCTGGCTAGCGATCAAGCCGAGCAGCGGCCGTGTCGACAGCCGATTGAACACCCACAGGACAATGGTGATCGCCGGATTGAAATAGCCGCCCGGCGACATGGCCGTCAATTCCAGCATCAACGCCAGGATAATCCCCTGAGCGAGGGCCACGCCGATCAGGCCTGGCTGCATGGCAGTTTGCGGCGAATGGTCGATCCTCTGGCCGTCCGGCGTGGTCATGGTGTTGACGCACACTGCACCCGCGGCGAAGAAGACCAGGGCAAACGTCCCCAGTCCTTCCAGCAGCCCGGTACGCAACCAGGGTTTCATGCGAGCTCCGTAGGCAAAACGCGGACTACTTGGAAGTTGGCGGGGCGACGAATGCGTTGCTCAGCGCTGTTGCCTGTTCCCCAGTCATCTCACCATTCTGCAGCCAGATACGATAGTTCACCACCAGCGGGCGTTCCGCGGTCAACTCGTACGCGAAGTAGCAGCCAAACCTGCCATAGTCGCGTTCGCTCCAGCGCGACTCGCCGGGATTTCGCGGATGATTCAGGTACACCGCCGTGTAGCGCTTGCCGCCCAGGACGAAGCTCATGGCATTCCACGGCAAGTTGATGTGCGTCTTGACCTCCGGCCAGTTGCGTGTCTTGCCGGGTTCGTCCTTGCCGTCAGGCCGCAAGTAATACGTCTGGGCGGCAGTCGTCGCAGCGACCTCGTTGGCGGCGCGGAACTGAAAGCCGGCATGCTGCGGGTCGCCATCCAGTTTGATCGGCCCGTTCGCCGTCCTGAGCCGGGCGGCGAACTCGACCAGCGTGCCGCCAGCCATGTTATACACGGTCAACTCACGTTCCTCCTTGGCGAACACAGCATCGTCGCGGCCATGCCAGTCGATGAGTGCTCGATGCCGCCCCAAAACCTGGCCAGCTTCCTCGTTCAAGAACCTGACGTGTGACTGATGTTCCCCTTTGTTGCAGTGCCAGGTGTCCGCCTGCTGCTTGTCGCCGTAGCTGATGCGGTTGAAAGCAAACATGAGGCCGCGATGATGCGGGTACAGCAGCTTCTTCTTCTCGCCCGATTTCAGGTCGTTTTCGCCACCGTTGGTGACGAAGCCCTTGCCGGCAAGATCATAGAGATGATGAAAAACCTTGTAGGTGCGGTCGCGGCGGTCGGGCGTGGACTTGTCGTATGCCTGGTTCATGTAGCGCAGGATGGGGCGCCGCTTGTCCCGCGTGCGAGCGGCGAGAACCAGCTCTGTACCCCGCGATTCCCCGAGCCACTTCAGGACTGTGGGATCCGGCACCGGCGTCAAGGCCCGGGTCTTGACCGTCACGGTGATCGATTGGCCCGCCATGAGCGCTGGCACGCGAAAATGGAGATCGCGCCGCACCAGGCCGTCCTTCGCCGGTCTGACGTCTTCCGTGGTGATGCTCGGCGGCGTGAGTTGCCCGACAAGCATCGCCTCGCCAGCGGAAACCTCGGCGTCGCCATGCTTGGCTTGCTCCTTGGGTAAGCTGAGCGGCACGCACACCGGCACATCCTTGAGATCGTGCTTGCCGGCTGTCAGCGTGATGGACAGCGATTTCTCCAGGGCGGAAACGCTTCCGGCCAGTGTCCATAACGTCAGCAGGGAGAGGAACTGGATTCGCATGCGTCTCACCTCGGATTGTTGTCAAGCCAGTCGCGAACGCCACTGACCTATCTTTAATTGGAACGATTGAGTGTCGTCAAGGCGGCGCGAATCTCGGCGGCGGCTGGCCCGTCGCCGCGCGCCAGTTCCTCCAGTGCGGCCCGCGCCTCGGCGGTGCTGATGTAAGTCAGTGCGCGAATCGCCCTGGTGATTCGCTGACGGTCCTCGTCCAGTCCCTTGCGGCCCTTCAGAAGCAAGCCGATGCGCGTCCGCACTTCCGGCGACGGCTTGCGCGTCAGTTCCTGCTCGAGCAGCGGGGCGGCGGCATCGACGTGCTGTGCCAGCATGCGTGTCGCTTGCTCGCGCGCCGCAAACTGCTCGTCGCCGAGTTCGGCGATCCAGCGACGCAGCTGTTGCGACGCCACTTTCGCCGGTGGCCCGGCCAGCTTGCCTTTCAAGAATGGGATGCTTTGCTTCGAGGCCGCGACCAGCGTCCAGTAGGCGCGATACGCAGCCGCGTGATCACCGTCGGCCAGTTGCTGCCAGAGCCGGTCGAGGTCGGCGGCGGACGGTGCGGGCGGCGTGCCGCGGCGCAGGCCGGTGGCGTCGATGCGGTCCAGGTCGTCCACCTCGCGGCCAAGATAGATGTGATCGAAGTAGCCCGCCTGACCGCCGAACACCGTCAAGGCCATGCCGGTGATGGTACGCTCGCCGAAGTCCTTGTAGAGATCGCAGGTGACCAGCTTCCAGTCTGCTGAGGGCTTGGCGGCCACGAAGCGCGTCCCCCAGTTGAACTGATCGATGCCGGCTGTGTAGCGGATGAACCAGTCCTTTTCGTCGTGAAGCTGGATCATGATGCCGGCGCAACCGTCCGCCTTCCAGGCAAAGCGAAGATAGCGAAACTCGCCGGCCTTGGGCGCCTTGGCGATGCGGTATTTCCAGCCAGGGATCTGCGGGTGGAAACGCTGCATCGGGATGATCTTGATGCTGGTCTTGCCGGAGAAAACGACGGCCTTCTCGACCCGCCCCTCGCCAGAGTCGCCGGTCGGATTGGTCAGCTTCTTCAGCAACTCCTCGGCGTCGTCCTCGAATAGCTCGGCGACACGGGGCGCGAGAACCGGCTGCGCTCGCAGCGTTTGCTGCGCGATTGCGGCAAGGACGCCAATTGCGAAGAGTAGAGCTAGACGCATCAATCTCTCCAATTGCATGTCGCTTGTGGATTCTCTTTGGAAACGCACCGTGGGTCAAGGCGAGGGGATGATCTTGTTACATGGCAATGGTATAGTTGAGGAGAGGCCCCGCATGGAGATTCTCGTCACCGCCGGTAACACGCAGGTCCCGATCGACCGGGTGCGCTGCCTCACCAATGTCTTCACCGGCCGCACCGGAGCCGCGATCGCCCTGGCAGCGCACGGCCGCGGCCACGGCGTCACCTTGCTGACATCGCATCCTGATACGGTGCGGAACGCCAGCGGCGTCGCCGTAGAAACCTATCGCACCTTCGACGACTTGCAGGACCTGATGGCGCAGCACATCGCGCCAGGCAAGCTGAATGCCGTTCTCCACTGCGCGGCAGTCAGCGACTATCACGCCGACGGCATCTTCGCCCCGCGTGCCGGTACGCGCTTTCACAATGAAGATCAGACCTGGCACGCAACCGCCGGCGCGCCCGCGCTTGACGACCGTTCGGCCGGCAAGGTCAAGAGCGACGAGCCGGAGCTCTGGCTGCGCCTGGTCCGCGCTCCGAAGCTCATCGACCGAATTCGCAGCGACTGGAAATTTCGCGGGCTGCTGGTGAAGTTCAAGCTGGAAGTCGGTTTGAGCGACGAGGAATTGCTGAACGTGGCCGAGCACTCACGCAGCCAATCGGCAGCCGATCTCATGGTCGCCAACACGCTGGAAGGCGCGGCGGACTGTGCCTGGCTGGGACCGCTTGACGGCGCTTACCAGCGCATCGCGCGACCGGAGTTGCCGCGACGGTTGCTGGAAGAGATTGAAGCACGGCACAAGGAGGCGATGCATGGCTAACGTTCTCCTTGGTGTTACCGGCTCGGTGGCGGCCATCCACACTCCCGAGTTGTTTCGCGCGTTGAAACAAGCCGGTTATCAGGTCAAGGTGGTCGCCACGGACGCGGCTTGCTACTTCTTCGATCCAGCAGCCATCGAGCCGCTCTCAGGCAAGCGCAATCCAGATATCGTGATCCTGGATGAAGACGAGTGGCCGGGACAGGAGCGTGGCCGTTTCTATCAGCGTAGCGACCCGGTGCTGCACATCGAGCTGCGCCGCTGGGCCGACGTGCTCGTGATCGCGCCGCTGGACGCCAACACGCTTGCCAAGCTCGCTCATGGCATGGCGGACAACTGCCTGACGTGCGTGGCCCGGGCCTGGGACCGCACCCGGCCCATGATTCTCGCCCCGGCCATGAACACGCTCATGTGGGAGCATCCCGCCACTCTTCGGCAATTGTGCCTGCTTGCAGCGGATCACAATCCACATCCTGCCAGGTGCGAGTTAGTTTTTTTGGACAGTCGACCGGTTGAGGCCGGCGATCTGCCGGGATTTGTGGATTGGATGAACACGGAATGTGCCAGCCTGCACATTCTTTATCCACAGACCAAGAAACTAGCCTGTGACGATGTCGGCGTCGGCGCCATGGCGGACCGGGACAGCGTGGTGGAGATAGTGCGCGCCAAGTTGCAGCGTAAATGACGGACAGGCGTCGTCGCCACGCTCGGCGGTTTCGTGCGCAGTATCTTGCTCACGGCTGAATCCGCAACCCATGCGGCAGCATCAGCCAGGCCGGCTCGCTGCGCAGCTGCACCAGCGTCTCGATGGCTTGCAGGTGCTGGGCCAGCTCGCGGAACTCGCGGGCCTTGCCGAGGACGGTTGCGAGGCTGGCATCGGCCCCCAGCTTGCCTTCCAAAAGCGAGTCGAGAAAGCTGCGCGGCTTGGGCAGGATCAGGAAGTCGGTGTCGGCGTCGCGGGCCAGGCCGCCCATCGCTTTCGCCTCGGCGACGGCGTCGTCGAGCGAACCGAGCGCGTCCACCAGACCTCGGTCCAGGGCTTGCTTGCCGGTCCAGATGCGTCCCTCGGCCAGCTTCAGCATCTCCTTGCGCGTGAACATCTTGCCGACCGCAGCGCGATTCTCCTGCACGCGCGACAGGAACTGATCGTAGATCTCGGCCATCAGGCCTTCCATCGCCTTGCGTTCGCTCTTGGTAAACGGCTCGGTGCTGGAGAGAATGCCGGCATTGGCGCCGCGGCTGATGACGTCGGTGGTGATGCCGACTTTGTCATACAGTCCCTTCAGGGCGATCTTGCCGCCAAAGACGCCGATGGAGCCGGTGAGCGTGCCGGGCTGGGCGTAGACCTTCTTGGCGCCCATGGCGATGTAGTAGCCGCCGCTGGCCGCCACGTCTGACATGCTGGCAATGACCGGCTTCTTGCAACGCTTGAGCTCGTTCCAGATGAGGTCGCTGGCCAGCGCCGAGCCGCCGGGGCTGTCGATGCGCAGAACGATGGCCTTCACCTTCGGATCCTTGTCGGCCTGGCGAATGGCTTCGATCATCGTCGTCGAGCCGACGGTGTCGCCCATGAGGAACGACGAGCCTCCCTTGCCGGTGACGATGGCGCCCACGGCATAGATGAGGGCAATGCGGTCCTTCTTGGTGCCGAGCGTGCTCTTGGGTGGACTCAGCAGCTTCAGGATGCTGAACGGGTTGGAGAAGTCGATGTCTTTCGAGGTGTCCTTGCCGTAGTCGCGGACGATCTTGATCTTCTCGGCATGCAGGTCCTTTTGAATGAGCTTCTCGAAGTCGGCGTCATAGGCGATGCGATCGACGAGCCCGGCTGCGGCGGCTCGCTTGGCGGTGTACGGGCCCTCGTCGATGAGCCGGCTCACATCGTCGCTGGACAGTTTCTTGGCGCTGCGGCTGCGTCCACGCGAGATGGGGCGAACCAGGCAGTTATCGAAGAAATCGTCGAGAACCAGCTTGAGCTGCGAACGTGCCTCGGCGCTCATCTTGCTGCGCGTGAGCTGCTCGACGGCGGACTTGTACACGCCCATTTGCAGGAAGTCGGCGCGGATGCCGAGCTTCTCGAGCAGTTCCTTGAAGAAGGTCAACTCGGCCCGCAGGCCCGTGAGCATCAGCCAGCCGGACTCGGGCAAGGCGATGTGGTCGCAGCCAACGGCGATGAGGTAATCCTTGGTCTCGCCGGAGTCGAGATAGGCGTAAACCTTCCTGCCGGTCTTGCGGAAATGGGCGAGAGCAGCGCGCAACTCCTCGAGCTTGGCCCAGCCGACCTGGACGCCGTCAAGCTGAACAATGAGCGCTTGCACACTCTGGTCCCTGGCCGCCTTGTTGATGCGATCAAGACGCGACTTGAAGTTCTCGCCGCCGCCGAAGAGTGGATCGGGCGAGACGGGCGCTTCGTCGAGATTGCCCGCCAGCCGGATGTGCGCCACCTTCTTCTCAACCGGCCCCTTCCTGTCGCCGGACTTCTTGTCGCGGGGCTTCTTGTCGCCGGGTTTGTTATCGCCGGGTTTTTTGTCGTCGTCAGCGCTGGACAGCGGGACGGCCAGCAAACCAAGGACCACCACGACGATGCCGCACACAGTCAGAATACGACGGCACATGGCTGGATCTCCGTGTCAGAAGCAGGAAAGGCAATCGAGAATCGAGTCTAGAAGAACACACTGGGCGCGTCAAGTCGGGTCGCCGCTGTCGCAATTCGCTGGGTTGCACCGCCACACTCTGCACACGGACCACTCTGCACACGAATCGCTCTGCACACTTGACCATCGCGACGTGCGCTGCTTAAATCTCTCTGAAAGACCTTAACTCGAGGAGCACGCCATGAGAGATTCAACCAGGTGCAGCGTGTGGACTTTATTAGGGGCGTTCGCGGTCTGCGGCCTTCTCAGCCCGATCTGGCCCAGCGCCGGCGACGCCCTGGCGGCCCAGGAGAAGAAGGACAAGCTCAAGAAAGGCCGCACCATCGGCGTCTTGACCGCCAAGAAGGACAACTTCATCGAGGTCAAGGCGGACGGCGAGGTGAAGGGACGCAAGTATGTGCCGCGCTGGATCGGCGGTCTCCCCGCTGACGGAGGCGGTCTCGACAAGACCATGCTCAAGACATTTCGCGCCCTCAAGGTCGGCAGCCGCGTCGAGGTCGAATGGATCTTTGAAGAGCGGCTCCGCGCCGTCAAGGTCAAGGTCTTGCAAGAAACCAAGAAGGAAGAACCCAAGGATTGACGCGGGTCGCCGCAAGCAGCTACGCCGAAAGCTTCGCTGGCTGCGAGCGGCTGCCCCCAAGACCGAGGTGCTAATGAAGGGCTGGATTCTTCTCGCAGGTCTTATCCCCGCGTTGCCCGGCGTCGCTGCCGCGCAAGATACGGGCGACAAGAACGAAAAAGGCTGGCACACCGACTACATCGCTGCCCGGGATCTGGCGCGCAAGACCGGCAAGCCGATGATGGTTGTGTTCCGCTGCGGCCCCTGAACGGACTGCCGCAAGTTCGACGAACAGGTTGTTCGTCTCGAGCACATCGCCGATGTGGCCAGGGACTTCGTGCGCGTGCGGCAGCTCAACATCAACGGCGTGGATCTGAGCATCTACGACTTCGACTTCGACGTCACCTGGATGGCGTTCTTCGTGAACGGCAATGAAAGAGTGCTCGGGCGGTACGGCGGGCGCGATGCCGACGGTCCGGACACGCGTAACACCTTGCCGGGCCTGAAGCACGCCATGCGCGCCGCGCTGGCGGCGCATGCACGCGATCCGCGCGCCGCAGCCCCGGCCGCCAAGGAGCCGCTCTACATCCAGCGCGTGCCGTCGGCATCGACCTATCGCGGCTGCATCCATTGCCATCAGGTCAGGGAAATATTGCGCGACGAGAAGGTCAAGGCAGGAACCTGGAAACGCGACGAGGTCTGGGTTTATCCACTGCCGGAGAACGTCGGCATCACGCTGGACAAGGATCGCGGCAACGTCGTGAAAGCGATCGTCACTGCGTCTCCAGCTAGCCACGCCGGAATTCGCGCCGGCGACGTACTCGAATCCGTCAACGGCTCGCCGGTCCAGTCGTTCGCCGATCTGCAATACGCCTTGCACCGCGCTCCCGCCAGGGGTGATATCGCCATCGAATGGCGCCGCGGCACGGAAACTCTCGAAGCCAGGCTGCAACTGGCTGACGGCTGGAAGAAGACCAACATCACCTGGCGGCCGTCGCTGCTCTACTTGCTGCCGTCGCTACAAGTCTATGGCGTCGATCTCAGTGCCAGGGAGCGAAAAGCTCTGGGGCTGGGCGGCAAGCAACTCGCTTTCCGCCAGCAGAAGCCGGTTCACTCCGAGGCGCAGGCGATGGGCGTCCGCGAGGGTGACATCATCACCGGCATCGACAACCGCCGTCTGGACATGACCGTTCAAGAGTTTCTCGGCCACGTCCGCCAGAATTTTCTCATCGGCGACCGCGTCACCCTCAACATCATCCGCGCGGGCAAGCGTCTGGCGCTGCCGGTGCAGTTGCGCTAGCCTCGCCGGCGACGGATTCCATATCTTTCTTCTTGAGAAGTGGGAGTCTCTTCGCGCCGTGGCAAAGGTACGCGCTTCATGAAGGCCCTGGTCAAGAAGAAGGCTGAGCCGGGACTGTGGTTGGAAGAAATCCCCGTTCCAACCATCGGCATCAACGATGTCCTCATTCAGGTGCTACGTACCGGCATCTGCGGTACGGACGTGCACATCTACCGCTGGGACGAATGGGCACGGCGCACGATTCCGGTGCCGATGGCGGTCGGGCACGAGTTCGTCGGCCGGATTGTCGAGGTCGGTTCCAACGTCAAGGACTTTCATGAAGGCGAGATCGTCAGCGGCGAGGGACACGTGGTCTGCGGCCGGTGCCGCAATTGCCTCGCCGGCCGACGGCACCTGTGCAAGGACACCAGGGGCGTCGGCGTCAACCGTCCCGGCGCCTTCGCCGAGTTTCTCGCCCTGCCCATGACCAACGTCTGGCTGCACGATCCGAACATCCCGCGCAACGTGCAGGCCATCTTCGACCCCTTCGGCAACGCCGTGCATACCGCGCTCGCCTTCGACGTGCTCGGAGAGGATGTGCTCATCACCGGGGCCGGGCCCATCGGCGTGATGGCCGCCGGCGTGGTCCGCCATGCCGGCGCCCGGCACGTCGTCGTCACCGACGTCAATCCGTTTCGTCTCGACCTGGCTCGCCGCATGGGCGCTTCCCTGGCCATCGACGTCCGTCACGAGACGATCAGCGACGCCCAAAAAAAGCTCGGCATGAAAGAGGGCTTCGACGTTGGTCTTGAGATGTCTGGCAACGATCAGGCGTTCCGCGACATGCTCGCCAACATGGCCCACGGCGGCAAGATCGCCATGCTCGGCATTCCCGAGAAGCAAACTGCCATCGACTGGAACCTGGTCATCTTCAACATGCTGACCATCCGCGGCATCTATGGCCGCGAGATGTATGAGACGTGGTACAAGATGACCGTCATGCTGCAATCCGGCCTCGACATCAGCCCCGTCATCACCCATCGCCTGCCCTACACGGACTTCCAGAAAGGCTTCGACGCCATGCTCAGCGGCGAATCCGGCAAGGTGGTGCTGACATGGAGCGAAGGGTAACGAAACTTTGGCTGCTCCATCGGAAGATCTCATGTACCGCAAAGCCAAGAAATGGTCGATGGCCATGTCGGTCGTCGGACTGACGGCAGTTCTCGCGGGGTTTGTCACGTGCTTGCGGAGTGAGGAGGGACCTGTCGCGGCAATCGAAAAGCTCGGCGGGACGGTCAATCGAGACGGTGACGAGAAAACTGTGATTGCTGTCAAGTTGTACAAGGCGAAAGACATAGATCTTGCCAATCTGAGAACTTTCAAGAACCTTCAGATCAGAGACTATCCATCTGGGGGGTTCACGTGACCGAAGATGGCCTTGCCAACGTGAAGGGCCTGAAAATGCTCCAGGAATTAGACCTTTCCTTCAAGTCGGTTACGGATGCCGGGTTGGT